>JAJZXI010000097.1 GCA_021806545.1 Actinomycetes bacterium | reverse complement strand
GGCGTTTTGCTTTGATGATCTCGATTATCAAGGGGTCGACGCTGTCGATAAGGTTGAGACGGTGTCTGGTGAGCAATTGCATGGTGACACGAGCGTAGCGTCCAGGCTAAACCAGCGCTTGGTCAAGGCTGGCTTTGCGTTTGATACGGCTGTTGCATACGTGTCGCGCAAACCCGAGTGGTTGCGAAGCGAAGTACATCTCGGGCAAGAATACCGTTCGCTCAAGCATCTCGTGCAGGACCTTAACCTCGTGACGGTTTGCGAGGAAGCTGGCTGTCCGAATATCTACGAGTGCTGGAAGGATGGAACCGCTACGTTTATGATCAATGGCGAGCGTTGTACGCGTGCCTGTGGTTTCTGTCTTGTTGACACGTCAAAGCCACTTCCACTCGATCCCACTGAGCCGCGACATGTCGCCGAAGCGGTCTCTGTTTTGGGACTGAACTTCGCAGTGGTGACGGCTGTGGCAAGAGATGATCTTAGCGATGGAGGTGCACAAGCATTCGCTGAGACGATCCGGCAGATTCGGGAGTTGAACAGTGGTTGTTCGATCGAGGTTCTTATTCCGGACTTCAAGGGTGATCATGGGGCTTTGGAGACGGTGCTCCAGGCCCGACCAGATGTGCTCAATCACAATCTTGAGACGGTTCTACGTCTCCACCGAGCAGTCCGCCCTTCGGCAAATTATGTACGCTCGCTAACGGTCTTGGCACGGGCCAAGGATTTTGGGCTGACGACCAAGTCAGGCTTGATCGTGGGCATGGGAGAGTCCATTGCTGAGCTAAAGTCTGTGATGAGGGACATCCGGTCAGTGGGCGTCGACATCCTTACGGTGGGGCAGTACCTTCGACCGACCCGCCATCATCTGCCTGTATCGAGGTACTATCATCCCGACGAGTTTAGAGAGCTGCGAGACTACGCGATGAGTCTCGGTTTTCGCTATGTGGAAGCATCGCCGCTCGCAAGATCTTCCTACCATGCTCGTCAGGGATCCGACGCAGCTGCCGGGGCCCTCGCGTGATCGAGCGGAGCGAGTTTGAGGCTGCCTATCGTGAGCGTCAGATGAAGGTGAGCAGGCAACTCGAAGCGTCCGGGGTTGATGCGTTACTGATCACGCTTGGCCGTGAGTTGCCTTGGCTTATTGGATATGAGGCGATGCCATTGGAAAGGATCACCTGTCTCTATGTCGACGCGGCCGGCAGTACACGCCTTGTGATTCCGAAATTGGAGGCGCCTCGGGTCCGCAAGCTTGATGGACTTGAGTTGATTCCATGGGCTGACGGCGAGGATCCGTTCGCGATTCTTGCCTCGATGATCGGCGGAGCTCGTTGTGTGGCGGTTGATGATCGATGGTTGGCGGGTTGGCTCCTGCCACTGATGGAGCGCGTTCCACGGGTTCACTTTATTTCAGGAACGTCTCTGTTGAGTCCGCTGCGCCAGCGCAAGGATGCCATTGAGTTACAGCTCCTTAGAGCGGCTGCTGGCGCGGCCGATCGCGTTGCTGAGCGATTGCTTCGTGGGGAGATTCAAGTTGCTCGTCGTCCCGAGCGAGTTGTCGCTAAGGAGATTGGTGAAGCGTTACTGGAGGAGGGCCACAGCAAAGTTAACTTTACGATCGTTGGGAGTGGTCCCAACTCTGCGTCACCGCATCATGAGCCAACGATGCGAACGATTATGCCCGAGGATGCCCTGGTACTGGATTTCGGGGGCACGTTGTCGATTGATGGTGAGCCGGGTTACTGTTCCGATATTACGCGCACTTTTGCTGTCGGTGAGGTGCCTCCGGGTTTTACTGCCCTCTATGACGTTCTTTCGCAGGCCCAGAGCGAAGCCAGGGCGACTATTCGCGTTGGTATGTCAGGTAGAGATGCTGATCTGGTTGCGAGAAGTGTGATTGCCGAGGGTGGTTACGGCGAGTATTTCATGCATCGACTTGGCCATGGTATCGGTCTTGACGAGCACGAAGACCCCTATTTGTCAGGAGAAAATCAGTTGCCTTTGGAAGCAGGAACTGTCTTCTCTATCGAACCGGGAATCTACATTCCGGGTCGGATGGGGGCACGCATTGAGGACATTGTATACCTTGATGGGGAAGGGGTACACTCGCTGAACGAAGCACCAAGAGAACTGTTAGTTCTCTCGTAGTAGGGTCACTGTGACCGGCGAGTTCAGTTATTGCGCCTTGTTAAGCTGCGGAACGTCTGCTACTTTCAGCCTCGTGTTTATTTAGGCAATGAAGTATTTTGCCATCGGGTGATGGGCGATAATTGCGGTTGTAGTCTGCTCCGGCTCGAGTTGAAAGTTCTCTGAAACTCTCACGCCGATCCGTGAGGCGTTGAGAAGGGCGACCACGCGTTCATTGTCCTCGAGATTGGGACACGCTGGATATCCCCAGGAGTAACGCCCACCTCGATAAGCTTGTTTGAAAAGTCCGGATAGCGTTGGCCCGTCCTCGTTGCCAAAACCCCACTCGTCACGGATTCGTGCATGCCAGAGTTCGGCCAGAGCTTCGGTCATCTCGACTCCGAGGCCATGCAGATGGAGATAATCGCGATACCTGTTCTCATGAAAATACTGCTGGGCTATCTCACTAACGCGATGGCCCATGGTAACCACATGAAAGGCAACATAGTCTATCTCCCCGCTGAGCTTTGGGCGAAAGAAGTCGGCGATGCACAGGTGCGGCGGCTGAGTCTGTCGGGGGAAATGGAACCTGGTAAGTTCTCGGTTAAGATCGTTTGGGTCTAGCACGATTAGATCGTTTTGGTCGGAATAACAAGGGAAGTATCCGTAGACGACTTGCGGAATAAGTATCTGGTTGATCTGGGCATGCTCAAGTTCAATCGCGAGCTGTTGTCGTATGCGAGTCTTGAACTCAGCATCACTTTCACCCTCGTGAGGGCGATACCCCCATTGGTGGCGGAATAGGGCAGTTTCATTGAGATATAGAGCGATCTCTTCAGTCGGGATTCCCTTGATTACTTCGGTTCCCAGGAAGGGTGGCTGATATATCGGGTTGTTGTAATCGACTTGCTCGGAGCGTGCGGTCCGCTCCGTAGCCCCATCAGTGAGTTCAGTCCGCATCCGTCTGACTGATGACGCTCTGATGGTACGACCAAATTCATCGTCGACAAGTTCTCCTTGGGAAATGCGAACGAGCCTGTCGAGAACATCTAATCCCTCGAAGGCATCTTTTCCATAAAAGACGCGGCCTTCGTATACTTCGCGTAGATCCCGTTCAACGAACGATCGGGTTAGTGCTGCGCCGCCAAGAATTACGGGAATGTGAGCGAGCCCTCGATCATTGAGTTCTAGGAGGTTGTCTCTCATGACCAGAGTGGACTTGACGAGTAGGCCGCTCATGCCAATTGCGTCGGCTTTGGTTTCCAGGGCCTTGTCAATCAGTTCGTTTACCGCCACCTTGATTCCCAGGTTGTGCACCGTGAAGCCGTTGTTGGTAAGAATGATGTCGACGAGGTTCTTTCCGATGTCATGGACGTCACCCTTGACGGTAGCGAGCACGATGGTGCCTCGATTGCTCTTTTCGGTGCGATCCATGAGCGGCTCAAGGAACGCTACCGCTTGCTTCATCGTCTCCGCTGACGATAGTACGAACGGTAGTTGCATCTGACCTGAGCCGAAGAGGTCGCCTACCTCCGCCATAGCTGACAAGAGGATTTCATTGACGATAGCGAGTGGACTTGATCCGTTGTCAATGGCCTCTTGGAGGTCGGCTTCCAGGCCCACTCGATTGCCATCGACGATACGGCGATATAGCCGTGCATCGACGGGCAATGTTTCGAGGGCGGGACCGGTCTCGCGGAGACTTTCCGAGGATTCAAACAGTTCAATCAAGCGCGAGAGCGGATCGTAGGTAGAGTTGCGGCGGTCGTAGATGAGGTCAAGGCATACGTTCTTGATATCTTCTGGAATTTTGGAGAGGGGCAGAATCTTGGATGGATGCAGGATAGCCATGCTTAGCCCACTCAAACGACACTCTTCGAGGAAAACTGAGTTCAACACTTCTCGTGCAGCCGGATTGAGCCCGAAGGAGATATTGGAAAGTCCAATAATTGTTTGCGATTCTGGAAAAGCTTGGTGGATGAGGCGAATACCTTCTATGGTTGCTTTGCCGTCAAGACGTGACTCCTCCATACCGGTGGTGATAGGCAGCACAAGAGGGTCAAAGATGATATCGCTCAGCGCAAGTCCGTAGCGTTCGGTCGCCACCTTGGCAATAGCGGTAGCGGCCTTGAGCTTCCATTCGGGTGTACGGGCCTGGCCGTCTTCGTCGATGCACGTTGCGACTACCGCTGCGCCATGCAGTTTGGCTAGCGTAAGGAATTTATCGAGGCGGGAGTTGGGAGCATCTCCCTCCTCCAAGTTCACGGAGTTCAGGATGCTCCGCCCCCCGAGGTGCATCAGTGCCTCTTCGACGACCTCCGCCTCGGTGGAGTCAATCATGACTGGGAGAGTAGAGGCTGTTGCGAGACGTGAGGCAAGCTCGTGCATGTTTTGGACACCGTTCTCGCCGGTATAGTCCACGCAGACATCGATGAGATGAGCGCCGTCACGGACCTGCTCCTGAGCCATAGCGATGCAGGTGTCAAAGTCATGTGCAAGCAGCGCTTCACGAAATCGCTTCGACCCGTTAGCGTTGGTTCGCTCGCCGACGTTGAGGAGTGAAGTATCTTGATGCAGTGACACGGGAGAATACAGAGAAGCCACCTCAGGCTCGAACGAGGGATTTCGTTGTTGTGGCTGGAGGTCACGGCACGCATCCACGACGGCTCTCAAGTGGGCGGGGGTGGTACCGCAACATCCACCGATGACGTTCACGCCAAAATCGAGGACGAAGCGCTTCAAAGATGCTGCTAGCTGCTCTGGAGTCAGATCGTAATGCATGCGGCCATCCTGAACCGAGGGGAGCCCTGCGTTGGGTAGGCAGGAGATAGGTACCGGACTGCGCTCGGCAAGGTAACGCAGGTGTTCGCTCATTTCGGTAGGGCCGGTCGCACAGTTGATACCGAAGACAGTTGGCCTGAGTGCCGCGAGCGATGTAAGAGCCGCCCCGATCTCGGTACCTGGGAGCATACGGCCCGTGAGTTCGATCGTGACCTGGAGCTGGATGGGAAGTTCACGATGTTCGGCTTTCATTGCTCGACGGGCTCCGAGCATGGCCGCCTTGGCGGAAAGAATGTCGTAGACGGTCTCAATCACCAGAAGGTCAACGCCTCCGGCTATCAACCCTGATGCCTGGTCGTAGTAGGCGTCAACAAGAGTCTGGAACTCGATCTGACCGAGAGTGGGAAGTTTTGTACCTGGACCCATGCTACCAGCAACGTAACGTGGCTGGCTCGATGTCGTATATTCCCGAGCGACTCCAACTGCGAGACGCGCCGCTGTTTCATTCAGCTCACGCGCTTCGGCTGCGAGGCCGTACTCGTTGAGAACAGGTGCGAGGGAGCCGAAGGTGTCAGTCTCGATCACGTCTACACCGACCTCGAGAAAGGATGCATGGAGTTCACGAATGATCTCAGGTCTCGTGCGCACCAGTATCTCGTTACAGCCCTCTAGATGCTCGCCGCCAAAGTCGTCGGCGGTGAGCTCTTTGAGCTGTAGGTTGGTGCCGGTCGCCCCGTCGAAGATGACGACCTGCTCTTGGACGAACCGGGCATAGTCAAGCATGACTAATAGGCTAGTAGCTAGGGCAGGGGGCTTTCGAGGAGTGATGTTGTGAAGATCTATACCAAGACAGGCGATAACGGCACGACAGGGTTGCTTTACGGAGGTAGGGTAGGCAAGGACTCACCGCAGATTGAACTCAATGGGGCTGTTGATGAGGCCCAGGCATGTCTGGGTGTTGCGCGGGCGCACGCATCGACGGAAATTGCATTGATCTGTCGTGATATCGAGTTAGATCTGTGGATCTTGATGGCCGAGGTGGCGACACAGCCTGAGAAGCGAGACCATCTCAAGCCGGGAACTACCCTGGTCTCGGCATCGATGGTGACGCATCTTGAGGAGTTGATCGATGAGATTTCGACACGTTTCGCACCTCCCAAGGAGTTCGTTGTCCCAGGAGAGGAGGTCACCGCAGCCTTTCTCGATGTCGCGCGAACCGTAGTGAGACGAGCTGAGCGCCAAAGTATCGCCTTTGTTCGGGATGCGCCCGACTCACTCGTCCAGATCTATCTCAATCGACTGTCTGACCTACTGTGGACTCTGGCTCGGTGGAGTGAGGGCACTTCATTGGCAGCGCGCGGCGCTCATCGCGCCGAATAGGGTACTGGGAGATAGTTGTTCCAACATCGGACTTCAGGAGGAGGCAAGTGTGGGTCTTAAGACATCGGTGACGATCACAGGCGCAACCGGTTTACAGACACCCGTCGTACGAATTCAGCCTGGCGAGCATTCGACCAAGATGCGCGCGGTATTGCATGATGGTGACATCGCCTACGAGTTCGGTATCGCACCTGACCCAACTGTCGAACAACTCAGAAGTCTCGGTGCAGCGATTGTCGATGAGCTATCGCGGGCCCGCTTTGCGAGTGCCGCGCTCTTGCTTGCTGACCTCGGAGAACAACAACTTGAGGAGTTATTCCTTGGCATGTTGCTTGCGGGGTATCGGTTCGATGCGTACCGAACCAAGGAGGATGCCGACTCGTATGTCTGTGAGCGAGTTCAGGTTGTTGGCGGAGCCGCCGGCGAAGCCGCACTTGCACGCGCGTCGGTGCTGGCTGAGGCCGTGGCGCTTGCACGCGATCTCATCAATGAACCACCGTCGCGCCTGACACCGGTGGACTTCGCACGCATTGCAGGTAAAGTCGCGGAGCAGTCTGGACTCGAGATTCGTATCTGGGATGAGCAGGCGTGTGAACGAGAGCATCTCGGAGGGCTCCTTGGTGTGGCTCGCGGCTCCGCGGAGCCTCCGAGGGCCATCAAACTCACATATAGGCCTGAACAGACATCAGGTCGAACAGTGGGGTTGGTTGGTAAGGGTATCACGTTTGACTCGGGAGGGCTCTCGTTGAAATCGGGCGAGGGCATGATGGCGATGAAGACCGACATGGGCGGTGCGGCGGCCGTTCTGGCGGCGATGTCGACGCTCCGGGCACTCGGAGTTACCCATGAGGTCAATGGCTACCTGATGATGACGGAAAATATGCCCTCAGGCAGCGCTCAGAAACCAGGCGATGTGCTGGTCACCCGCTCGGGTCGCACGATCGAGGTGCTCAATACCGATGCAGAGGGGCGCCTGGTTCTTGCAGATGGCCTCACATTGGCTCTCGAGGATGGCAACCAGGAGATCGTGGATATCGCTACCTTGACTGGTGCATGCGTGGTAGCGCTCGGGGACGAGGTTGCGGGATTGATGGGCAGTGACGAAGGTCTTATTCACGCGCTCCACGCTGCAGGTGCGCGTGCTGCCGAACCCAACTGGCAGCTTCCCCTCCCAAAGAGCTATGAGAAACTCATCGCTTCGGAGGTAGCTGATATGAAAAATATCGGAAAGCGCGGTGCGGGTGCGATCACAGCTGCGCTCTTGCTGCAGCGCTTCGTACCGGACGTGCGTTGGGCTCATCTCGACATCGCGGGCCCGTCGCGAGCCGAGGGTGATCGAGGATGGGTGCGAGCCGGTGCTACCGGGTTTGGTGTGCTGACCTTTGTTCGATGGCTCCAGGACCTGGATGGCTAGGAGGAGCGTAGCCGAGGCGAACGAGCTGGTCGACGATCTCATCGTCCTCTGCGCCAAGGCTTGCGAGGGTGGCGCTCAGTTGGTGCTGTCGCCCTTCACGGTCGGCAATAGTTCGATAGCGGTGTAATTCTGGTCGGGTCGCCGCGACGACTTGGAGGCTTGCGGGCAGTCGTCTTAGCTGGCGACTGCTCAACGGTGGGAGTTCACGTGGCACTTCGATAAGACCGGGGACCAGCTCCCGAAGGACATGGAAGTCACGGCAGCGATCGAGGCTTCGGTTCAGCAGCGAACCTCGCGTGGGTGTGTGGCCGAGTCCGAGTGATTGGGCCAGCTCCTCAGATCTGATGCAGACTCGCGATGCAGTACCAATCAGAAGATCGAGACGTTGAAGCAAAACGATAGATGACGGGCCGAGGACGGGCAGCCACAGGAGCTGAACGTAATCGGATGTGATGGGCCACCATCGTTCCTGTTCGTGGGGCACCTCCCAACGGATAACCGACAGTAACTCTGGACGCGGACCCTCCTGACCCATAATACCCCTCCTTGGTGCGGTACTCAACTAGTATAGCATAGAATACATTGAAATCAAGTAGGAGTGTAGGTTCCGAAGACCTCTCGCAGGCAGTCGCTGACCTCACCAAGGGTTGCGCGCGCGGCGAGAGCACTCTTCATCGGATAGCAGATATTTGCCGAGCTCTCCGCCGCGACTTTGAGTTCGTCCAAGGCACGGTCTACGGCACCTTGGTCTCGGCGACGGCGCAACTCCTGTACCCTCTCGGACTGTTCACGCTGGAGGGCCGGATCGATCGGAAACACCTCTGGACTCATTTCTTGTTGGTCGACGAATCGGTTGACGCCGACGATGACCTTGTCGCCGGCATCGACCGCTTTGGTATAGGCGTAGGCTGCGCGCTCGATCTCCTGTTGGATGTATCCAGCTTCAATGGCGGCGACGGCGCCGCCTTGCGCATCGATCTCGTCGAGGTATGCCTTGGCTCGCTCCTCCAGGGATGTAGTGAGCGACTCCACAAAGTACGAGCCCGCTAGCGGATCGACCGTGTCGGTGACACCGGTCTCGTGGGCGATCACCTGCTGGGTCCGCAGAGCGAGCTTTGCCGCCTTCTCTGTCGGCAAGCCCAGCGCTTCATCGTACCCGTTGGTGTGCAGTGACTGGGTTCCCCCGAGGGCGGCAGCGAGCGCTTGGATGGAGACACGGATGAGATTGACCTCTGGTTGCTGTGCAGTGAGGGTTGATCCACCGGTTTGGGTATGGAAGCGCATGAGCTGCGAGCGTGGATTATTTGTCTTGAAGCGATCACGCATGATATGTGCCCAAAGGCGACGCGCGGCCCGAAATTTGGCAACCTCTTCGAACAGGTTGTTGTGAGCATTCCAGAAGAAGCTCAGACGAGGGGCGAAGTCATCGACCGCAAGCCCAGCCTGGAGTGCGGCTTCAACGTAGGCGATGCCATTTGCAAGCGTAAACGCCAGCTCTTGAACGGCAGTAGATCCGGCTTCCCGAATGTGATAGCCAGAGATAGAGATGGTGTTAAAATGCGGCAACTCGCGTTGACAGTAGCTGAAGATGTCTGTAATGATGCGCATGCTCGGGCGGGGCGGGTAGATGTAGGTACCGCGAGCTGCGTACTCCTTCAAGATATCATTTTGAATCGTTCCACCGATGGTGGCTGGGTCGATGCCAGTCTCTTCGGCTACCAATTGGTAGAGGAGCAGCAAGGTGGAGGCTGTTGCATTGATCGTCATTGAGGTCGTGACCTTGTCGAGGGGAATCCCTTTGAGCAACCGATGCATATCCTCGATTGAGGAGATGGCAACACCTACGCGACCAACTTCTCCGTCAGCTCGAGGATGATCTGCGTCATAACCCATCTGTGTTGGAAGATCAAAGGCGCACGAGAGGCCCGTCTGTCCATTGTCGAGCAGGAAATGGAAGCGCTGGTTCGTCGCCTCTGCCGTTCCGAAACCGGCGTACTGGCGCATCGTCCATGCACGGCGACGATACATCTCCGGATAGATGCCCCGGGTAAAGGGAAAGACACCAGGATCACCGAGGTCGCGCTGATAGTCGACCGAGGTGGTTGCTGGTGAATATACCGGTTCGATAGGGATTTCAGAGTCTGTCTGTCTGGAGGTCACCCTGTCATACTACTTGTTGCTCGAACCGCATCTGAGTCAAGAGTTCTGGTGGGCTCTTCTCGGTGCAAGGTCGATGGCTGAGTCAGCAAGGTCACGGGCTTCTGCCCGCTCCTCCTTGGCTCGGTGTCCAGCCGCCGCGCACTTCGGGTCGATGGTGAGCCGATAGATTTGGAACTCTTCAATTGTCGCATCGTAGGTCAAGATGCGACCGATGAGCGGTTCCCCGATGCCGAGGATGATTTTGATCGCTTCGGTTGCTTGCAGTGTGCCGATGATGCCGG
>JAJZXI010000096.1 GCA_021806545.1 Actinomycetes bacterium | reverse complement strand
CCCTTACAACAACGTGCCTTCGAGCTTCTTGGGGTCTCTCCGACTCTCGGCTATCTGTAGGCAGGGCTCAACTTGCAAACCCCCTGGTAGGGCCTGATATTGGTTGTCATGGTGGGGGGAACTTCGGATTAGCTCAACAGCCGAGAGCCCCTATGGTCTAAATGGCACCGCGCGCTCTTGAACGCATCCACTTTGCGCAATGGCGAAGCTTTGATCCCACACGACGAGGGACCGAGCCGGTGATCAATCCCACCAGAGGTCGCCGCGCAGCACGCCCTGTCCGATAAGACCGAGCTGCACCTGGGTCGTCCCCTCCACGATGGTGAGCTGCTTGGCATCCCGGTAGTACATCTCAGTCGGATGATCCTGCATGTAGCCGGCCGCCCCCAGCAGCTGAACCGCGAGCGAAGACGCCCGAACGGCCATCTCGGTTGCGTAGTACTTGGACATCGACAGGAAGGGGACGAACTCACGAGTGAACTCCCCTCGATCCGCCATCCACGCCGCCCGGTAGGTCAACAGCCTTGCCGCCTCGATCTCGGTGGCCATCTTGGCGATCTCCCACTGAATGCCCTGGAAGTCCGCGATCGTCTGGTCGAAGGCGTCGCGTTGTTTGACGTAGTTGACGGCGTACATGAGCGCACCCTCAGCCAACCCGAGACCGCGAGCCGCCACGATCGGCCGCATCGAGTTGAGTCCAAGCATCGCGAGTCGAAAGCCGCCAACCTCACCGATGACATTGGTGCCCGGCACATGCACGGATTCGAGCAAGAGCTCACCGGTGTCGACCCCCTTGACCCCCATCTTCTTGTCCACCCGTGGCACCGAGACGCCGGCGAGGTTGCGATCCACGATGAACGCGGTGATCGAATCATGGCGGCGCGAGCTTGGATCACCCGTCTTTGCAAAGACGGTGTACCAGTCGGCCTGGGCGACTCCGGAGATCCAGGACTTGGAACCCGAGAGAATCCAGCCGCCTTCGACGTCCGGGTCCGGCACCGCAACGGTGCGCATACCAGCCACGTCAGAGCCAGCCCCTACCTCCGAGAGTCCAAAGGACGCGCGTTGCTCGCCACGGGCGATTCCCGGCAGGTATCGCTGCTTTTGCTCCTCGGATCCCGCGATCATCACCGGTCCGGTTGGCAGCCGCGAGAGCAGCAACATGAGCGCTGCGGTATTGGAGTACTTCGCCACCTCTTCGATGGCGATCGTCAAGCCAAGTATCCCCGCACCAGAGCCCTGATACTGCTCCGGGATGCATAGACCAAAGAGGCCGGTTGCCCCAAAGAGTTCGAACAGATCCTCTGGGTATTCGCCGGAAAGATCGATCTCGCGCGCACGCGGCGCCACCTTCTCCCGAGCGAGACGCCGTACCGTATCGCGCAGCTGGGCCAGATCCTCATCGAACTCGAACTCCATCGCCTACCTCCTGTGTGACCCAGCACCACCAAGGCGCTGGCCCAATCCCGCTTACCCGCCCGAGCACCGCTCCCAAGAGCGTGGCCGTGCGTGTCGCCGTTGTGACAATGAGAGCCTATCGGCGTGGTTAGCCCATTTGCCAATCGGCCGCCAGCGATCGCTTGAGCTCACCGCCGAGCTCCGCGTCCGCCTGATAGGCCGCGTGATGGACGACGAGGTGCGCCTCGTGGTCGACGAAGGTGGAGGCGACCGCTTCTGGCAGCGCAAACCGCAGGTAATGAACCGACGCTGTCACATCGGAGCGGGTGAGCTGCTCCTCGTGCGAGGCCTCGAGCGTTGCCGGAACGACCACCGTGCCCATCACGAGCTGGAGGCTGCGCTCAACACCAGCAAGCTTGGGGAGCCACTCCTCGAGCTCAGCCTTGGAGGTGAGCTCGACAAAGAGGGTCGCGACGAGTTCGTTCTTGGCCGGGATCAACTCGTTATAGACGTCGAGCTCGGCCTGGATATCCTCATCGCGCATCATGCGCTCGGCTCTCGCCATCTCTTGAACCTGGAAACGCATCGTCGTCTTGTTCTCGAAGACGACCGATATCATCGAGCCGAGAGCCACCCGGCGCAAACGCTTGAGGTCGATCACCTCCTGGCGCAGCTGGGCGCGCACCTTCTCGTAGGCCCGAAGGTCAAGAATGTCATCAATAGTCAGTGTTCGCATCGTCATTTTCCTTTCAAGGGAGGTTGAATCTCGAGGCCCATCAGTCGTCGTGCCAACGAAACAGGGTGCTCTACTCGGACACCGAGCTCCTCATCGATGGCGGTGTTGGCGAGATGGCAGTCGCCAACGATGGTCGTCGCCTTGGTCTTGGCTATCCGATCAGCGAGCGCTGCGGACATGCGCTTGGAAGCGGCGCCATTCTCGCTTCGATAGCCCCAAGTCCCGTCGATGCCGGAGCACTTGGCCACCACTCGGACCTTGACACCGAGCTTCTTGAGCAGATCTCTGCCCTTGAGCCCGACATTTTGTGCTTGAGTGTGACAGGCCGCGTGGAAGACGACCTCCTCGTCGGTCGTCACCGAACCAAGATTCATCGAGCGATCCTTGCGCAGCTGGACCATGAGGTACTCACTCGGATCGAAGGTGTGCTGTGCTACGCGATCGGCCTGCTCGCCGGGGACGTAGACCGGATAATCGCGCTTGATCACGTACGCGCACGTCGGCTGTGAGACGATGATATCCTTGCCCTGGCGCACGACCTCGTCGAGACGCTCGAGATTGGATCTCGCTTGGCGCGTGAACTCATCGACATTGCCCTGATGCAGCCATGGGGCACCACAGCACTTCACGCCCTGGGGCAACGAGCAGACGATGTCTTGGCTCTCGAACACGGTCGTGACGTCCGCTCCGATCTCGGGCGCCATGTACTCGATGAAACAGGTCGGAAAGATGGCAGCCTCGGCCCTCGGCTTCGGGATGAAGCGCGGCAGTCGATCCTTGAACCACCGCGAAAAGCGCACCTTGGAGTACGTCGGAAGCAGCCGCTGACTTGAGATGCCAACCACCTGCTCCATGACCCGACGGATCGGTGTGTTGGGACGCGAAACGATCGGATTGACGAGGCTCGACAACGACTGGTTGAGCGATCCAACCACGTCGGTACGGGCAAGCACCTGATCGGTCGCTCGGGTACGCAGATCACGCTGATGATTCGCCGTACGCACCGCCTGGGCACGTAGCATCAGCCGTGGGAAGTCCAGTGCCCATTCATGTGGTGGAATGTAGGGACACTTCACGTAGCAAATCTTGCAGCCAAAGCAGGCATCGACGACCGCGTCCTGTTCGGCAGGGCTGAGATCGGCGTGCTGTTGATCCTTTGTATCCACGAAGTTGAACAGCGTAGGGAATGAGTCACAGTAATTAAAACACATGCGACAGCCATGGCATAGCTCAAAGACACGTCCGAGCTCTTCACGCAGATCGACCTCGTCGTAGTACTTGGGTTCACTTGGGTCATAGGTCGTCGTCACGCTCAGTTACCTCGCTTCCTCCGGTTGATTCACCGGCAATGCTTTCTCTTTACGACACAACATCTGCACTTGCGCTACCCCAAGGCCCGCGGCTGATCGAGCGACGTCACGGTCGATCCGGACGTCTCAACTGGTATCCCTTATCGGCCGTCCGGCACCGATTGGCCATGAACCCGACCGCCATTCGCCTCCACCCTACTCTCAACCCCGCGAAGGAGTCGCACACAGCGGTTGGCTAGCACTATCTGGCCCGGTGATCACCTGGTCAAAAGGTCTATCGGGATACGGCGATCGCCAGCCCGGTAGGTATCGCACCCGTGACTACCCCTGGATGGCTCTGGCGTCAAGAGCACTTCGCTGCTAGCCCAGGGCCAACACCGAATCGGTCGCTCCCAGGGACTCGCTATCCCTGACAAGGCGCCTGCGTGCCGTCTTGGTTGGTCACCCTTGGTACTCGGGGCCCAGCAGTCATAGTGATGCTACTGGGCCCCGAACGCCTACGGCCGACGCTATGCGATCGACTCGAGACCCTGGCCGAAGCGACCAGCATGGCTCTTCTCGGCCCGGGCGAGAACCTCGAACCACTCGGCGATCTCGTCAAAACCTTCGTCCCGAGCGGTACGGGCGAACCCTGGATACATCTCGGTGTACTCGTAGGTCTCTCCCTCGATAGCCGAACGAAGATTGTCCTCCGTCGCCCCAACCTTGGCTCCAGTGACCGGATCGCCCACCTCCGCAAGGAAGTCAAAGTGACCGAATGCATGCCCGGTCTCACCTTCGGCTACCGACCGGAAAAGAGCAGCGACGTCTGGATAACCTTCGACATCTGCCTTCTGCGCGAAGTACAAGTACCGTCGATTCGCCTGGCTCTCACCGGCAAACGCCTCCTTCAAGTTCTCCGCCGTCTTGGATGTCTTTAGCTCCGCCATTACGTTCTCCTTTGTCTCTCACTTGACCATGATCGCACTCAAGGGTGCGATCGAACACCCTAACTTCCGACGATGCCAACCAGCACTACAGAGGCCTTCGTCCCAGGAGCATTCGACATTCTTAGAATGACTCCAGCTTTAGAATTCCTCCAACTAGCTGACGAACTCCATCCTAGTCCCTCGCCACCCAAACGACAACACCGACTACACGCCTACCCATGATTCACAACCCACGATAATCTCTCGCCCACAGCGACGAACTCCGTCCTCGACGCACCACCCAGCCGAGCTGGCCCTTGACGCCACCAACACACCCGCGCGATCCCAGAACCGCCTGACAACCGGCTAGTTTGTCTCGGTGATGGTGAGCAACCAAAACAACACCGCAGTACGCATCACCGGGGTTCGACCCAGCGCGCTCTCGTCAGTCCGCGAGGCGTCGAGGAGCCTCGCCCGACACGAGCGAGCCGATCGACACGGTGGAGTCACCATCGGTACACTGGTGACTCCACCTCATCTGGACCCTGATGCCTGCAATGTCGATCGCGAAGACCCGCGCCATCGATGGCCGAGCCCGAGCACCTTGACACGATGGTGAGCGAGCACGTGCTTACGAGCGGGACGGCCGCAAACCGGGCGAGGTTCAGATGGAGCGTGTAGCCGTCCTCGACGTCGGCTCGAGCTCCTTGCGCGCCTCGCTGGTCGGTGACGATCTGGCGATCCTGGCCAGCCTGTCCGCCAAGCTCAACCTCGAACGCCAAGGAGCGACGCTCGTCACCTTCGATCCGATGCACATGCTCGAGACGGCCAAGGAGCTCTTGGACCAGCTCAGCGCGGTGCGAAGCTACCATCGCCTCGCCATCACCAACCAGCGCGCGAGCGCCGTCGCCTTTCGGCGGAGCCGACCGATCGCCATCGGCCCTGGGATCAGCTGGGAGGACCTGCGAACCGCGAGCCAGTGCCTTGGGCTCGCCCGCGCGGGCGCCGCCCTTGCCCCCAACCAGTCGGCCACCAAGTTTGCCTGGCTCATCAACGAGTACGGTCACCAACACCCGGATCTTGTGGTCGGCACCATCGACACCTGGCTCACCTTTGGCCTCTCCGCGGGAGCCGTCTTTAGCACCGACGCAACCAACGCCGCGATGACGGGCCTCGTGGACACCACCGGCATGCGATGGAGCGCCACCGACCTCGAGCTCGTCGGGCTCAACCCTGACGTGCTCGCACCGATCGTCGAGGTGGTCCATGAGCGTGGTGAGTACCTCGCCCCACACGGACGAGTCCCGATCACCACGACCATCGCCGACCAGCAGGCATCGCTCGCCGGTCAGCGCCCCGAGGCGAAGCTCACGCTGGGAACCTCGGCCGTCGCCGATATCGATCTTGCCGAGCCCGCCCCTCGATTCTCCCGGCGTGGTCCCTCTGGCACCTTCCCGATTGTCACCGGCACCACGATGGGCAGTGCTACCTTTGGCATCGAGGCATTCTGGATGAACGCCGGTTCTGCCATCGCCTGGCTCGAGCATCAGGGCCTCCTGCGAGGCGCATGGGAGGCTGAACCGGTCGCACGTGCCGCCATCGCCTCAGCGATCCCGACGGTTGTCCCGGCGCACTCGGGGATCGGGGCACCGGTATGGGACTTTGGGGGACGCTGCGCGATCACGGATCTCCGTGGCACCACAGGGCGCGCCGAGATCGTCCATGGTCTCCTCCTTGGCATCGCCTGTGCCGCTGCCGACCTCGTGGAGGCGATAGCGCACGACAGCGGCGTCACCATTGCCTCCATCGGGCTCGACGGCAAGGTCGCCTCGAATCGCATCGTCGCCAGAGCCCTCGCAGCCCTCACGACGATGCCGGTCATCGCGTCACCAACCCCTGAGGCGACCACCCTCGGCGCAGCTCGCCTGACGCTAGCTCTCCCCAAGGAGGCTTTGCCCGCCGGCACCCTGGTAGAGCCCGGCGATGTCACCTTCATGTCCGAGTACCACCAGCGCTACCGTCGGGCGCTCGAACTCGCCAAGGAGGCACTGCCCGCGTTGAGCCGGGTCTCGTTCTAACATCGGGGAGCCATCGATGGGCGCCCATCCCCCTGGCCCACGCCCCTGACAATGGTGCGAAGCAAGACGTCGTCGTTAGGAGTCCGCGCGGTTGGCATCCATGATCGAGGAGGATCGAGCTGCGCTCGCCACTCGCACCCTTCGTAGCACGAAGTTTCGGAAGGTGTCCGAGATGTTGACCTCACCTCGCTCCTCATTGTTGAGCGCATCGCGGAGCACGACCACTCCGGCGATGAACCACGGCACTGCTCCGAAAACCCATAGGATGCCCGCCGCGATCTGTTGATCAGCAAGCAGCGACATCGTTCGATAGGTTCCCATCGCCCAGTCGAAGGCCGAATACCAGGCACCCGACGAGAGTCCGAGCAGGATCGCGAGCAACATGCATGACATCGAGGCGGCCGCGATGTGGGCAAAGCGCATAATCGCGTTCTCGTGGAAGCGGTTCTTCCCCTGATCGATCGCGACATACCACATGAAGACGCCGGCGAAGAAGAAGGAGAACATCATGAGCTCCATGCGCCCAGAGGACTGCATCGCCCAGTCGAAGGGCCCGGGGATGTGCCAGATCCACATCGCGGCGTCAAAGGCCACCATTGCGGTCCATGGCGAGCTGAGCACCCTCGCGAGCGTGGCTATACGTCCCCGCGAAGCGAGCGCACGATAACGCGCCCGCAGCCACGCCATGACCGGAGCCGGGACACCATCTGCCATCTCCGACCAAGGGTCCGCCATGATCAAGAACGGGGGCGCAAAGACCATCAGATCGAGATGCCAGATCATGTGCACCCACTGGTAGACCATCGCCCACACGGGGATCGGCGAGAAGAAGGCGACCACCATCAAGACGTTCGCGATCAGCATCAAGAGCGCTCGACGTTCGTAGCCGGCGCGGATCTGTGGCGTCATCGGCTGACGCATCCGCCGGACATGCCCTCGCCAGTAGGCGGCGACCGGCAGACCGCATAAGACCACGGCGTACCAATCGACATGCCAGTTATCGACCACGTACCCGAGCAGCGAGCCTGCCTTCACAATAACCATTGACATGGCAATCAGATACACGCCAACCCCGACCTCTCAACCAGTCCTCCCTGTAGGCTAGCAGATCCCAGGGTGCTAGATTCGAACGTGCCGATTAACAACGAAGGGGGCCAGATGGTCATGCGCACAGGCGCAGCTCAGGTTCTGGTGGACGTTGAACCGACGTGTTGGGCAGCATCCGGGATGTCACGTTGACGCCACGCATCGGCGTCATCGGAGGCGGCCAGCTCGCCCGCATGCTCTTCTCGGCGGCTCTCGATCTCGACATCGAGGTGAGCTTTCTGGTGAGGCAGACCGATGAGGGCATTCTCGGCCGCGCGGCCAACGTCGTCGTCGGGGACCTGAGCTTTGAATCCATCGCTCAGTTCGCCTCCGGCGTCGATGTGCTCACCTTCGAACACGAGCTCACACCGGTTGCAACGCTCCATGCGCTCGAGGAGCGCGGGGTCTGCCTGCGGCCATCGGCCAAGACGATGGAGGTTGCAGCCAACAAGTTGGCCCAACGTGAACTCTTTGGACGCCTCAAACTTCCCATACCCCGGTTTGCAAAGCTCAACCGCGACACCGTCTTTGACCTGCCCTGCATCGCCAAGACGATCAGCGGCGGTTACGACGGGCGAGGCGTTCGGTGGATCAACGAGGCGACCGAGCTCGAACCCCTCGCCGATGATAGCGTTGACTGGTTAGTCGAGGAGCTGCTCGAGGTCGAGGGAGAACTCGCGGTCCTTACCGTCTCATCCGCCGACGGTGACATCACCACCTATCCTCCAGTACGCACCATCCAGCGCGAGGGTATCTGCGTCGAGGTGCAGTGGCCTGCGACCATGACCGGCGATATCGACGAGCGCGCACAGGCTACCGCCACAGCAATCGCTCGCGAGCTCGGTGCCGTTGGGGTCCTTGCGGTCGAGTTCTTCGTCGTCGGTGGCAAGCTCTATGTCAACGAGATCGCCCCACGGGTGCACAACAGCGGACATCTCACCATCGAGGCCGCCTCGACCTCGCAGTTCGAGAATCACCTCCGTGCCGTAGCCGGGCTGCCGCTCGGACCGACCAACTTCAACACGCCGGCGACGATGGTCAATCTGATCGGGCCGCTCAACCCGATCGCCGACTATCAGGCGGTTCCTGACACGCGACTGCATCTCTACGGGAAGACGCCACGAGCGGGACGCAAGGTGGGCCACGTCACCGCTACCGCGACGAGCGCAGCCGCGGCTTCGCAACTCGCCCATCGAGCACGCGATAGAATCGTCTCCGGTGGATAGGACCGCAACAATCGCCGTCGTCATGGGCTCAGACTCGGATTATCCGGTCATGGTCCCGGCAATCGAGATCTGCGCCCAATTCGAGGTCAGCGTCGATGCGCAGGTGCTCTCCGCCCATCGGACTCCCCACGACATGTTGGCCTTCGCCGGTGAGGCCTACGACCGGGGATACCGGGTCATCATCGCGGGCGCCGGAGGTGCAGCCCACCTGCCGGGGATGATCGCGTCGGCCACCGTCCTGCCCGTCATCGGCGTTCCCATCAAACTGGCGACGCTCGAGGGACTCGACTCACTCCTCTCAATCGTGCAGATGCCCCGCGGGGTCCCCGTCGCTACGGTTGGCATCAACAACGCCACCAATGCTGGACTCCTCGCACTGCGCATCTTGGCGGTGAGTGATCCTATCTTGGCAGAGCGCATGGCTCGCTACCTTGGGGCCAACGCAGACCTATCTCGGAACAAGACGCTGCCACCGCCCCAGTACAGAGCCGAACACGCCAAAGGTGACGGTACCTTTGACCCAGCACCCTGAGCCTGGGCCGCTTACGCCACCGCGTTGCACCGCCAGGTGACCAGTACCACGTTGCCCGATGCGCGCAGTGCTCGATCAACAGCGCGACCATCGTTCCCTGGCATCTGCCAATCGCCGCCCCTGATATAAGAGCAGACAACCACACGCCCTCCGTCGGCTCGAACGTCGTGATGATCGAACAATCTGGTCCAAGTGGTTCTGCCAACCGAGCCGCTCAAGCTTGTTGGACCTCGTGGAGAGCATAGGGAGCGGCCGCTCTCCTGAGTTACTCGCAACCGACCACAAGCAGAAGGTGCTACGATTAACTCGTGACCAAGCGTGTGGACAGCTTGCCGGAGAAGACCCAGGAATCGGGACGCGATGATGTCGCCGGTCGCGCTCACGAAGTGATGAGCGTTTACTCACCCAGCCTCCCTGACACTCCGCTCGGTCGTCGGCTCAGCAAGTGTCGATACGCAATATTGGACTGTGCGGCGCGTCATGGCACGAGCAATATCCGTGTCTTTGGTAGTGCTGCGCGGGGTGAAGACCGGCCGGACAGTGTAGTTGATGTAGGTAAAGGGACAGGGCTATTTGCATTGGAAGCACTGCGCAGGGAGCTTTCGGAGATTCTCGGTGTACCGCCCCCTCAGACAGCCTCCGACCACACGTCCAAGAAGAGATAGAACGCGATGGCATCGCGCTGTGAGTTCGCGTCATGACGACGAGCGCCTCAGTGACATTATTGACGCGATTAACGCAATCCGGAGCCACATTGCTCGTGGCGATCTCTCTGACGGACTCATTTTTGGCGCCGTTCGCGTGAGGTTAATCGAAATTGGCGAGGCGGTAAAAGCACTAGACCCCGAACTCGTTGCCAGTGAACCAGCTGTCAAGTGGGCTGATGCGGCTGGCATGCGCGATTGGCTGGCGCACCACTGCTT
>JAJZXI010000095.1 GCA_021806545.1 Actinomycetes bacterium | reverse complement strand
ATTCCAATGCGCACTTTGCGGGCCTCACCGCCACTGCGCACGCAATCCACATGTACTTCACGCTCCGCAAGCACAAGCCCATCACTGAGGTCACCACCGACGGAGTCCATTGGACTCAGGGGGGGCTGCTGTGTCCTGCCTCCGGCCCGTGCGTTCGGTTCTCGCCGACCGTCGGCCCCTCCAGCTGTGCGATGAACGGCGCCGCTCAAGCAATCCTGTATTCGACAAGTCAAGGCAAGACCTTTGACCAACCAGCCTGGCCATCTTCGGTCAATGCCTGTTCAACCAATGAGCTATTCGACGTGGGCGCGATCAGCTACCTCCTCGATCCACTGTCGCAGTTTCCCCTCCGCCGCTCCACGAACGGAGGTGCGTCCTGGGAGGTCGTGGCCGACATCCCTACTCCGGCACCGAGCACACTATCGCTCAGCGGGCTACCCTCCACTGCCCTTGCCCAGACTACGCTCGTGATCCCTACAACAGGCGATCTCGTGAGCATCGGCAATGGTGGTCCAAGTGTCCTTCTTGTCCCCCACGCCAAGCATTGGTGCACCATCCCAACGACTACCATACCCAGTGATGTGGGTGCCGCCGTGACTGGGCAACACAATCTCTATCTCGTCCTCGACTCGAACACCGGCTCCTCGACCCTCACCAGCATTGCGCTCACCAAGCTGCGCTGTCGACTGTGAGCTTGGCAAGGATGGTGATCGCAAACCTCGACGAGATCGGCACAAGCTTTGCGTATCGGAATCGTGTAACGATAGCATGAACGGCCGGGGTGCTAAGGTAATCACATGGCAGGTGCACAAACTGGCCGACGAGGCGTACGTCCACCAGGACCGGGCGGTAACCCGTTGGTGCTCGGCATTATCGCCGCACTATGGATCGCCGGGGGCGTCTCTATCGGCCTCTACGTCCACGGATCGTGGCGCTATATACCAGCGATCTTTGCCTGTGGCATTGGCGTGGTCTTTCTTCGGTCAGCTGCCGGGGCATATGTGCAGCGACTCAGATCGCAATCTCGCGAGTGAACCGTGCGTCATGATTTACAGACAATCCCGAAGAGCGCAGACTTCCTACTCTCCATTGCGATCGCTGATGCGACAGTTGTCCGCTGGTCCACGAGTGCTGAACTCGGGATATAGCAGACACGTTATCAACTTCTCGCCCAGCGTACCACCCCCGCATCACCCTAGGTCGGCCGCGGCCAGCTCGGTACAGTGGTGAAACAAACCCATGGACGATATCCGTTACCTTGCCATTGCCCGTAACCCGGACCCGGCCTCCGCCCTCGGTTATCTCGTAATGATTCCTATCGAGGGAGGGATCGTGGTCAAAACCTCAGACACCTGGCCTCGCACCAAGGCGCTCTATTGTCACCGCGTTGCGACCGCAGCTTGGCCCAAGGACCCAGAGCTCGTTGAAGCACTACCACTTCTCGCGTGTACCCGCCGTGGGGCAGCGATTGACATTGTGGTTGACCGCGGCAGAGAGAAGCGCTCGCAGATCGTCTTTACCACTGCACGGGGGCGAGATATGATCTTCTGGCAGTCTGCGAGAACCCTGCGTCAAGCGCGACCCAAGGGATCGGTCCCTCGAGCCAGGGCCCATAACCTCGTCGAGGTCCCGATCACCATCGACACTCGTGAGCACTATCCATATCGCTTCTCCAATCGATCCGTAATCACTGAGCGAGCCGCATTACCCTGCGGCGACTATGGCGTCTACCGAGACGGTGCACTCTACGCCGCCGTCGAGCGAAAAACGATGGATGACCTCCTGAGTAGCATCAACGACAATCGGCTCCGCTATGCCATAGGACAACTTGCCGCCCTCCCCCGTGCAGCCATTGTGGTGGAGGCACGCTACTCGGCGATCTTGCAATCCAGCTACCTGCGCCCCGCCCTCATCCTTGACGCGATCGCTGACTACGCAATACGCTGGCCAGAGGTGCCAGTGGTGTTCTGTGAGACGAGGAAGCTGGCCGAAGAGTGGACCTATCGCTACCTCAGCGCAGCGTACTACCTCTCCCTCGAAGTGCCCAACCTTGCCGAACGCGCTACCCTGACTCCGGCTTCACCCGCTGCTATTCGACACTGGGCGAGTGCCAACGGCATAGCGGTGCCACAGAGAGGGCCGATACCAAAAAGCGTCCGTCAACGCTACCTCCAAGCCCAGGGGCACTCGCCAAGCGACAAACCCGTGAATCTCTAGTCATTAGAACACCCCGACACTCCGATTCCTACCGCCATTACCTAGCGCGTCTGCACCAAGCGATTGCCACTACGGCCGACATCTTGGGGACCTCGTGCTACAGTGGTGGGCAGTGACGCAGGGTGCTCGACGATGTCGGGCTGAGAAAGACCTGTTGAACCTGATCTAGTTAGTACTAGCGGAGGGACGTCAACAATGACAAATGTGCCTAACCCGTCCGGGTTGCCGAACAATGCTCGCATTGACAGCGAAAATTCGCTGCCCCGTGATCGGGGTCTTCTTCGGCGACGACGACGATTTTCAGTGGTAGCTGGCATCGCGACAGCGGGGTTGCTGCTAGCCAGCTGTGCCAGCTCGACCTCAACTGCATCGCCAACGCCGCGCACCGGCGGGGTTGCCTCGTACGCACTTGGTCCTGGTGACCAATTCAGTTGGATCCTCCCGCTCGAGAACGAGGCCAACTACGAGAACTACGACTCCAACGTCTCCAACGGGCTCTTCCGACCTCTCTACTACGTTGGTGGCGCAGGGACTACCGGCATCAACTACGCCCTTTCGATCGGGACGCCACCGATCTACTCCAACGGAGATACCTCCGTGACGATCAACCTACGGCACAACTACACCTGGTCGGATGGCGTTCCCGTCACCACAAAAGACATTCGGTTCTTCTTCGAGCTCGAAGCTGCGGGCGCAAAGAATGGTGACTACGCACCTTATCTGCCTGGTCGCATGCCTAATGACATAAAAAGCATCTCCTACCAGGGCCGATACCAGTTTACCCTTCACCTCAATCACGCCTATAACCCGGTATGGTTCACTGGAAACCAGCTCACTTGGATCTACCCACTACCAGTCCAGAGTTGGGATCGGACGTGTCTGAACTGTCGTAGCACCAATGCTGCTTCAACACCAGGCGGGGCCACCAAGGTACTCGACTTCTTGTATAAAGAGTCGGCACAGCTGAGTACCTATGCGACCAACCCTCTCTGGAAGGTGGTCGATGGGCCGTGGACGCTGACGAGCTTCGACCCGACTACCTATCACGCAGTCTTCCGAGCCAACCCGCGCTATACCGGTGCCGGAAAACCAAAGCTTGCTGGCTACCAAATCTACTCCTTCACCTCCGCAACTGCAGAGCTCGACGCCCTGCGATCTGGACTGATTGACTTTGGGTATCTCCCGACCTCAGATCTCGGACTCACCCGCTACTTTCAAACCCATGGGTTCAACGTGCAACCCTGGAAAGTCTTTTACGACAACATCGCTGAACTCGGTTATACCGGCCCCTATCGTCACCTGGTAGATCAACTCTACCTGCGTCAAGCACTCCAACATCTAGTCAATGAAAAGCTCTACCTCTCGACCACACTTCACGGCTTTGGGATGCTCGACTACGGAGCAGCACCGCTGTACCCTGGGTCGACCTACGTTTCGCCTGCCTTACACCATGATCCCTACCCCTATTCAATTGCTCAAGCTCGCTCACTGCTGGTCAGCCATGGTTGGAAGATCTCTTCGACAATGTCTACCTGTGTGAGTCCAGGTACTGGCCCCGGACATTGTGGACCTGGAATTCCCAAGGGTGCACCGCTGCGCATATCGATGATGTATGCGACACCGAGCACCTCACTCGCGGCACAAGCCCAAGCTTTTGCGAGCGCGGCTCGGGCAGCAGGAATCACAATTCAGCTCAACCCTCAGCCCCAAGACACGATGTACTCAACTGCGGGCGTTTGCCCTCCCGGGCCGTGCAACTGGGGAATCGCCCTCTATGGTGCTCAGGAGGACTTTGGACAGTACGTTCTCGTCCCAACTGCGGGTGTCGAATTCGCCAAGGGTAACTACTGGGGTGGGGGGTACTACAACCCCACTGAGCAGCAGCTACTCAACGATGCCTATGACCAACCCGGACTCTCCAAGCTCTACCAGGTAGAAAACTATCAGAGCCGCCAGGTTGCGGGCCTGTGGTGGACGGTCGGCGACTACGAGGTGGCAGTAGTTCGTAAGAGCCTTACTGGGTGGAATCCCCTGAACCCCTATGCCAACTACATGCCCTCCCGTTGGAGTTTCAAGCGCTAACTAACCCCAGTCATCACTAACCAACGCTGATCAGACACATGTCTGTCGTCGCTTCACTGGTCGCGATATCCCAGCCGTGCAATTGTGTCCACGGGCGGTGAAATTGGTGAACGACGCCGCCGGAACAACTACGCACACGTATCGCTACACAACACCAAAGGCCCTCTCCCCACCTGGTGGACGAGACTCCTGACTCCGCCGCCTATCATCAACTCCGACACGCTCGTGCAAACAAACCGCTCGTCTGACATCGCCAGATCCCGAGGCATCAGACCGTAAGTGCCGCCATCTCGTACTCCTCAATCAGCCCATCAAGGGCGTGAAAACTCGATACCAGTTCAAGAATCTGTCGATACAATTCAGTCGATGTGACAAGATCCGAGGGAAGCAACGGCGGTTGATCTGCTATCATAGGATCAGTGAGTGCTCCGATTGCCGCTAACCGGTCAGCCTGGTAGTTGGCGACAGCCTCAACCGCGTCGCCGAGCTCGCACATCCCCGTAAAGAACTGATGTTCATGCAGGAGTTCAGCATTGAGCGCTAACGCCAGCAAGGCACAGAAGTTCACCTGGGACAAGATAGCCCCGGCGGTGGCAATGGCTGCACGCTGTGTTCCTGGCTCAGTCGACATGCCCTCGAGTAGGGTGGCTGCGAGTTGACGAGCTGAACGTGCGCCCACCGACAGCACCCGCAACGCCTCGACGCTCGTCTCCGCGGGCTCATCCGCATGTGAGACATCAAACGCACGAAGTACCGCGGCCGCATAGGCGCCTTGAGTTCTCAGCATCGCCGCCAAGGCACCAGGCAGAAGACGTCTCCGCCACGTCGGCCAAAGTACAAACACGACGATCGCGATCGCCCCTCCAACTGCTGTAGCAAGGGCCCTCTCCTGTGCTGTCGCCGCGACCGGCGACCCGATCATGGCAAACATCGCGACAACGTCTGAGGTCAAGAAGATGCTGTAGAGGAAGTAATTGGCCCGATAGGTTGCATACGTTCCCCACGTCAGCAAGACGATCACAACTATCAGCACTCCGTGGCTTGGCACGACGAGAGCTGCCAACTCAGTCACCACGACGGCACCAATCAGAGTTCCTGCCAGACGGGCAAGCCCTCGCTGGACCGTGCCACTGAAATCACCCTGCAGTACGACGGCCGCCGTCATGGGAACCCAGTACCCGTTCTTGAGTCCAAAGACATGCGCGACGTACGTTCCGGCAACTAATACGAGGACTAAGCGGCCAGCATGGAAGAGAAGTTCGGAATCCGTGGCAAGAACCTGGCGCAGCCCGCTTAGCCGGCGTCGGACAGTCTCGTCCAAGTTCCCCCTTTCTCGATTGAGTCCTGGCAATACGACGCGTGAACTGGTCGCAGAAATCTCGCCTGTCAAGGTGAGGGCACGATCGAGTTGACGGGCGACGAGACCGAGAATTGGCCTCGACTCGTCGATAGCCGGCACAACAAGATCCAGTGAATCTGCGAGCAGCCGACGGTGTCGTCGACTCCACAATCGCGCCTTGGCCCTCAACGATGTCGAGAGACTTAGTTGATCACCAATCGCCTCCAGGATTACGGCGCTCTGCCGAAGAAAGTCGCGAGCCCATTGTTGACTCGGATCGCCATCGTTGACGGACTGCGCCCCCTCGGGACCGTTGGCATCGAACACCAGTGCACTCAACGAAAGTCGAATATCCTGTGCGAGCTGGAACAGCTCCTTCAAGGCGACGATAGCCAACGGGTCCCCAAGGGGATTAGGATCGCCAAGCCAATCTGCACCAGCAATGAGCTGATCGGCTGCAGGGGCGGTCCGTGGCGCTGTACGTGCATAGTTCGCCAGGCGACGATACACCTCACCGACCGACGCCATCTCTCCGTCGAGCCGTCGCGTCGGCCAGGTCAGCACCAGGAGCACGATCTGGAATAGCGCTCCGCCAAGGACCCAGAGAGCTTGAACCGTTGAACTCTCGACCCCCATGCCCAAGGCACTAAAAACAACCAGGACCTCGACCGCTTGCATCGCCGCCATCGCCATCCCCGGCCCAAAAGCTCCCGCAAGCCCACCTAGCAGTCCCCATATTGCCAGTACAAAGAGTAGCAGTAGTAGGTGAGACGCCGCCATCGCGCCGACAAACGCCGACACCGTTACGCCGACACTCGCAAGAACCATGTTACGCAAGGTGCTGCGATAACGCCCCTCGAACGATACAAAACCAACTACCAAGGCGCCCACGGCAGCACTGACACCATCACCAACAAAACCGCTTGCCACACCGATAATGAGCGGCGGAAGCATGCCCACGGCACAGCGCAGGCCTACCGACACCGCCATCCCCGAGCGCTCAATACTCGCTAGATCGTCAAGCAGTGCCCGCCATGGCCCGTTTGCGGCCCTGTCACTTGTCATTCCAGACTGTCCCAATCAATACGTCTCGTCACGCCGGACTGCACCCATCAAAAAGGCCACTGCTCACCCCTGGCCCGAGTCGCACCGTCAAAACCAGAATACCCGGCGCCCTGACCCCCAACATCAGCACGCCATAGCGCTCGGGTTGGACCCATGCGAGCTTTGGCGAGCTCGATCGTCGGTTATTACCGACGCACTCTTGACATCGATCACGAACTCATAAATCGCGTGGTTCCAATGCGACCCTCCAGGACATAGCGAGCGACGCTCCAATGGCACACAAAGCAGTAGCTTCAGTTACCGTCGATCGATGCCCATCGTTGTCAATGGCCGGACAAATTTTGCCGACGCCGATCGCTGCAGATCGATATGCGCCTACGTCGTAGCGCCCCGGTGCCTGCTGTGTTTCAACAACCCTGGAGCGCTCAGCTCGCTGCACGTACGGACCACCGCACTGCGATCGGATGCCTTGTTCGTCGTGGCGCAGCAAAACAGAACCAGTCCGGCTCATCCGCTACAACAGCGACAATGCTAGAGTTCCGAGCGGAGAACATCCCCTATAGCCTTGACCTCGACGAGAAAACCATCATGGCCAATGTCTGACTCGACCACATGGAGACCCCTGCAGCTGGGCAGACCGTCCACAATGGCCTGCTGCTGAGCGAGGGGGAACAACCGGTCCGACGAGATACCGATCACCGTTACCTGTGCCTTCACTCCCGCAAGCGCCCGTCTCACACCTCCTCGGCCTCGACCGATGTCATGATAATTCATAGCCTCTGAGAGCCGCACATAGGAGTTCGCATCAAATCGCTGCACCAGCTTTCTTCCGTGGTGGGCGAGGTAGGACTCAACGGCAAACGAACCGGCGGCCCCAGTGTTGCCGTCGACGACAGCCTCGTCCGCCAGCTGACGGCTTCGGCCGAAGCGGTCGTCGAGTTCAATCGGGCTCCGATAACTCAGATGAGCCAACTCCCGAGCGAGTCGCAAACCCTCGCTCGGCACGACACCGTAGCGGTAGTAGTCACCACCGCAGTAGTTCGGATCCGCTTCGATCATGCGAATTTGCAACGAGGCCAATGCGATCTGCTCAGCCGAAGCCGCCGCACCGACCGCCAGTACCACGGCACGCTCCATCGCATCGGGATAGGTCACCAACCACTCAAGCACCCGCATACCGCCCATTGAACCACCGACGATCGCAGCAAAACGATCGATACCAAGTGTCTGAGCGAACGCGTGCTCGACTCTCACCTGATCACGAATCGTAATTCTTGGAAAGCGAGAGCCGTAGATCTCCCCATCCGGAGCGATCGAAGAAGGACCCGTTGTGCCCTGGCATCCACCCAAAACATTGGGGCAGACGACATAGTAGCGGTCGGTATCAATCGCTAGTCCTGGGCCAATGAGTCCATTCCACCAACCTGGCGTTGGGTGGCCTGGCTCCACCCCGCCAACCGCATGCGAATCGCCGGTCAACGCGTGCAGCACCAACACCGCGTTCGAACGCTCGGCGTTGAGTGTCCCCCAACTCTCGTAGGCTACCTCGATGGGTCCAATCGATGAACCCATCTCAGTAGTAAAGTCGTCGACGACCCGGACGAACCGGCGGTGACCCGCCAAGAGTCCAGTATGCCAAGCCGCCGTCGTCACCGCCTCAACCTTCTTTTGCAGCACGGAAACCAGCCTCTAAATCAGCCAAAATATCGTCGATCGTCTCCAGGCCGATCGACAGTCGAATCAGGTCTGCACTCACACCGGTCGCGAGTCGCTCCTCTTCGGTAAGTTGGGAATGTGTCGTCGACGCCGGGTGAATCGCCAAACTGCGCACGTCGCCGACGTTCGCCAGGTGACTAAAAAGTTCAAGTCCCTCAATGAAGCGCTGACCCGCCGTCTCCTTGCCCTTGATACCAAAACCGATGATGGCACCTGCACCGCGCGGAAGATAGCGTCGCTGACGCTCGTGCCACGGACTCGACGGCAAACCCGCATAAGAGACCCACGCCACCTCATCGCGAGCCTCGAGCCATTCAGCCACCGCCTGCGCGTTGGCTACGTGTCGCTCCATCCTCAGACTCAGGGTCTCGAGCCCGATGAGGAACTGGAACGCATTGAAGGGAGAGACGGATGCACCGATGTCGCGCATGTATTGCAGGCGAGCCTTGAGGATGTAGCGCGCTGGCCACAGAGCCTCTGGAAACTCGGAGTATACGAGCCCATGATAGCTTTCGTCGGGCTCAGTAAAATTGCTAAACCGTCCGGAGTGCTCGTAATCGAAGGTGCCACCATCGACGATCACGCCTCCAAGAGAGGTCCCGTGTCCACCGATGAACTTGGTGGCCGAGTGCACCACAATATCGGCTCCATAATGCAGGGGTTGGGCAAGGAACGGGGTAGCAAGCGTGTTGTCGACGACCAGCGGTATCCCATGGTCATGGGCCACGCTCGAGATGCCAGCAAAGTCGATGATGTCTCCTTTAGGATTACCGATCGTCTCTGCATAGAATGCTCTGGTATTCGGCCGGATTGCCGACTCCCACTCGGCTAGGTCATCAGGATTCGAGATGAACGTAGTCGCGATGTTCAGCTTCGCCAGCGTATAATGCAGCAGGTTGTAGCTACCGCCATAGAGCGACGAGGACGCCACGATATGCCCCCCACCCTCGGCAAGGTTCACGAGTGCTAACGTCTCGGCTGCCTGCCCACTCGCGGTCGCGAGTGCCCCTACCCCACCTTCGAGAGCCGCAATTCGATCCTCGAAGACCGCCTGCGTCGGGTTACCAAGTCGCGTATAGATGTTGCCGAGCTCCTCGAGGCCAAAGAGCGCCGCGGCATGGTCGGTATCGCGAAAAACATAGCTCGAGGTCTGGTAGATGGGCACCGCGCGAGCACCGGTTGTTGGATCCGGGACGGCCCCTGCGTGAATCTGCTGTGTTTCAAATCCCCATTGCGACATTGTGACTTTCTCCTTCAAAATATTTTGCCGCTGTGCGGTCCACTAAATATCATTGGTCGAAGCGACCAGGTATCTCGATAAACAAAGCGGTGCGCTGACCCTGCGCAACACACCGGTCAGCTAAACAGCCACTAGCGTTCGAACACATCGTGTAGCGCTCGATCGGCATTCCCCGGCGCGCATATCGCCCGGATCACTGGCCGCACCGCCCATATCGCGCGTGCAGGTACGACGCGCGTGGGGAATCTGGGGACGGCCAGCACATATGACAACCGCGGAAGCACGAACCACCAATCTAGTGATGTCCCACGCCGCCCGATAGGCCGTCAGACCGACAAAGGGAAGACCCACTTGTTGTCGACAACCTGATACACTACGATCTTGGCTGAAACCCTGACTACCTCGATACCACCGCATTGCGTGCCTCCCAAATCCAATGGGAAACCGAGCTTGGAGCAGAGGCTTCCCGCCTTGTCAGTCGACGAGACTGACCAGCTCTTCCTCCGGTAGCACCGTCTTGCGGGAGCGGTTGCCATTCTGCCATGCCGGAGGGCTTAGGACAGAATTCTTGAGCTACAAACAGATTATCGACCGCCAAGGAGAATCCTGTAGTCTTGACCAAATTTCTCTGCCAAGGTGCGGAAGTATTCAGCGTGTGTGGGCAACACCATCTGCGCCACAACCCAAGTCGACAGGATCATCACCTACTTAGCCCTGATATGGCTCCGAGACAGATCCGAATCCAGGGCATCGCTTTGATACACGTCGCGCTACGCTCGGAGACGATGACAGACCGGACTCTGCGCCTCCAGGAGATACTTCTGGAATGGGGGA
>JAJZXI010000094.1 GCA_021806545.1 Actinomycetes bacterium | reverse complement strand
GTGTCGTGGATGGGGAGAGATCTGCCCAGCCATTGTCGCGCCAAGCAATGATTGCGTCGTTGATGGTGGTCGTCGAGTTCCACCGCAACTCGGTCTCAACGATCGGTGCTGGCTTTGCCTCCTGCTCAGACACCAGCCGGGCAAGCTCCCGTTCGGCCTGGCGCTTCGTACCGCGGAAGCGAACGTAGCGATGCTTGACTTTCCCCAGGCTGTCTCGACCCACGAACACCCGAAGCTCCCAGGTGTCCGGCTGAGCCACCAGCCGCATGCTTCCTGCCATCGATTCCTCCAACTTCAAACCCCTTGTTGGGTTTTCTGTTGGGTTTTAGTTTAGCGGGAAAGTAGACATACGCTCTGAACTGGTGGGCCGCCAGGGTCTCGAACCCTGCACCTTGGGATTAAAAGTCCCCTGCTCTACCGGATGAGCTAGCGGCCCGGTGGTGCCCGCGTGAGCGGGCACTCAAGGTGGCAGATGCTACTTCTTGGTTTCCCAGAAGATGTCACTAATTTGTCCGATGCTGACCAGCAGTTGGTCAGCTACGGCAAGGTCGTTCGTGCGCTTGACTTGGCTAGTGAGCTTCTTGGCGTTCCAAAACATCTCGTGAAGCTGCGGGTACTTTTCAAGGTGAGCTGGCTGGAAGTACTGATACCACAGCACATCGAGATGATGGTTGACCTCTGCTGCCCTCTGCTCCTTGATAAGGGTTGCCCTGTCGCGGAAGTATTGATCGTCGGATGCATTGTACTTTTCTACGATCGCCTTGATCGACTCAGCCTCAACTCTGGCCTGGGCAGGGTCATAGACTCCGCAAGGTAAATCGCAGTGCGCCGATGCCATTGCCGGGGCGCGTAGTGTATCTACCAACGTGAGCACTTTTGTTAAGAACATATGTCGTCCTTTCTCTGGTTGTCTGTGGACACCTGTATCTTACCAGGACTAGCGTTCATGGCCTGGATTCTTGGTTTGCGTGGCTCTCGAAGCGTCGCTGGGGGGGATCGACGGATTGCAATCGGGTTGTCCGTGGTGTTCACGACGCTGGCTGCCGTGTCACTGGTGATGCGACGCTACGAGGTTGTTGGGAGGTCAATGGAGCCCACATTGCTCCAGGGCGACCGGCTACTGGTCGTGAAATCGCCAAGGCCTCCAACCGGAGGGATCGTTGTACTGCATCATGCCGGCGTGGGTGAAGACATGGTCAAGCGACTAGTTCGCAGGAGCCGTTCTGGAGTATGGGTCCAAGGGGACAATAGCGAATATTCTACGGATAGTCGGCAATTCGGCTGGCTACCGCGCGATAGCGTAGTCGGCTGGGCAATATACCGTTATTATCCTCCAGAGAGAGCCGGAAACCTGATGGCTGAGTAGAGTAAGTTGATAGTGGCAAAGGGGTGAGCATGGCGGACCTTCGGGTTCAGATCAATGAGTGGCTTGAGGAAGTGGATGAACTCGAATTGAGTACGGCTCCCATCGAGTTGCTCAGATCGATGCGAGACTCGGGTCGGAGACTTGAGAACGCGGTGTCTTATGCCCGCAGGGTGCTCCAGACACGACTCGATATTGCGACTGATCTTCACGCCTCAGGAACGGACTCAATCGTGTCGGTGGTGACACCACATTCGAGCCCAGCACCCGTGGCCGAGCGCCATGTGGAGGTTGAGATCCCAGAGGACGATATGGTAGGCGCAGAGGCCTATTTGCGCCTACTTGTTGGAGGGGATCGCACTCACTCATTAGATCTCCTTGACGAATCGCAGCTCGCTAGTTACCAGGCGCGTCTGCAAGAAGGCGAACGAACCATATCTGGACTCAGGAGACAGCTGCACCAGCGCCTCGACAGTCTCGGAGGCGAGCTTGTGCGACGCTATCAGCAACGTACAGTCAGCGGCACGTAGTCTGATTGGTGGTACGGACGGAACAAGGAGATCACTTCGACGGTTAAGCTAGCCATGCTAGCTACGTGTTCCAGGGGTATAACGACTTGAGACTTGCGGTGATTAGCTACCATGCCTCGCCGGTGGCGGTGCCAGGTTCAGGGGTAAATGGTGGCATGAATGTTTACGTTAGGGCCCTCGCGACGCATCTCGCCCGTGCTGGCATCGACTGCGATATCTTCTCTGCCAATGTGGGTACCACTGGTGAGCAATCCTTTCGTCTTGAGTCTGGCCTCTGGCTTCATTCCCTTCCGGTGCGCCCACACTCACCAGGAAGCTCTGACCCTGACTATTTAGGTATCCCCGAGTTCGCGGATCGAGTTGTCGAGCAGATGTTGCGCTCATCGGTGAGGTACGACGCGGTCCATGCAAACTATTGGTTATCTGGTGTCGCAGCACACCGCGTCAAGCATGATCTCAATATTCCGATGATCACCACCTTCCATACCTTGGAGAAGGCGAAGCGTGCAGTGGGAGCCCTCGTTGACGATCGGTCGAGCCTGCGCATGCACCAGGAAGCTCGTATCCTGGGGTGCTCCGATGCAGTGCTCGCATCCGGGCATGATGAAGCCAAGTGGCTGTTAGAGATGTATCAGGCCCCAGAGGAGAAAATTGTGCATTTGCCACTGGGGATCGATCGAGCTTTTTTCTCGCCCGGCTCTTCTGGCCCCGCCCGCGAGGCCATCGGCTTTGACGATGACGTTCCGATCATGCTTTATGTTGGTCGGATCCAGTCTCTGAAAGGGACCGCATTAGCTGTCGAAACTTTGGCTGCCTTGCGTAAACATCGAGGTGCTCGGCTGGTGATCGTTGGCGGACCTTCTGGTTTCGACGGAGAGCAGGAGTTTCGTCGCGTGCGGGAACTAATTTCTCGTCACTCCCTAGAGCGTTGGGTTACGGTGCTGGATCCGATGCCGCATGAGCTTTTGTCTACCTATTATCGGGCGGCCGATGTCGTTGTCGTTCCTTCCGTAAGCGAATCTTTTGGACTGGTTGCACTCGAAGCCATGGGGTGTGGAACTCCGGTGGTAGCAACAGATGTGGGAGGCCTGAGAACTGTAGTGGATGATGGTCAGACCGGCATTTTGGTGAGAGATCGCAACGCAACCGCTTTTGCGGCAGCGGTTGAAGCGCTCTTAGCAAACCCGGTGAGGCATCGGGTGATGGCGCAGCGGGCCGCATCCCGAGCAGAGTCGTTTACATGGGCGGCAAGTGCAGGGAGGTTGGCCGGTGCCGTCGAGCGCATCGTTCAGCAGGAGGAGCTGGTCAACTGCATGAGTTGTGCCTGAACGCCAGTGGGCGCAATCCCCTCCCTCGAGAGAGGGGTCGAGCGGTCCATACCCTTACAAGGCCGGACGCAACGCGAGCACACGATTGTTCTCCTACGACGATGCTAAAGACCGGTACCGCAGTCCGAAGTCATCGAGTGAGAACGAGGCGTTGTGAGAATCGCTAGCATATCTGGCGTTCTTACTAATGCGTGGCCCGCAGCACAGTTGTGGTGCCAGTTGGCTGATTGAGTTCCTCTGAGTGGAGGCGAAGCGCTTGATGAGTGGTTTCACAACCTCATCTATCAATATCGATTCGTCGATGGCAGACCAGTTTGTCGCGCTAGCGTGAGGGAAGTGATGTAAGGTAACCACAACCAGGGTGAGGTCAGAAGACCCGTCCGCGAGGGCGGAAAGGTTGGCGCAACGAAACTGTCTGAGCAGTAGACAACGCCAAGACTGGAGCACGAGTCCGAGGAGAGGAGACGCCAGTGTATGACCTGTTGGTTGTCGGTGCAGGGAACATGGGTTCTGCACTCGCTGTGGGCATGGGTAATGCTGAGGGCGGTCCGAAGTCCATTGCCATACTGGACCATACGTTGAACAAAGCGCAAGCGGTCGCGGCAAGGCTGCCCCAAGGAAGGGCACTGACCGAGCTTGAATCGGCCGACGTTTATCTCTTGGCGGTGAAGCCCCATCACATTCGTAATGTTGTCAAGGAGCTGCCCGCAGGGGCGAAGGTGATCTCAGTGGCCGCCGGCATACGACTCGCTCAGCTCAATTCCTGGCTTGTCAAGGGTGGTGCAATTGTTCGCGCTATGCCGAACACCGCGTGCGAGATTGGTCAGGGGGTGACAGCAGTGTGTGCAACCGCCGGATCAGAGGACCTGGCTGCACGCGCGCAAGAGTGGTTTCGTCTCGTTGGCGAGGTGTTCCTCGTGCCGGAGAAGCAGTTCGATGTCGTCTCGGCATTGTCAGGGAGTGGTCCGGCCTACGTCTTTTTACTCCTCGAGGCGATGCAAGAGGCGGGCATCACGCTCGGTTTACCTGCTGCGATGGCACTCGATCTCGCCCGCGCTACCGTTCGTGGAGCAGGACTGTTGTCGCAAGCGCGTCAAGATGACCCGAGAGCAATGCGGCTCGCAGTGACCTCACCGGGAGGAATGACGGCCGAGGCGATCGCGGTATTTGAGAAGCTCAGATTTCGACACCAAGTGCTCACTGCGGTTCGCGCCGCCGCGGAGCGGTCTCAGGAGCTGTCAGCGCTAGCCGAGGACTGATCACTATCGCAAGCTTTGTGACACGCTGAGGCTCGAGTGGATCCTGTGTTTCGGATATTGCCAGCTTGTGGGATACACTCTACAGGGTCAAAGGTTTCTGGTTTTTTGCGGTGGTAGTGCATGTCTCTCATACTTCTCAGTGTCAATGAGTCCGATATCGGGTCAGACTTTGACCGTTTTGCCCTTACACGACTACTCGAGGACAGCTTGCGTGTTGCTTTGAGGGGTCTGATCGAGCGCGGTGTTGTCGATGAAGCGTTGCTGCTCAGTACCTGCGCGAGGACCGAGATCTACATCATGGCGGGTCAATTCCATTCGACCATAGATGAGGTAGCTGCCGTCTTTGCGGAGGTGCTACAACTGTCAACCTCGGAGGTGCAACCTGTAACGCGCGTTCTGTACGGCAAGGCGGCCATCCGCCACCTTCTGCGCGTTGCTGGTGGGATTGAGTCGGCGGTCGTTGGCGAGAGCGAAATTCTCGCTCAAATCAAGCAGGCGCTCTCGGCGGCCAGGGAAAGCAAAATTGTGCGAGCTTCCCTCGGCCGTTATTTTGAACGTGCTCTTGAGGTGGGCAAGCGAATACGAAATGAAACGTTAATTGGATCAGGACACGTGTCAGTCACCTCCGCGGCAGCGTTGCTGGCCATCTTGGACGAGGATGCACCGCGACAGAGTCCACCGCGTGTCGGTGTGGTTGGATCGGGCGCGATCGGTTCCGAGGTTGCACGCGTACTTGTCGACAAAGGTGCTACCGTGACGATTATGTCATCGTCGGATGAGCGACGTAGCCTTCTGGAGCGGGAGTTCGTCGGTGTACGTGTTGCATCAACCAGTGATTTGGTGGCCCAGCTCGGTTCGTTGGACACGCTGGTGATGGCAGGATCTTCTGAGCCGCTTGTGCTTGATGCCGCGATGTTGGATGGCCTATCGGGACTACGGATTATTGACCTGTGCCGCCCAAGAACGGTCGATCGAGTCGCGGCTCAAGTGGCGGGCGTGACGCTGCTTGACCTTGATGACGTGAATCGGTTCGTCTCCGCACAACTCGCCGAACGCATGGAGGCGGTGGACTCGGTCGAACTCATCATCGAGTCCGAGCTGGAGGACTTTGGGGAATTGGTTTGGCTGGGAGATATGGGCCCAGTGCTGCGGAGCCTCTACGAAGAGGCTGAGCGGGTTCGAAGCGAAGAACTCGTACGCACGCTCAGACGGCTAGGCGAGAATGATCAGAAGGTAGTTGAAGAACTTGAACTACTCACGCATCGTATCGTGAGTAAGCTATTGCATCAGCCTGCGGCATCGTTGAGGCAGAGGGCGGGAACTGATGGTTTTGCGGAGTTCCTTGAGGATTTCAAGATGATCTTTCAACTCTGATCGGGTGCTGAGGTGACAGGCGTTGTCAGGCTGGCTACACGGGGCTCAGAGTTGGCACTGTGGCAGACGAAATGGGTGGTTTCACTCCTGCCGGTGCCTACCGAGATTGTGACCGTAGAGACGGAGGGAGATCGAGACCAAGAGCGCAGTCTCACCGAGATTGGTGGTCAGGGCGTTTTTGTCAAGGAAATCCAGCGCCATGTCCTTGATCGGAGGGCGACCATAGCGGTGCACTCGGCTAAAGATCTCCCCAGTACGAGTGTGGATGGACTCGTTGTTGGCGCATGGCTGCCACGGGCGAATCCTTTCGATGCGATAGTAGGGTGCACCCTGAGTGAGCTAGCCCCGCGAGCTCGAGTCGGAACTTCGTCTCTCCGGCGCAGTGCTCAGCTGCGTGCCCTCCGTCCGGACGTCGATATCGTAAGCCTTCGTGGTAATATTCGAACGCGACTCACAAAAGGGAAGGGTCTTGACGCTATTTTTGTCGCGGCCGCAGCGTTGGAGCGATTGGAAATTCAGCCGCCGGTGGTTGAGATTCTCGACGCCCGAGTGATGATGCCGCAGGTAGGGCAAGGTGTAGTTGCAGTAGAGTGCAGGGCTGACGATCGCGAGATGATCCAGTTGCTCAGCGCACTGAGTGATCGCGAGACTGAACTCTCAGTTCTCGCGGAACGGAGCTTCCTGAGGACCTTTGGGACCGGTTGTAGTTTGCCTATTGGAGCGTTCGCGGAGATGCAAGATGGAACAATCATGTTGAGTGCGATGGTAGCAGCGCCGGACGGAACCAGAGTATTGCGTGGTTCGCTGCGTGGCGAAGATCCAGAACAGCTCGGTGGCTTGCTCGCCAGCGATCTCGTCGAGCGTGGAGCCCTGGCGCTTTTGTCTGCGTCCGAAGGTAAGGGGTAACACGTGTCCCGACGAGTTGCGCTTGTTGGCGCTGGCCCGGGAGATCCCGGGCTCATCACGCTCCGGGGCTTTGAGCTGATGTGTTCTGCAGATGTGGTTGTCGCAGATTTTCTTATCGACGAGCGACTCAAGCAGCACATTCCTCGACACGTCCGAATAGTCGATGTTGGCAAGCGGCCAGGCCGTAACTCGATGTCTCAGGATGCTATCAATGCCGAGCTCGTGCGTCTTGCACAAACCCATAACCTTGTTGTTCGGCTCAAAGGCGGCGATCCGTTTCTCTTCGGTCGTGGAGGCGAAGAGGTAGACGCTCTGCTGCGTGCGGGTATCTCAGTAGAGGTTGTGCCCGGTGTCTCCTCGGCACTTGCCGGACCAGCGTTTGCTGGTATTCCGGTGACGCATCGTGGCCTTGCGGACGGTTTTCTGGTGATCACGGGACACCGACATGCCGATGCCCCCCTGGACTATGACTGGCGTTCACTGGTTGGCTCGGGGCTCACGATCGTGATCCTCATGGGTGTTGCACATCGTAAGTTCATCGCTCAGTCTCTTATCGAAGCAGGCATGGACCCGGCAACGCCTGTGGCGGCGATTGAATCAGTAGCCTGGCTCGAGGAGCGATCGATCAGAACGACGCTTGCTGGGGTTGCTGATGTGGCGCTGAGTTCTCCAGCGGTGATGGTGGTTGGGAGGACGGCAGGACTGGAGTTGCCATGGAAGCGATCTACCACGCTTGCAGGTTTCAAAATTCAGTTGCTCCGTCCATTTGACCCCTCCGATGAGCTTGCGTTGCGGTTGCGTGACCGTGGCGCCCTGGTTGTTCAGGCTCCAGCAATTGAAGTCCAGGACCCATCCGATGGCGGCGCCGCACTGCGATCAGCGATCGCGGCGATCCAAGAGTACGACTGGTTGATCTTCACCTCAAAGAATGCAGTGGAACGCGTAGTCAAGGAGTGTCATGACCTGCGAAGCTTGGCCCACGTCAAGATCGCGTGTATCGGCACTGGGACCCAGGCTGCGCTTGGGCGACACCGTATAGGTTGTGACCTCATGCCGCCGGATTTTGTTGGAGAGTCCCTGGTGGAGAGCTTTCCACCAGGCCAAGGGAGGGTTTTGCTTCCCCGAGCCCGTGTGGGTCGCGACGTCGTGCCTCACGGTATCCGAGCCAAGGGCTGGTCGGTTGATGTGGTTGAGGCCTACCAGGTCGACATCGGTACTCCGAGGATTACGCTCGACCAAGCTCGAATGATGGATCTGGTAATTTTTACCGCCGCCTCGACGGTCGACGCATATCGGCAGCAGTACCCAGGGGTAATGCCGAAATATGCAGTGGCGATCGGCTCGGTGACCGCATCTCGGCTGCGTAGTGCCGGTGTTGAATCGGTGCACATGGCGCGTGAGTTCTCGGTGGACGGAATCCTAGAGCTCGTTGAGAACCTTCATGCTTCGATCGAGACCAGCTAACTGAGTAGGCTGGTCGCATGGAATATTTTCGGCGGCCGCGTCGTCTGCGGTCTACTTCGTCAGTGAGAGATCTCGTTGCCGAGACACACCTTCGTCCCGAGCACTTTATCTTGCCGATGTTCATTCGCGAGGGGATTGACGAGCCAACTCCAATAGCGTCGATGCCAGGCGTAGTGCAACACAGTGTGGAGAGCGCGAAGGAGGAGGTGCGAGGTCTGCTTGACCTTGGCGTCAACTCGGTGCTCTTGTTCGGCGTGACCGACCACAAGGATGATGACGGAAGCTACGCATGCCGTTCTGACTTCGTCCTTCAGCGCAGCATCTCTGAGCTCAAGGCAACTTTTGGCGACCAGGTTTTTGTTATGAGTGATCTATGTCTCGACGAATATACCACGCATGGCCACTGCGGGGTACTCGACGCCAAGGGCACAGTAGCCAATGATCCCACGCTCGTTCGCTACCAGGAGCTGGCCGAATCACTCGCCAGGGCTGGCGTTGACATGGTGGCTCCTTCGGGGATGATGGACCATCAGGTTGGTGCTATTCGCACCAGACTGGACGATATCGGCGCAACTGATTGCGGAATACTCGCGTATTCGGCGAAGTACGCCTCCGCTCTGTACGGCCCATTTCGCGAGGCGGTAGACGTTGAGATCGCTGACGGAGGAGACCGTCGAGCTTATCAACAGGACTATCGAAACCAGCGAGAGGCGTTGCTGGAGGTCGAGCTTGATATTGCTGAGGGTGCCGACATGGTCATGGTGAAACCGGCGTCGTATTACCTCGACGTGCTTGCCAGAGTTCGCCCAGTCTGCCCTATTCCACTGTTGGCGTACCAGGTTTCGGGGGAGTACTCCATGATCGTGGCCGCTTCGAATGCCGGATTCATAGACCGCGATCAGACGATCGTAGAGTCTCTTACCGCAATCGTCAGGGCTGGTGCGGACGGTGTCCTCACCTATTTTGCAAAGGAGGTTGCCGCGTGGCTTTGATCGACGAAGAGCACATCACCAACGAGGATGCGTTCCAACGGGCATGTGCCTCGTTGGTTGGCGGAGTCAATTCTCCTGTCCGCTCATTTGCTGCGGTCGGAGGCGTTCCCTTTTTTGTGGCAGGTGGTCACGGCTCGTATCTCACCGACGTGGAGGGACGCAGATACCTGGACTACATTCAATCGTACGGTGCCATCATTCACGGACATGGTAATCCTGTGGTGCTCTCGGCATTGACCGAAGCCGCCCGTCAGGGGACGACCTTCGGCGCTCCTACCTTGGGTGAGGTTGAACTTGCAGAGATGATTCAGCAGAAGGTCTCCGGCGTCGATCTGGTTCGACTCACCAGTTCTGGCACCGAGGCCACGATGACAGCCTTGCGATTGGCACGAGGGGTGACCAATCGATCCAAGATCGTCAAATTCGAAGGGTGTTACCATGGTCACTCCGATGCTTTGCTGGCCGCGAGTGGTTCGGGTGTGGCGTCACTAGGGTTGCCTGCATCGGTTGGCGTGGCACCGAACGCGGTGGCGGACACCATCGTGGTCCCGTACAACGAGCTACCTCCGATCGACGAGACGGTCGCGGCAGTGATCGTCGAGCCGGTTGCAGCCAACATGGGGCTTGTCCCCGCGCAGTCAGGTTTCCTCCAGGAGTTGCGTTCGCTTACCGAACAGTCCGGTGCACTGTTGATTTTTGATGAGGTTATCACTGGCTTTCGCGTGGCGGAAGGTGGGGCATCAGCCCTCTATGGGGTTACCCCGGACCTCTGGTGCTTTGGGAAAATTATTGGAGGTGGACTCCCAGTTGGTGCGGTGGCCGGTCCGCACCACCTCATGAACCACCTCGCACCGACGGGATCGGTGTATCAGGCTGGCACCCTCTCGGGCAACCCGCTTGCCACTGCGGCGGGATCGGCCGCGTTGAGATTACTCAACACAGCAAGCTACCGAATGTTGACCGGTCGAGCTGAGCAGCTTGCATTCGGCCTTACCAAGGTGATCGAAGAGGCGGATCTCGCTGTTCAGGTGCAGCGCGTAGAGTCGCTGCTCGGTATCTTCTTCGCGGATGAACCAGTCACGAACTATCGGCAGGCAGTCGCATCTGTCGAGAGGGGAATCTACCCCTATTTCTTTCATGCGATGTTAAAGCGAGGCATAGCTCTTGCACCCGGACCCTACGAGGTTCTCTTTCCAGGCCTGGCACATTCGGTTGACGATGTCGATAAAACCATTGATGTCGCGTCCGCTGCCGCGGCCGAAGCGCGTGAGCGGTGGCGCCGAGCAGGGTAGCCCGTCGGTCCCGAGCCTGGCGTCTCGGGCGGGGACGCAACTGTCACCTCCCAGCTACGCATACGGGGGTAGCTGTGCGTGTTTCACCCATGTGCTACCCTGGTTGTGATGGGACGGCTGGTGCCAGTGGGGATCGCAGCGAGGGAGCTTGGGGTGCACCCGGACACGTTGCGTCGCTGGGAGAAAGAAGGGCGCGTAGAGCCAGCCGAGCGTACTGC
>JAJZXI010000093.1 GCA_021806545.1 Actinomycetes bacterium | reverse complement strand
ATACAAACCACCTCATAACCGTTGGTTCGGTCCAGCCCGGACTCCGTTCCTTCTCTCGATCGTTACCCGTGCGAGTGTCACCAACAAATGTCCCTAACCAAGCTAGCGGTGCTTGCCCAAACGACACCCCAAAATTCGAAGAATCGTCGTACTCATGGCTGGTCCCTGCCCTCTTCACTGAGATGTCGCTCACCCATGATTGCGGCCTTGCAAGACGGCATCACCGACGAGCTCGCCGCCCATCGTCTGCTCCACTGCACCGTGTCACTACCCCGTCACCTTGGGCAACCACGGAGATGCCAAATGGTCCACCTGGAAAAGCTCATCTCACCAGAACCCCAATCGTGGAGGCTCTCTTCCTTGGGTCGGGGCCGGCGAGCTGTCGCACCTTCGGACCGGTCTCTCATCAGCGCACGAGGAAGTGCCACCCGACCCATGCCCAACCTAAGCCAAGGCTGGCCGCGCCCACCGGACGCGAACGAATTGCGGCTATGACATCACTGAACCGGTGGCCCCTTCGATTGGTAATGAAGGCCGTCGCCAGGACCGCCAACGCCACGACGAACCAGATCACAAGACTTACGATCCGCATAGCACCAACCAAGCTCCCAGCGAGAGCCACGCCACCGCCAGCAAAGCCCGCCCGATCGGAGTCTCGCCGAACAGCTGGTTCGTCAACGAGGAGATCGTCGGAAACTGATAGCGCGGTCCATTGAACAGATTCACCAGCTCCACCGTGATCACACCTAAGGCAGCACAAGCCCAAATCATAACGGCCCGCAGATCGAAGGGCCGAGTCGGCTCATGGGCGACCCTGCGCGCAGCGATCACGCAAAACACGACGATCGCAGCGCCAGTAACGACCTCAGCCTGGCGGGTGAACGTCCGGCTGTGCGCCTCAGCGTCGACCCAACCAGCCACCATCGCAGCGCCCACGAGCGACAATGCGACGCGTGCTGGCGTCACGACGAATGACCCACCGCCCGTGAGCCCATCATCACGAGTCCGATAGCTGCCGCGATGAAGGCAACTAGCGCGAAGACCAAAGGACCGATCCCAATGTCGCGCGAGACGAGGACAACGTCAAGAATCATCAAAAGCACGGGTAGCAGGAGGACACCCCTCATGCGCAACCCCAACTCACCAAGGCGTTCGGCGTCATAGGCGGCGATACGCCCGGCAAGCTCCTGATCAAAGCCGGAGAGACACCCTCCCGAGCCCGCAGACGCACAGTTCGAACACTGCGTGGTGCAGGTTGGATCCGCATCCCGCGAACGCCGTACCCGGGACAGAGTAAAGGCAATGCCAGCAAAGATGAAGCCAACCCCAAGACCTACCGACGTCGCCAACAACGTGCCAAGCCCAGCAAGCACCAACGGGAGCGACAACATGCCCCCGAGGAAGGCCCCGATAGCGACGGACCAGAGCAGCCGAATCACCAGGACTCGGCGGTAGAAGCGCATCGCACGCTCTTGACTCAACGATTCGGTCACCCTCGTGATTCTACCGCGTACGCGATCGTGTCGCGAACTCACCCTAGGCTGATCGACCATGGGAAGTCTCGCGAGTCCGCCGCCTATGGGATCCACACCGCAAAGCCTGCATACCGCGACATTCGTCATCGTCGACACCGAAACGACAGGGTCATCGGCTGCGTACCACCAACTCACCGAGATCGCCGCGCTCAAAGTTCGAGGCGGAGAGGTGCTCGGCCATTTTCGCTCCCTCATTTGGGGTGCGTCGCCGACACCGGGCTTTATCATCGCCTTGACCGGCATCACCGACGCGATGCGCAGGAGCGCTCCAGATGAAGCTGACGTCGTCGCGGCCTTCGGCAACTTCCTCGGTGACGCGGTTGTCGTCGGACACAACCTCGGATTCGACCTCGGCTTCTTGAATGCCGCGATGGTGAGGGAAACCGGCCAAGTAATCGGCAACCAGACGATCGATACCCTCAGGCTCGCCCGTCGCCTCCTGCGCAACGAGGTCGAGAACTTCAAGCTCGCTACCTTGGCACGCTACCTGCGCCTCCGCCCGCCAAGCCATCGTGCACTCTGTGACGTCTTGGCCACTGCTGCGCTGCTCGATGAGCTCATAGGGCGGCTGGGCAGCTACGGGGTGAGGACCCTCGGAGAGCTGGAGCAGTTCAACGGTCCACTACGATCCCATCGTGCGCGGAGCCCAGCCTTCATCAGCGCCCGCCAGACACCCGCCACCCAACCGACGACACCGGGCCTGCGACGCTGATCACGGGACGTCGGCGATCTACGCAGGTCATGTGCCGGCATCCGCAAACCACGCAGGCGATCACTTGGGCCTTGAGACATATGCGCGGCCCTCAGTCCAGGCGCACCAAACCCTCGCCTCCTTGAGGGTGCAGTCGCCCAGCACGGGTGTCTTGACGAGGGGCCAGCCTTACAGATCGTCGGGCTCAAACGCGAGAACCGCTACTCAGCAGGCACAAGAACCTCGCCGAGTAGCGTTTAGCCCTCGACTGACAATTCCCCGGAGGTGAACAATGATAATATCGACCCATGAGCACTGCACCACATCTGGCATGCCCACCCACAGACTCTCGGGCCCCAATCCAAGGCGAGCCGACTAACTCGTGAGTCCCAACGTCATACGTAGCGTCCTCGATACCCAAGCGCCGACGTTCATCGAGAACCGCAAGCGTATGCTCGAACTCATCGCCCAACTCGACGAGTTGGGTCGAGAGGCCGCCGGGAGCAATCGAGGGGCCGCTGTTGCACGGCATGTAGCTCGGGGGAAATTGCCAGTCCGAGAGCGGATCTCCCTCCTCATCGATCAGGACTCACCCTTCCTCGAGATCTCGCCACTCGCAGGGTACGGCACCGACTACGCGATCGGTGGGGGGATGGTGGTCGGTATTGGCGTGGTCGAGTCCACGGAGTGTGTGATCGCGGCGAACGACCCAACCGACCTTGGTGGTGCTCTGACCGCGATCAGCATCCGAAAGCTCATGCGGGCACTCGAGATCGCTCGCCAGAACCGGCTGCCCTACATCCAACTGGTAGAGTCGGCCGGCGGCGATCTCCGTGGACTGAGCGACGACGAAGATCCCGAGTCGTTGCTCCGCAGAAATCTCTCACACTTCGCCGACACCGGGCGCATGTTCCACGACATCACCGAGCTCTCAGCGATGGGCATACCCACGATCTCGGTCGTCTTTGGTCCCTCTACCGCAGGCGGGGCGTATCAGCCGGGCCTCTCCGACTACAACGTCTTCGTCCGCCAGCAAGCCAAGGTCTTCCTGGGAGGACCACCGTTGGTAAAAATGGCGACGGGCGAAGAGGCCAGTGACGAGGATCTCGGTGGAGCGCACATGCATGCGACCGTGAGCGGTTTGGCGGACTACCTGGCCGAGGACGAACTCGAGGCGATCGCGATGTCGAGAGACATCGTCGCCCATCTTCATTGGCACAAAGCCGGCACCGGGCCCGTGACGCTCGAACCAGAGCCACCCGCGTACTCCGCCGATGGACTCCTGGGGCTGATCTCGGCCGACCTCAAGTCGCCGGTAGAGATGCTCGAGGTCATCGCAAGAATCGTTGACGGAAGCAGATTTGAGGAGTTCAAATCGATGTATGGAACCACCCTCGTCTGCGGATGGGCGACCATCCACGGTTTTGCCGTGGGAATACTCGCCAGCAACGGGGTCCTCTTCTCCGACTCCTCCGAGAAGGCTGCTCAGTTCATCCAACTGTGCAATCAGATCGACACGCCCTTGATCTTCTTGCAACACGTCACCGGCTACATGGTCGGCAAGGACTACGAGCGACAAGGGATCATCAAGCACGGAAGCCAGATGATCAACGCGGTATCGAACTCGACCGTCCCCCATATCACCGTGATCCTTGGTGCAAGCTACGGGGCCGGCAACTACGGGATGAGCGGCCGTGCCTTTGATACCCGGTTCGTCTTCCTCTGGCCTAGTGCAAAGATTGCGATAATGGGGCCAAAGCAGATGGCCGGCGTCATGTCCCTTGTGAGAAAGGCCCAGGCTCAACGCCAGGGCGCTCAACTCGACGAGCACAAGGAGGCATCATTCACTGAGGCGGTCGAAAACTTTGCCGAGGCACAGTCACGTGCCCTCTATGCTACCGGGCGCGTGGTCGATGATGGGATCATCGACCCTCGTGATACGCGATCGGCGCTCGCCATGGCGTTGTCGGCCTGTCACAGTGGACCCGTCGTCGGCGAGCGAAGGTTTGGGGTCTTTCGGTTATGAGCATTCGAAGACTGCTCATCGCCAATCGTGGCGAGATTGCAAGGAGAATCACGAGGACGGCGCACCAGATGGGCATCGAGGTAGTGGCAATCTTCGCAGACGATGACGCCAACTCACCCTTCGTCCGCGAGGCTGATCGAGCGCTCACTCTTGGGTCAGGACCCCTCTCCGAGACCTATCTGAACAGCACTGCGATCATCGAGCGGGCATTGACGAGCAGGGCCGACGCCATTCATCCGGGTTATGGCTTCCTCTCCGAACAGGCCGATTTTGCTCGAGCGGTCATCGGAGCCGGACTCACGTGGGTCGGCCCCCCACCCGAGGCCATCGCCGCACTGGGCGATAAGCTGGCCGCCAAACGCATCGTATCCGCGGTGGGAGTTCCGGTTCTTCCATCGATCGAGGTTGCCAGCGACACGGAATTGGAGTTTCCTCTGCTGATTAAAGCTGCGGCCGGTGGTGGCGGCAAGGCAATGCATATCGTAAACACACCGGATGAACTGCACGCGGCACTAGCCGTCGCGCAGCGCGAGGCGCTCCACGCCTTCGCTGACACCACACTCTTCGTCGAGCGTTACCTCCAGAATGCGCGCCACATTGAGGTGCAGGTGCTCGCCGATGACCACGGAAATCTCGTTCACTGTTTCGAACGCGAATGCTCTATCCAGCGCAGGCACCAGAAGGTCATCGAGGAGGCTCCGTCTCCGAGCATCGATGGCGAGCAGCGTGCCGCCCTCACCCGCGCCGCGCTCGCCGCGGTCGCTGCGGTCGGCTACCGCAACGCTGGGACGGTAGAGTTCGTCGTCGAGCCCAGCGGCGCATTCTGGTTCTTGGAGGTGAACACGCGACTCCAGGTCGAGCACCCCGTCACCGAAGAGGTGACCGGTATTGACCTGGTGCGAGAGCAGCTGCGCATCGCTGAGGGCAAACCTATCTCCTTCCGTCAGGAGGATCTCGCTCTCACCGGGCACGCTATCGAGGCACGACTCTACGCAGAAGATCCCGCCCACGACTATCTCCCCTCTCCGGGGCACCTCTTGGAGTGGGCTCCGCGCGTGGACCTTGGTGCCAGGTTCGAGAGTGGCGTCGAGTCCGGAACTGAGATCGGCTCCGACTTCGACCCCATGTTGGCCAAAGTTATCGTCCACGCCGACTCGCGTACGGAGGCGGCACAGCGTCTGGCCATGGTCCTGGCCACGACACGCATCCGCGGCCTCACCACCAATCGCGACCTGTTGGTGGCAACGCTCCGTCATCGAGATTTTCTCGAGGGGCAGGCGACCACCTCGTTCCTGTCTCAAGCTGAGCTACGCTCGCGCACAGAGGACGACGACCTCCTCGATGCCGCCTACGCCCTCACGCTGTGTCAGGCCGAACGGCGTCGAAGCAATGCCCCAATCCTTCGTTCGATACCCAGCGGATGGACGAACGCCGTCTTGGAACCACAAAGGGTGCGCTACCTCGTCGATGGAGGAGAGCTCGAGATCCGTTATCGTCGAGACCGAGATGGCAGCTACCTCGTTGGTCATAATGACCAGGAGGACATAGCGATCATCGGCCAGGACAGCGATGGGTCGGTGACCCTGCAACGAGGGGGTCGACTTCACCGGTTCCATATCTTCACCTCCGCCAAGGAGAGCTGGGTCCAAGGAGCCGGCCACGACCACAAGCTGGTAGCGGTGGATCGCTTTGGCAACCGCTCTGAGCCAGTTGCTGCCGGTACCCTCGCTTCACCATTGCCTGGTCATGTGAGCAAGGTGTGGGTCCAGGTCGGCGACCGTGTGCGGACGGGTCAGGCGTTGGTGACCATCGAAGCGATGAAGATGGAGCATACCGTCACCGCCCCCTCTCCCGGCGTGGTGACCGAGATCTACGTACGTGCAAACCAACAGGTCAAAGCCGCAGCACCGCTCGTACTCCTTGACGAAACCGGCAATGACTAGCGTGAATCGAGGACAGATGCCACAACCCCCGATCCGGATCGCCAACTGCAGTGGGTTCTACGGAGACCGTCTCTCGGCAGCGAAGGAGATGGTTACCGGCGGACCGATCGATGTGCTTACCGGGGACTGGCTCGCTGAACTCACGATGTTGATCCTTGCCAAGAATCGACTGCGCGACCCAAAGGCCGGTTACGCACGAACCTTTGTGACGCAGATGGAACAGGTGATGGGAGAGTGCCTGGAGCGAGGGATTCGCGTCGTGTCCAATGCCGGCGGCCTCGAGCCCGCGGCCTGTGCTCAAGCCGTCGGTACCGTGGCACAACGGCTGGGGCTGGCTCCCCGAATCGCCTATGTCGAAGGCGACGATATCCTAGATCGCCTGGACGAGCTCAAAGGCGCAGGCATCGAATTTGCCAACCTCGAAACGGGAGAGGCATTAGGGAGCCGAAGGGTGATGACGGCGAACGTCTACCTCGGAGGATGGGGTATCACCGAGGCGCTCGCAGCTGGGGCTGATATCGTTATCACCGGCAGGGTAACCGATGCGTCACTTACCATGGGCCCAGCCGCCTGGCACCACGGATGGAGCACAGACGCCTGGAACCAGCTCGCCGGTGCCCTCGTTGCAGGCCATGTACTGGAGTGCGGTACCCAAGCGACCGGCGGCAACTACTCCTTCTTTCGTGAGATCGACCGGCTCGAGCACCCGGGATTCCCGATCGCCGAGATCGCAGCCGACGGCTCCGCCGTCATCACGAAACATCCCGACCACGGTGGCATGGTATCGATAGGGACGGTGACCGCTCAGCTCCTCTATGAGATCTCCGGGCACCGTTATCTAAACCCCGATGTCGTCGCCCACTTTGACTCAATTGACCTGGAACAGGTGGCGCCCAACCGCGTTCGTATTTCGGGTACGATTGGCTCCCCACCGCCGACCACAGCCAAGGTGGCCATCAACTGTGACAGTGGATACCGCTCCACCAACACCGTGTACCTGACCGGCTTGGACATCGCCCCAAAAGCGCAAGTCTTCGAGGATACGCTGCGCACCCAGCTCGATCAAGACGACTTCGATAGCATCGAGTTCAGGCTCGAGGAGCGCACCCACGATGATCCACAAACCAACGTAGCCGCCATGTCTGAGCTTCGCATCGTGGCAAAGGCCGGCACTACGCGAGTACTCGACTCCCTTTCGCGCATCATCACCGAACTCGCCCTGGCCACGTATCCTGGCGTTTTCATGTCCGTCGGTTCAAATACCCCTCACGCGTATGGAATCTATTGGCCGGCGCTGATCCCGAGCGAACTCGTCCATCAGGAGGTTGTCGTGGGTGACACTCGCCATGGGGTCCGAGAGTTCCGTGGGACCAGGATGGGTGCTGACCATCGCGCACCCGCACCGAACCAGGATCCAGCACCCTGCCCGACCCCAACGAATCGGACTCTTCGACAACAACGGGTCCCGCTGGGTCGAGCATTCGGCGCGCGTTCCGGCGACAAGGGAGGCAATGCTAACCTCGGAATCTGGGCGAGGAGCGATGCTGGCTATGCCTGGCTCAGCACGAAAATGACCATCGAATGCCTGCGCGAACTCCTCCCCGAGGTTCAACCCCTGGCCATCGAACGCTACGAATTTGCTAATCTACGAGCAGTCAACTTCGTCATCGTCGGCCTCCTCGGCGAGGGTGTTGCCTCATCGAGTCGCCTCGATGCGCAGGCCAAGAGCCTTGGCGAGTGGCTGCGAGCCCGATATGTCGATCTTCCAGAGGAGCTACTCAATGACTGATGCCCAACTGCAACCGGTTCTTTACGAGGTAAGGGATGCTGTCGCCCACGTCACCCTCAACCAACCCCAAAATCGCAACGCGCTCACCGAGGTACTGGTGTCCGGCGTGCATGGAGCGCTAACCACCATGATCGACGACGATGCGGCACGCCTCTGCGTGCTAACGAATACACCGCCCGCATTCTGCTCCGGTGCCGATCTCTCCCACACGGGCGCTCGATCAAATCGGCACCTGACGAACCTGCTCGAGCTGATCGTCGGCTCCCCCAAGCCGATCATCGCCAAGATCAATGGCTTCTGCCTCGGCGGGGGGATCGGGATCGCCGCCGCCTGTGACCTGTCGGTGGCAACAACGGGGTCGATCTTTGGCTTCAGCGAGGTAAGAGTCGGCGTTGCACCCGCCATCATCTCCGTCTACTGCCTGCCGAAGCTGCCGCGCGCCGACGCCTTGGAACTCTTCCTCACAGGCACGCGATTCGATGCCACGAAAGCCGCCCAACTTCGGCTGATCACGCGCGCATGTCCCGGAGCCGAGGTGGACGCGGTAGTAGAGGACTGGGTCGCAAACATTCTCCTCGGCGGACCGAAAGCCCTCACGGCAGCAAAGGACATGATCTACCGGGTCGCCGAAGTATCGAGGAGAGATGCGCTGGAGAAGATGACCCAACTCTCAGCGGAGCTCTTCAGCTCCCCAGAAGCTCAAGAGGGAATCACCGCCTTCCGAGAGAAGAGGCGCCCATCGTGGAGCCACGTCATTGACTAGGTTGCGCCACTTGACCCAATCCCTCGCTCAGAGACACCGATGTCCGTCTCCAAGCTCAAGCCTGCTCCTTTCGAGTGGAGTTATTAACAGTAAAGCTCATAGTGTCGATTCCAAAACACCTCGACCTCAGCAGCAAAGCATCGACAGCCTTTTGCTCGCATACCGCAACACGCAATCCAATCACCAGTTTTCTCGACAGGTATCCAATCAGATGTCGCGCGCTGCGCTCGATATCACCCAGCAACCGGCACGCGCGCAAGTGCTCGCCTCGTCTCACTAACCCACGGAAAGGCTAATGGCTTGCCTTCTTTGGATCGAACTTGTACTGGTTAAGAAAGTCAAAGGCCGTCCCCCAGGGAGTTTTACTATCTTGGGAGCCCACCAGGTGTACGTAATCAACTTTGGTTAGGTCAACCCCGCGACTGTGAAGCTCGTCGAACACCTGGACCATCTCCTCAGCTCGCGGCCAGTAATGACCACTCTTGTTGGTAATCGCCTTCAACGTGCCAGCTTCGACTTTCATCTCACCTCCACCAGCTACATCACCTCCGGCCAGAAACGACGAATGATGGAACAGTCCGATCTTGTGCTGACCAGCATAAATTCTTCCCGACTTATCCATCACAAAGATTGCGTATCCGCTACCCATGAATTTACTGAACATACCGTTGGTATCAAAGGTGACAGGAGGATTCCCTTGCGTAAGATGACTACCGCCTTTGAGTTCGAAATCTGCCCGCTCCTCCTCGGATAGCTTGCGCACCAAGGGTGTGCCGGGCTGGACCTTACGCTCACCGATCAGGTCTACTTTGTCGAGATATTTCGCGCAGTCCTCCGGAGACCAGCCCATGGTAAGCTGCATACCCTCCGCTACCGACCCAAACTTCGCACTCCCGCCCTTCAACATTACTCTAATATCTTCAACCATACTGGGGAGAAAGTCTGATCCTCTCGCGAACTCATCCTGGTAATTGTCGCGGCGCTGCCTAAGATTCGTGTAACCCGTCGCCGTCTTGAGCGGCTTGTATACAGCCGGCACCGGCAGTGGGTTACCAACATTATTGCTCTCCACCCTCGTCGTAGGCACGACCTCCTGGTATCCCTCAGCAGGAGGCAAGGCGTTCTTGGGTTCACTGGTAGTTGGTACCGTATCGCGGTGCCCCAAACTCTGGGCGAGAGCCTCCGGGCTGCGATAACCACCTGTATCCGGGGCAACCTTGGGTTCACTTGTAGTTGGTACCGTATCGCGGTGCTCCAAAGTCTGGGCGAGAGCCTGCCCGTTGCGATAGCCACCTGTATCCGGGGCAACCGTCACAACTTCAACGACGGCAGTGAGATCAATCCGTTTTCCCTTGGCGAGAGCATCCACACGCTGTTTCAGCAGATCACTGACGGCCCGGTTGCCAATCTCCTGTTGGAGACGCTTCAGCTCCTCCGGTGTTAAAACTGCAGGCGGAGCAAACCGCCACACCTTGGGTACAGGTGCACCGGTACCCGACGAGGTCGTGCGAACTGCAGCATCCTTGAACTCTTTGGCCTGTGTTTGTGGCACACTCCCCCCAAATAGCGCTCAAGCTAACGATGCGGATAACTTCGAACCCGCACAATTCGCAATCATATCCGTTACGCGCATCCTTCCCGCCCAGAAGGGCCCAACGGTCGAGGCCGCTCGGGTGACTCGGGATGATCGCACTTCGCTTGGCCTCCACGTTGCACGTCAAATTCCGATGCGCTGGAGAAGATGACCCAACTCTCAGCGGAGCTCTTCAGCTCCCCAGAAGCTCAAGAGGGAATCACCGCCTTCCGAGAGAAGATGCGCCCATCGTGGAGCCACCTCATTGACTAGGTCGAACCTACTGCCTCGGAGAGAGTTCAGCCGAGAACATGCACATCCACCACGTTAGCCATGCTCGCGCAGCCTGCTCCTGATCTCGCTCTTTTGGATCTTCCCAGTCGCAGTCTTTGGGAGTGATGTCTCGAAGATGAAGCGCTTGGGTACCGCGAAGCGAGGCAGATGCTCTTTGCAATAGTTGAGTAACTCCAGTTCGATCGAGTCGTCCTCT
>JAJZXI010000092.1 GCA_021806545.1 Actinomycetes bacterium | reverse complement strand
CCGGGACGCTCTCCGCACAGCCGAGGCGTGGGTAAGAGCTTGCCACGATTACAGCGCTCGAGTGGGTCGAATGCAAAGCGCAGCCGACCAAAGGCCGCCAGATCCTCATCCGAGAACATGTCCGGCATATGACAGACCTTGTCGACGCCAATGCCATGCTCACCGGTGAGTGACCCCCCTTCATCGAGACAGAGCTTCAAGATTTTTGCCGCCACCTCTTCGGCACGCTCCTCCTGCCCTGGGATCGCTGGATCATAGGTCACCAGCGGGTGTAGATTCCCGTCACCAGCATGAAACACATTGAGGATCGCGAGCGCGGACTCCTCGCCGAGGCGACCTATGCCCTCGAGTACTCGGGGAAGCGCTGAGCGAGGCACGACACCGTCTTGGACGATGTAGGCCGGTGCTACTCGACCCGCCGCCGCGAAGGCAGCCTTGCGTGCGAGCCACATCAGTGCGCGTTCGCGCTCGTCCGCCGCCTCCCACACGTGGGACGAGCCGTGCTCGCGCATCAGCGCACCCACGGCCCTAAACTCGGCCACGACCTCATCGGCTTCACCATCGAGTTCTAGTAGCAGGCAACTCGTCGCCGACGTGTCAAGGCCTGCACCGGTTGCGAGCTCACACGCCTCGATCGCCAGGTGATCCATCATCTCGATCGCAGCCGGCGTGATTCCCTGCGCCACCACATCGCTCACTGCCCTCGCCGCGTCGGCCACCGAATCGAAGTAGGCAACCAAGGTACGCCGGATCTCCGGCAGCGGCAACAGCCGACAGACAATTCTGGTAACGATCCCAAGGGTTCCCTCGGACCCGATCACCACCCCGCGCAGGTCGGGTCCTGGGGCGTCCATCCCCTCGCCACCCAACCAGACCAGCTCACCGGTGGGCAACAACAGCTCGATGCCGAGGACGTGATGCGTGGTAAAGCCATACTTGAAACAGTGGGCGCCACCGGAATTCTCCGCTACGTTGCCGCCGATTGTGCAGGCAATCTGGGACGATGGATCAGGTGCAAAATAGAGACCCTCAGGAAGCACCGCCTTGGAGAGCTCGAGGTTGACCACACCAGGCTCTACGACGGCGATCTGCGCGACGGCATCGATCTCGAGGATCTTGTTCAACCGTGCCGTCACGATGAGGATCCCCTCGTCGTCCGGGAGGGCTCCTCCCGAAAGTCCGGTGCCAGCTCCACGAGCAACCCAAGGTAGACCAGCGGCGATGACTGCTCGCACAGCGGTGACCAGTTCCTCTCGACTCTCCGGCACGATCACCACCAAAGGCACCGCCTTGTGGCTGAGGAGTCCATCACAGCTATAGGCGCTACGCTCCGTCGCCTCTAGGATGATTGAAGCCGGGGAGATGACCGAGCGAAGGTCCGCGACGAGTTCGTCAATCTTTGAGATCGTCACGCTAGATCACCCCTCCTCTTGCGTCACCCACGAAACGGGTGTGCCCTCTTTGTCAGTATAGAACGAAAGGAATTCTCCATGAAGGCCTTGATCACAGGAGCAACCTCGGGTATCGGCGAGGCGATCGCCGTCAACCTCCACGAGCTTGGTTATGAGCTTGTCATCACCGGTCGCCGCGAGGAGCGTCTCGCCAAACTCGTCGACCGCCTCGAAGGACACCGCGTTAGCTCACACACCTTGGACGTCACCGACGACGTTGCGATCAGCGAGGTCGTCGCCGCCGCGGGCGAGGTCGACGTCCTGGTGAACAACGCCGGCGGGGCGCTCGGGCTTGCGAGTGCGCAGGAGGCACAGCTCTCCGACTGGCTGACCATGATCGCGACCAACATCACCGGACTCACCGTACTCACTCATGCACTCCTGCCGCAGATGGTCCGCCGTGGCAGCGGTATCATCATCAACCTGGGTTCGGTCGCTGGAGAGTTTCCCTACCCCGGGGGCAACGTCTATGGGGCCACCAAGGCTTATGTCCGCCAGTTCAGCCTCAACCTCAAGGCCGACCTGGCCGGCACTGGCGTGCGCGTCACCGACATCGAACCCGGTATGGTCGGCGATACGGAGTTCTCCCTGGTTCGCTTCAATCACGACGCCGATCGCGCTGCAAGCGTGTATGACAACATGACCGCTCTCAAGCCAGCGGACATCGCCGATCTCGTACGCTATATCGTCACCCTCCCAAGCCACGTGAATATCAATACCGTCTCCCTCATGCCGGTCGATCAGGGGTTTGGACCCTTCAACGTTGCTCGCCAGTCGTAGGCGCTGTCGGAGCTGTTCGGGACAGCCGATGTCACACCCAGGTCCCAGACTCCTAGAGACAGCGGCAATCGTCTTCGCTTGGCCAGCGACCAACACAAGGAGGAGGAGATGAGCACCCTCAATCTTCGCCATGATCATCAAGCCGAATGGACCGCAACGATGCACGGCAACCGGAACGAGCGCGGGGTAATTACTGCCCACGCTACCAGTCTCGCTATCGAGACCGAGCTCATGGGTCGGAGCGCAATCGAGGAGCTGCAAGCGTCGACCCTGAGCGAAGCGGCAACGCTCGCCATAGGCGCCGGAGACCGACCCACTCCTGAGGAGCCGGATCCGTATCGCACCTGCTTCGAACGAGATCGCGACCGCATACTTCACTCGAGCGCCTTTCGCCGCCTCGCTGGCAAGACACAGGTCTTCATCTTTCCCGCGGACCATCAACGCACGCGGCTCACCCACGCCCTCGAGGTCGCCCAAGTAGCAGCCGCGATCGCCCGTCGATTACGACTCAATACCGATCTCACCGAGGCGATTGCCCTCGGTCATGACTGCGGTCATGGTCCAGGAGGCCATGCAAGCGAGATTGCCCTCGAGCCCTTCCTCGAGGACGGATTCGATCATGCACCTTGGGGAGCCTATGTAACCCTCGCACCGCTCAATCTCTGTCGTGAGACTACCGATGGGATTGCCAATCACTCTTGGTCACGCCCACGACCGATGACCCCAGAGGGCGAGGTAGTGGCGCTCGCGGACCGCATCGCCTACTGCGCCCACGATCTGGAGGATGCGATAGGGGCTGGCCTCGTGCATCGCGACACGGTCCCGGTCGACCTGACCCAGCGCATCGGAGGGCATCGAAACCAGCAACTCGATTACTTCATCACCGACGTGATTTCTACGACGTTGAGCACTGGGGTGATCGGGCTGAGCGAATCCGCCGGTGAGGCACTCGCCCGTCTTCGCTCCTTCAACTACCATCACATCTACACCACCGATGCGTCCAGAGCTCAAAGTCGCGCCGTCATCGCACTCCTGGCATCGCTCACCGACTACCTGATAGCCCACCCGTCGGCGCTCCCACAGTTCGATGAAGCAACCTCTGTCTCCTTGCAGGCGGTCGCCTATGTTGCCGGGATGACCGACCGGTACGCCTTCATGCTTGCAGGTGAACTGATCGGCTGGCCGACAGACCGTCTTCCGCTCGGGATCGACCTGAGACGTTAGGTCCAATGCGAGCTCGATGGACTTGACCTTTTGCCTGGTCGTGCACTGCTCATTCATCATCGGCCATCGCAAAACCATCGGCGCACAAGTAGGATCTGGGTGAGAGACAGACCGTGCGCACGCGGCTGCCTCTGGTGTGTCGAAGGAGGGGTGGATCAGTGCATTCATTTCAAGATCCGTTACGACGGTCAGTCAGTGTCGCATCCGAGAAGGTCGCGATTGTCTGTGGAGAGCATCGCCCTACGTTCGCCGAACTCAATGCCAGAGTTCATCGCTTGAGTGCCGTTCTCCAGAATCTTGGCCTGATCCCCGGGGATCGTGTGGCGATCATCGCAAATAACTGCCATCGCTACGTCGAGGTCTACCTAGCGGTTCCTGCCAATGGCTTCGTCCTCGTGCCTCTGAGCACCCGGTCTACGCCCACCGAGATCGCCTTCGTCCTCGCCGATGCCGAGATCAAAGTGGTCATCACCGATCGGGATCTCGGCCCTCTCGCTGACACTATCCCCCACCTCATCACCATCCCTGACGCCTACGAAGCGGCGCTTGGCGCGGCTGAGCCGGTCGAGTTTCTCACGACACCGCATGAGGGGACACTGGCAGGGCTGTTCTACACCGGCGGCACAACCGGGCGATCGAAAGGGGTGATGCTCACCCATGGAAACCTACTCGCCAATGCATGGACCGCGATAGCTTGGGCTCGACTCCGTGAGGAGGACCGCTGGCTGGTGATGGCTCCAATGTTTCATGCCGCAGGTACCTGTCTCGTGCTCGCCTCTGTCTGGCTAGCCGCCACCCAGATCATGCTCGGCACCTTCTCACCGGAGCACGCGCTTGACCTGATTGCCACCGAGCGCGCGACCGGAACGCTGGCGGTGCCGACCATGATGCTCGCCATGAATGACGTGATGGCCAAGGCGCCGCGTGACATCACATCATTGCGTCTCCTCAGCCACGGCGCATCGCCCGCCCCCGTCGAGATCCTCAGGACGAGCCACCACCACTTCCCCGAGGCCGAGCTCCTCCATCTCTACGGAACCACCGAAACCTCGCCTATCGCAACCATCTTTCCCCATGAGGAGCGCCACCTCGATGACCAACTTGCTGGCTCGATCGGCATACCGGCCGTCGGCGTCGAAGTGAGCGTACTCGACCCAGATGATCGCCATCAGCCCCCTGGAGAGGTTGGTGAGATCGCCATTCGGGGTAACAATGTCATGTCCGGCTACTGGAACCTTCCTGACGAATCGGAGCGGGCGCTTCGTACCGGTTGGTACCATACCGGAGATCTCGGCTACCGCAACGAAAACGGCTATCTCTTTCTGATCGACCGACTCAAGGACATGGTGGTCACCGGTGGCGAGAACGTCTATACCATCGAGGTCGAAGATGCGCTCTATCGCCATCCGAAGGTGCTCGAGGCGGCCGTCTTTGGCATTCCGGATCCAAAGTGGGGCGAAGCGGTGCATGCGATCGTCGTACCTCGAGAGCCCGTCACCCCCGAGGAGCTCCTTGTCTTTCTCCGCACCCAGATTGCGACGCACAAGGTACCAAAGCATATTGATCTACGCACCGACCCGCTCCCGAAGTCAGGGGCAGGCAAGATCCTCAAGCGCGACCTCCGCGAACCGTTCTGGGCTGGGCACGCTACCCGTATCGGCAACTAATGTGGGGATTAGTCCCTAGCCCGGAGAGGGAGATGTAAACAGTGAATTTTCTCGGTAACCACCTCCTCTCGGTCGACCAGCTCACCAGGGACGATATCGCCGAAGTCACCCAAGTGGCGCGCCGCCTCACACCGGTTGCGCGACGGGAAAAAACCACCCGGGTGCTCGAAGGTGCCGTTCTTGCCAGCCTTTTCCTGGAGGCAAGCACACGAACCCGGCTCAGTTTTGGCACTGCCTTCTCCCGGCTTGGGGGGTCAGTGCACGAAACGGTGGGGCTCACCTTCTCGTCGATGGCCAAAGGAGAATCCATCGCGGATACCGCCCGCGTGATCAGCGGCTATGCCGACATCATGACCGTCCGACATCCTGAGGCCGGCTCAGTTGCCCAGTTCGCGCACGCATCATTGGTCCCAGTCATCAATGCCGGGGACGGGGCAGCCGAGCACCCAACCCAGGCGCTCCTGGACATCTACACCATCGAAGAGGAGTTCGCAGCGCGTGACAAGGAGATCGATGGGGCCCATGTGCTCTTTGTCGGCGATCTCAAATACGGTCGTACGGTGCATTCGCTCATGAAGCTGCTCAGTCTCTTTGACAACATGACCTTCACACTGTTGGCGCCCGAACTCTTGGGGATGCCAGACTCGATCGTCGAGTTCGCCGAGAACCACGGTCATAAGGTGATCTGCTACCATCGGCTTCCAAGAGAGCTCGACACCGTAGATGTCATCTACACAACCCGAATCCAACGCGAACGGCTCCAGGGCGAACAGATCGAGGGCTACAGCGAAGACTTTCATGTCAATCGGAAGCTTGTCGAACGTATCGGAGGAGCCAACACAGTGATCATGCATCCTCTTCCTCGCGACGCAACGCTCGGCTCCAACGATTTGAGCACCGATCTCGACACCGACCCACGCCTCGCGATCTTCCGCCAGACCGACCGCGGGATACCGATCCGCATGGCCCTGTTCAGCCTCATCCTCGGGGTCGCCGACTCCATCGAGTCCACCTTCCAAGACGCCCGCTGGTATCGCCCGCCGAATAGAGGCATCCGTTCCAGCACAGCTGACTAGCTCCTGAGCGGACCAGCTCCTGCAATCCGAGCGACCGTGGAGCACCTGCTGACCTGTTCGCTTGTTACGCTCGATCCGCTACGGCCAACGACCTCCTGCATGCCTCGGTTCATCCCGGCATCTTGCACTCAAGAGCGAGAGGGTGCACCAGCTCTGCTTCGAATCCGAGAGCGGAGGTCATCGAATGCCTTTCGGTACGCGACGGCTCGGCAACTGTGTCGACGCTCTCACCCAAGAGGTCAAGCGTTGTCAACGCGATTGACTAGACGCGCCCGAGAGGGACTCTATCATCAACCCTACTATGCTCACCATGAACCCATAGACAGTCTTCACGGCACCGCGCGGAGTGCATGCGTAACGAGCTCACGCGGTCATTGCACCATGGGGTGACTCTCGCCACTTCAGGACGCGCGTCGTTCCGGTGAACGAGCTCCTCTCCTCGGATCGACTGGCTTGCAGTTGATCGGTGGCCAGGCTGAGCCGATCCACCTGCATGGCAACCGACCGGTGGTCACTGGGCCTGTGGTGCGCCAGCAGCGGCGACATGGCCAACTTCAATTTCGCTCTGCTCGGGGATGGGCAACCCGTCTCTGCGCATCGCATCAAGATGAGCGGCAATGGCTTCACCGAGGCGCCGGTCGGTTTCGTCTCGGGTAGAACCAGTCGCCTCGACGCCTGGTAGAGCGGGAACGTACGCACTCCAACCGCTATCGGTGCGCCGGTAGACAACACCCCATGCGTCTTGTCGTCGTTCGATATCGACAGATCGCAGCAGTGCCTGGCGTTCGCGCCAGCGAGGTAACGCAAAAGGCACATATCCCACTGCAAGGAGCAGCACGAGTGTTACGATCGCCCAGATCCATGAAGCCGTCACGGGGTAGGCAGTGGCGGCGAGTGTGAAACCAGGCTCAACGGAGTGAAGCTGTGCTGCTTCAGAACGAGCTATGACCTGTACCGAGTGCTGGGCACCTGATGTGCTGAGAGTCTCGGTCAGTGCCACCACGCGCCCGAACCGGAAGACTACCTCGCCCAAGGTGGGGTTCGCTTTCGTAGTACTAGATGCCCCAGACGAGCTATAGGTGGCGCCAGACGATCCAGCTATCCCGGGGACGTTAAATGTTGACCGCCGTGCCAACGAGCTCGAAGCATAAGATTTGGAGCCGAGCTGCTGGGTATTGAGCAGCTGGTAGACGGATCGAGCTGTCGTAGTTGAGGGGGATAGAAAGGCGATAATTTCGGTTGCGGCAACCGGGTTCGCAGAGGGCCGCCAGACCCTTGAGTAAATACCAGTCTGAGCAGGAAACTGGTTCGCCGCGGCTTCTAGAGGTTTGATGCCGGACTTTGCTACCGGCTGGACCAGGGAACTCGTGGCCTTGATGTCGAATGCCTTCACTCCCGGACGTGTCGTAACCAACTGAGATAACCGAGAGGGTACCACATGGGTTTGAGGTATCAGTGTCAGATAACCGATGACGGATCCAAGAAGTACCACCGCAGCGCCAACTACCGCGAGGATCATGCGCTTCCGCGGCGTCTTTGGGCCATCAGTGTCGGCACTGCGCTGTTCTGGCGCCTCATGAATCATGTGCTCTCCCTCTTTCGTTCACGCACGACACTCGCCGCGCACCTGCAACACGAGCAAAGGGAACAGCATATCCATCGCACCTTAAGTCCATCTAAGCGTCGATGCTCCATTCACGCGAAGCGCCAGCCCTCGCGCTCAGGCACATCACCACAGTCTCGCTACTACATCCATCACGCACCAACCCAGCGAGCATGGATGTCAGCCTCTTTCGAGCAAACGCAGCCAGGTGCACGCCTCGCAAAGAGTAGACCATCGACCGCAGCATGGGCGGCTCCTTAGCGCCTACGGGCAAGTAGCTCCCGAATAGAACCGGTCACAAAGAGAGGGTGAAGTGCCCAAGTGTCGGACAGAAAGTTGCAAGATCCTCACTTAACTCTCCGATGCTCCTTTTATGATGTTCGGGACGTAGACCACTGGCAAGGGATGAGAAATTCAGAGTTTTGGGACTGCCGTGCTGTTCTTAACAATTCCCGGTCGATCGCCAGGGTCACCGACAATCTCGGCGAGCGTTTCGCCAAGCCCACGGGGGACGTCTCCGACTTCGGCCAGGGCATAACCACGTTACGAAGCTCGTGATCATCAGGCGGCTGACCATATATCGCCAAAGATGAGTATTGACACCCTCGTTCCTCTCGTACAGAAACGGACTACTCGACCCACCAACGAACTTCGCCACTAGCACCGTCGCGGGCATCAGCGATCAACCACCTCAGCAGATTTATTCGTCGAGAACCAGAACCCAAGTATCACCGAGGTATTCGCTGTCGCCTCTACCTCCAAAGAGGACGACCTGCCCGTTCATCGAATCATAGGTCATGCAGGCCTCCTCTCTGGGTGAAGGTGACGTCGAAGGATGAAGCTCTTGCCAGTTCTCGCCGTCGAAGATCCAGGTGTCGTCAAGGAGATGAGGCTTCCCTTCGCCGCCATGGCCACCAAAGAGGATCGCCGTGCCGCTGAGGCGGTCATGGGTCATCACCGCCTTCGATCGAGGTGAAGGTGACGTCGAAGGATGAAGCTCTTGCCAGTTCTCGCCGTCGAAGATCCAGGTGTCGTCAAGGAGATGAGGCTTCCCTTCGCCGCCATGGCCACCAAAGAGCAGAACACCTCGTTCGCCTGGGTGAGACGACATCGCCGCAAACTGACGATGAGTGGGTCGAGTTACAAGATGAAGTTGCCGCCAAACTCCTCCGTCGAAGATCCAGGTATCGTCTACAAGTGGGGATTCCCTTCGATCTCGCGGCACAAACACCCCGATTACGGTCTTCGGTCCAGCTACGATGCCACCAAAGACGATGACTCGACCGGATTGGAAATCGGTTGCACTCGCCTGATGGACGTAATTGGGATACTGAGATTGCCGTAGCTCTTGCCAGTTCTCGCCGTCGAAGATCCAGGTGTCGCCCAGATTGTGTTCTGACCATACTCGTTGACCAGTGATCGGATGATGGCCGCCTGTCGGAGAAAACTTGACTCCAGTGACAAGTACCAGCTGCTCGCTACACGGGCACCAGCGCAAGTTGTTGGTGGCTCGTTCCGTGGGCCGTTGTATCGGATGAACTTCGGTCCAGTTCGCTCCATCAAATTTCCAAGTGTCACTGTGGCCACCGTGGGAAGCACTAAATCCTCCAAAGAGGACGACGTTCCTCAGCACTTCGTCATAGGTAATCGCCGTGTTTGCCCGTGGAGATGGTGAGTCAGGTGTCTCGAGTTGAATCCAATCGGCGTTCATGTCTTTGGCATTCCCAATGCTATCCCCTCCGGGTTGGCGGCTCCCTATCCCGACAACGGCATCGGTCTACAAAGCATATGTCCCACTTTCCCCAAGCTCCATGAAGAACAGCAATCTCGCGATCCCCAATGACAAGAACAATACCTTGCCTGCACCCCCAATAATTTGACACGGCGTTAGGAGGACGAGACAAATAGACTCACGAAGGACAGGGGTAACTCCCCGAAACTGGAGGGTGCTGAGGTTAAACACTTCCGTGGTTCGTGGTTCGCGATGGAGGACGTCTGCCGCCTCTTTGCTGATTCAAGAGACAACTGTGCCTCGATTCAGTCACCATGGATGTCCGGGCAGTGCGCTCGCTAACTCGCTTTCATTTTGAGATGCATACGTAGGCTTGCGATATCTACAAACAGCATAAGAGTGGAGCCGACAATCCCAACCTTTGCCAGGACAGGCATTGCGTGGATTCCCACGGCCCATTCGAAAGTGAAAACAACTGTGACGATTGCAATGGACTCGAACCAGCGCGGGACTGGGAACAAACCAAAATACAGCGCATCAGCTGGATCGACAAACCAGCCATCAACCCAAAAGAAATGGCCATCCACCTCCCTCAGGGCAGTGAGAACAATGAGAACAATGAGCGACAAGGAACTCGCAACACCGAGAGCCTCGAGCGAGAGGCCAAAGCAGGCGAGCCCGATGATGACCGAAGCCAACTCGAGAAGAAGCAACGGCAAGAAGCGCATGACAACACCTCCGGTTATCTTGAATTCAGAAAACCTCCATATTCGACAAGTTCGAACATGGTGGCCTTGAAAGCGTCCTTCCTCGAGCGGAGAGTATACAACCGACCATCCTTCGCACTTTCAGACACGGCACTGTCCATCCCAGGCAAGCACGACTGGACGACTCCGTCTGCTGTGCCTCTTGCTTCGACCAACGGTGATCATGATCCGACATGATGGCTTACCATGTTGCTCGCCACGGCTTGAACATACCCGCAGCAAGGACGGAGCGCAATCAGATTACTGACCCACTTCATTGCCGAGGATATCGCCCCGCCTGCGCAATCAGCAAGCGCTACCCTCTGATCAATCGTCCCGACAATTGTCACCCCACAGCTAGACGTAGTCGTGGTTATGACCACCCCAACGACACTACCCTTCACTGTTCCACTCGATACACCTGCAATCGTCTCGTTGTATGGAATCTGTCCAGCCTGGTCCTGGGTGTGCCCAAAGTAGTCCTTCGTGTTGCAACAATATCCAGGATCACAGATGAGCAACACTTCCGAGTGCTAGACCATGCGTCTTGACTCAACCACGGTCTTCACGGCAGCCCCAAGGGAGGATCCCACAGCCTCGCTCACCGTTAACCCCATCCCAGTATCTACGCTAGCAAGTCCAAGACCAAGGGCTATGACAGCCCCTCCCAGTACGATGTTCCTTACCCTCATCGTCACCCCTTGATGGTATTGGTCGGTACCAAAGTTGTCGTCTGATACAGTGGGGAACCTAACACATCGTGGCGAAGATTTCACAGCATTTCTGGATAGTTACGA
>JAJZXI010000091.1 GCA_021806545.1 Actinomycetes bacterium | reverse complement strand
TCGGTGGTGAGCCGCGATGTCCCCAGGAAGCTCGCATGCGAGTGGGAGAAGTCGACGAACCACGTCGAAAACACCAGTCCGGTTACCGCCATGAGAACGTAGGGAACCACCTCACGCCGCAAGGACGAGGGACTCTTTTTTCCCCATGCCCAGTACCGGTTGATGAAGTACGATGGTACCGCGCCGGCGAGCGTTGCCGTGATGGCAGCGTCCTTGGCGTTCTCCAGCCGCAGAACAGAAAAGACGAGGAATAAAACCAGCTGCGAGAAGACTGCAGTGAGAGCGGACCCCGTCGCATAGCGCCAAAATCGCGACCACAACGAGCGCAGCCGTCCGTAGTGTTCCTCGCTGAGCACCAAGGTTACAATTCTTTTGACGACGAACTCTATCGTTTCCACTTGAGATGAGTATAGCACCTGCTCCCCGGGCGGGTGAACACCAAGATCTGGCTGGGGATTTGGAAAATTGTTACCATTCCGTTAGGTGTCCTGTCAATTGTGCGTCGGTGATCCCTGATGGACGCGATGGGCCGGTATGCTGGCAAGCGGATATATCGCTTCGTACGGTGCCTGCGGTAAGGGTGTTGCACAAGCGAAGGCGTGTAATGGCGTGGTGCCGTGCGTCGAGGGTTCTCGACGTTTGGTCAGAAGCGGTTAGGTAGTAGAGGATTGAAGACTGACAGTAGGGTTCACCATGCGGTGGTGACAGGAGGCTCCGGATTTATCGGTACGCACCTCGTTCGGCGACTCCAAAGCGAAGGGGCTAAGGTTACCGTCGTTGATCGAAACCTACCCCGGGTGAGCGATGTAGATTCCTATGTCAAGGGTGCGATCGAGGATCCTTCGACCTGGGTGACGTTGCATGAACTTGTAGGCGACGCACCGGATGCGCTGATCCACCTCGCGGCACGTACGTCGGTGCTCGAGTCCATCAAGGACCCCGATGACGTGTTTCGGTCAAATCTCGTTGGCTTCCACAACGCACTGGAGTTTGCTCGTGCCCATGAGATTGCACGCGTCGTGCTCGCGTCGACGAATGCGGTAGTGGGAGGTGCCGGTGGTGCTGAAGTCATCACGGAGCTCTCCCCCTTGGCTCCGTTGACCCCCTATGGAGCGAGCAAAGCTGCGGACGAAATGTTGGGGTCAGCTTATACCGAATGCTACGGAGTCCGCGTCGCAGCGGTGCGGCTCACGAACGTCTATGGGCCGAATATGTGGCGCAAGGACAGTATCGTCCCCCGTCTCTTTCGATACGTTCGTGGAATGGGCGACTTTTCCATCTATGGCAGTGGCGAGCAGTTCAGAGATTTTGTCTACGTTGACGATGTCGTGAGTGCATTTCTGACGCTGGCAGAGAGCGGGTTTGCTGGCCCAGTGTCATTTGGATCCGGCGAAAGTGTCTCGGTTAACGAGCTGGTAAAGCAGGTCGCCAGGGTGGTGGAAAAGGAGCTCGATCCCCCTCGGATCCCGCCAAAGCCTGGCGAGATGGCCGGAGTCCGGATATCCCTTGAGCGAGCTCGCCTCGCAGGTCTTAAGGCTGATGTCGATCTCCAAAGCGGTCTGCGTCTCGCTTGGGAGAGCTTCTTGACAGCGACACAGGATCGTTGAGATCGATTCGAGCGCGTGAGGAGAGAAGCTAGTTCTGTTGCTCGTCGACTTGTGCCCGTAAATCGGTGATGAGTGAGGCGGTTCTCTTGAGGCGTGCGCTCCACCAACAGGCAATAGGGTCGTGCGCTTCGTCATACCAGGGAAGTTGTTCATCGACGGCGTTGAGCAAGATGTCAAGGGTCTGGCTCGGGGAGGTTGTGAGGAGAGACTCGAAGCTAAATCGGCGACCACCCGGGCGCACACCCAGTCCGTGACGGCGGGCGGAGCGAATCAGCTCAGAGCGTGGGATGACCAGGCCTGACATGACGGGGGAGAGCAGGTAGTCGAGCAAAGGCTTCGCCTCGAACGTGTCTGGAGCCGCGAGGGGGGCACTTCTGAGAAGATAGGGTAGGGCCGATGCTGCATTGAGTTCGACCCGCCACTGCTCGTAAATCTCCTGCAATACCCTTCCAATCGGCGAGAGCCCAGGCGGGGCGAAGCGTTGCGCAGCCTGGGCATAGGTAAAGATCCATGGGCTGAGTGACTCATAGACAATCGCCATCGCCCGCTGCGGTGAGTCGTTGCGCTCGAGCAGCGAGACAAGACGCAGCAGAAATGCCAGCGAGTCGGGTTGTGCCGGCTGGACCTGTGGAGGAAGATAGTTGGCGAGCAGGTCGCGAAGGAATGCCACCGGTTCACCACCGAGCACCGGCCCGACAGACAGATAGTAGCTTGCGTAGGGAGGGAGGTCGAAGTCAAAGAGTTCGGTGAAGCCGTCGCGGGACCAATCCAGCCCCAAAGCCTCCACGATCGCAGGATGTGGATCAGGGTTTTCGATCACCTCGGCGAGCGCCTCGATGATCTCGGCGATATGGTCGCTGTGTGTCTGCGGAGTCACGAGATATTGGCGGGAAGTTCGAAGGCATCGGCACTTGGCTTGAGTGGGCGAAGGAGCCACCGCGGGCGACGGGTTCCATCTGGAGACACCGTTGGTGCAGGCTGTGTGAGGCGCATCCATCGTTCGAAGATCGCCTTGGACTGAGCAGTATCGACGTGGACCTCGCCATGACGGTCTCCGGGCTCAGCCTTGGTGATGGTTACGACTTGGTGCCAGCAGTGCATGCCAGAGACGGGGTCTGGGTGCACGCCAAACGTTAGATTTTGGTGAACCCCGATATCGGTCCACCAGATGCGCGCGGTATCGGGATCGCTTGACTCGTAGGGTTGGGCTCCACCCTCAGGAAGAAGGCCCCACTGTGTCCCATCCCGGTTGAGGCGTACCGAGCGCATCATTGCGGATGAGCCGAGATCCCCGATGCGCCAGCGACCCATGTGGTGCGAGCAGGCTACCACTCCTGGCCGTATCCCTTCGGTGATCCATGCCTTGGCCACGAAATACCCGAGGTCGGTGTTCACGCGGACGAGATCTCCGTCCCTCACGGCGAGTCGGTCGGCATCCGTTGGGTGAATCCAAACGGGGTTGGTGTGTGCGATCTCGTCGAGCCACTTTGAATTGGCTGATCGAGTATGAATCTGCACTGGCAGTCGGAAGGTTGAGATGAGTGGAAACTGGTTCTCGCTGAGATTATCAGGGTGCACGTGGCTCTTGATGTAGGTCGGTAGTGCATAGTCCTTCCAGCCCCAATCTGCAAGGGTTGTCGAGTAGAACTCGAGTCGACCTGATGGAGTCGGGAAGCCTCGCCGTACGACGCCATCGACCGTAACGCCAACGGGGCGCCGCCCATCATCGTCTGGAGCAGGATCGCCAGTCGGCACGATGTTGGACGTTACCGGCTTGGACGTGCGTGTATAGACGCGCCCGGTCTGGGTTATCGCGAGGTCATCGAGCTCTTCGGCCGGTACCTCTTCGGCAAAGACCTGACCTACGCCGTTGCGGATCTCAAAAGCCCCATAACGCTGCATGTACCCGAGCGGGGAGAGGCCTTCAGCTGCCGCCTTCTCGGGAAGTCCCGGTACCGAGTTCTCGAACATCCAGCTGTAGTACTCCTCGACGGTTAGTTTATTACCCGGGTAGAGCTTTGATTCAAAGTGTTGTCGGATTCCTAGTGAGCCGTCAGGGTCGATTCGCCACGAGAGATCGATATAGAACTCGTTCTCCTCCCAGACTTCGCCAGGGTTGATCTCTCGACTGTCGTAGACGCGCCCACCCATTCGTTCGCGGGCCACCTTGAGCACTGGCTGTCGGAAACCTATCCATTGCCCGTCGTATTGCTCGTAGGAGAAGGTGTCGTGGCGCTCAGAGGCATGACCCATTGGTAGTATGTAGTCGGCAAAAAACGATGTCTCATTCCACGTCGGGGTGAGCGCAACATAACATCCAACCTTGCGCTCATCGAGTAACATCTCGATCCACGAGAAGCCGTCAGGGTTCGTCCACACTGGGTTGTAGACACGCGTCATATAGACCTCGAGCCTACGGCCGGTGCGTTCGATCAGGTGGGGAAGGAGGTAGGAGAGTTCGTTCATCGCCAGCGGGAAATCCAACGGCCACGAAAGTTCGTTCCACACCTTGGGGTGAGAAGGTGTATGGATGGGTCGGGGTACGAACTTATTCCAGGCGTTGAGATTGGTTCCGCCTCGCGTCGCTACCGCCCCAAGGAGCGCATTAAGCAAGAAGATGGTTCGTGATACCTGCCAACCCCCGAGATTTCCGGCGGCGGCCGAGCGCCAGTTGTGGGTCGCGAGCGCGGTGCCGGCGTCGGCGATGATCTCTGCAGCTTCGCGGAGATCATCGATATCAACTCGCGTCTCAGCGGCGGCGTACTCAAGGGTATAGGATGCGTAGAGTCGCTTGAGATGAGCTTCAAAGTTCTCAAAAGTTGGCGCTTCATCCGGCGCCTCTGCGGCCATGTACTCCTGCCAATTCCACCATGAGCGCACGAAATCGCGGTCATAACGATCATTCTGGATGAGATAGTTGGCAAACGCGAGATTCATCGCCGCTTCGGTGCCTGGCCAAGGTGAGATCCAAAGGTCGGCATGGGTAGCGGTATTCGACAGTCGGGTGTCAACGACGATGAGCTTTGCGCCGCGCTGTCGAGCTTCGGTGATCCGTTGAGCGTGAGGGTTGAAGTAATGGCCAGTCTCCAAGTGAGAACTTATGAGATAGATTGCCTTTGCGTTTGCGAAGTCAGCACTTGGACGGTCGATCCCACTCCAGTAGTGGTAGCCAGCGCGTCCACCTGAAGAGCAGACGTTGGTGTGCGAATTGTGGCCATCGACACCCCAGGCAGCGAGCACGCGTTCGGTGTAGCCGTCCTCTCCCGGTCGCCCGAGGTGAATCATAATTTCGTTCTGACGCTCCTCGAGAATCGCCGTTCTCAGGCGAGTCGCGATATCACGTAGTGCCTCCTCCCAGCTCACGCGCTCGAATCTTCCCTGACCACGCGGACCAACCCGTTTGAGTGGGTAAAGAATGCGGTCAGGGTCGGTGACCTGATTGATGGTGGCTGGGCCCTTGGCGCAGTTGCGACCTCTTGATCCGGGATGCTCGGGATTGCCCTCGAATTTGTGGACTTGGAGGCTATCACGATCCACATAGGCGAGCAATCCACAGGCTGATTCGCAATTGAAGCAGGTTGTCGGTATAAGCATTGAGTGACGCTCGACGCGCTTAGGCCACTGATGAGAGTCAAGTTCAACCCAGTCGTCCCAACGCTCCTTCGGCGGAAAACTTGCAAGATCGATGCGTGAGGGACCTTGGTAGAACGTCTCGCCAGCAGCATCGACGGCCTCTCTACGGGCGCGAAGACGCTCGCTCAGCTTCGTGAGTTCGGTCATGACTTACTCCTTTGAGTTGTGGTGCTACGGAGAAATACGGTGGTCATGCGAGCGGAACGGCTTGACCCGCCTGGACAAAGGCGTGCTCGAGCGGGAGGATGCATATTAGCGCTGCCACGCCGAGGTCCATGCCGACCACTGGCGTCAGGATCGCAATCACATTGAGAATCAGACCCGCGACGAAGTACCAGCGAAAGCGACCCCGGGTCATCTCGTAGGAGGCGAGATGCGCCTTGGCGGTCGGGTGTGTGATGGTCGCCTCACCGATGACCATCAGCAAGTTGATGGCCGCAAGGGCACTGACGATCCGATCCAGATAGGCGACATGGAGCGGGTTGGCAGCGGCTACGCCGAACAGCGTGATAGCGGAGCCGAGCAGGAGGGCCTGGAGAACGAGGTGGGGCGGTAGCAATGGATTCTGCCAGAGGTCCCGCGCCTTTGCCTGAGCAAAGAGGAATGCGGTGTAGAGCGCAGCAAGACAAGCAAGCGGGATACCAGGCACTGCGAGCACTTCTTCTAGGGTACGTGCGCGGAAGATGGCGGCGACGAGGTCAAGAGTTACCACCCCTCCAAAGAGCATCAAGCCCCAGGCGCCACGGACGAGCCAGCTTTGGAGGCGTCCTTTCAGAAAGATCAGATGGAACCGCTCAGGGTGTTTGAGGTCCACGATAAGAAGAATGCCGGTAATGCCCAGAAAGACTAATGAGGTGATCGGTCCGACGAAGCGAACGACCGGCGATGACCAGGGTAGGCGTCCGAGTAGCGCCAAGAGTAGCGGAACCAGGTAGGCGCCGGCCGCGATGCCTTTGGTCCATGTATAGAGGCTGACCTTCCAGCCCCACGGTGCCGAGTGCGCAACATCGTAGGCGAGCTTGGCTTCGGCAGAGAGGTTCGGGTCGTGGAAGTTCGAGGGGTGACCGGAGACCTCGACATTAGCGCCGCGCTGGATCTCGGACCACATGTAGGTGTCCCCATCTGGCCTGCGAGCCGCGATCGGGTCGAGTGTCGCTTGATGGGCGCCCTTGTAGTACAGTTTGGGCCGCGTCCCCTTCTCTGGAGAGCGTACCGACACACTCGATCGATGGATCAACTTGGTGGCAGCAGCGGTCGGATCCTCGAGCCGCCCGATCATAATGGCCTCGGTTGGGCACACGACGACGCAGGCTGGCTCCAACCCAACCTCGAGTCGGTGGGCACAAAAGTTGCATTTTTCAGCCGAATGATCATCGGGGTTGATAAAGATGGCGTCGTAGGGACAGGCTGCCATGCAGGCCTTGCAGCCGATACAGATTGACTTGTCGAAGTCGACAATGCCATCATCGCGCTGGTACATCGCTCCCGTGGGGCAAGCTGCGACACAGGGAGGGTTTGCGCACTGATTGCAACGTGTTACTTGGAAATTGCGACGAACGTGGGGGAAAACACCTACTTCGACCGCCTTGACATAGGTTCGCGTTACGCCGAGTGGAACGTCATTCTCTGACTTACACGCCGTTGTACAGGCATGACAACCGATGCATTTGGTCTGATCGAGCACCTTGACCCACGTCTCGGTAAGCTTCTTGGGTTCGGTTAACAACTGGTCCCCTTTGCACAGTGATGCCGCCATGGCATGTAGCTATCATATTCTCGTACTTGCTCCACGGCGAGTTGGCAACTCGGGTCGTGATTCATAAGAACAGGGCACAAACAGCGCTGATGAGCTGGGGAAATCGCGAGCATAGCCATGCAAGGTAGAGTTGAGTCGCCCGATGGAGTGTGCGGAGGCCGTCTTTGCTTAGTTCTCAAGCTATCCAGGTTCTTATATCGCCGCACGTCTCGAGGTGAGCCCAAAGAGCATGAGGCCTGCGAGTCCAAGGAGCGCTATGGCTCCGATGACGAACGATAGGCCAAGATGGGGTGCCTGATACGCCAAGATAATTGACTCGGCTCCTCGCGGTACGCTGATGGTGATCAAACCGCGATCATCGAGGAGCCGAAGCGGCGTGCCAGCCGTGGTGTGAGCGCTCCATCCCGGAGCGTAAGCAAGCGTGGTGTCGATCAGTGTCGGTGCCTTCGCTGAGATCTGTGCGCGGAGGGTGCCATCGGAGGCTTGGGATTGAGAGAGGATCGTCGCGTGGGCGTTGGGGTGTAGAAAGCCAGAGGTTGGGTTTCGGCTGAGGAAGTCGAGCGAGCTGAATTTGCCCTGCAGGCTACGCCAGTTCTTTGGATTGAGGTTATTGATGAGTGGACCTGCGATCTGGAGTTGGGCAGAGCCCGCAGCGACCACCATGTCGATGCGTTGCGCGTGCGAGAGTGGCTGTATGGGTCGAATCGTGACCGTGGACAAGAGGGCACGGGTTATAACGCTTGGTAAGGGGACGGCGATCCACCCCTTGACCGTTCGAACTGCTCGGTAGGTAACGGTGGCACCATTGGTGGTACCGGCAGTGACGGTGAACCGGCGATTCGACTTGCCAAGGTAGATGCGCAGCGAAGTTGCCCCCCGAATGTTACCGACGAAAAAGGAGCTCGGGCGTTGCGATGACAGGATCGGACGGTGCGCCTGGTGCGAGAGTGCACCGGGAGCGAGATCGGTGACCGGGAAGCGAAAGTAATGGCGGGATGTGATGAGAAGGTCCATATTGAGGAGATGGTGATAGCGCGCAATCAAGGCAGGATCGAGGGTCGACTGGGTCTTGGTGTGAGTGAGGTTGTTGTAGCCCGCGAGTGAGAGTGATGCATACCCTTGAATAGAGTTCGTCCCCGTGAAGACGTTGCGGTCCAGCTGTTCGTCTGCGACTATCGCTCTCGTGTAGAGATAGAGGTTCGGATCATAGAGTCCGTAGCGCTGTGATCCCTGCACGAGCTGGCTCGCTGCTGGTGCCGCAGCATTGCCGGATGGCTCATAAAACGCCGGCAAGACGACGAACTGGGTCGCCATGCCGACCAGGTTGAACACGAGTGCGCCGACGAAGATCCGTCGAAGAAGCCTCACTGACGGGGCTCGACTGCCCCGAGCTGTTGTGGTCGGTAGCGTCGTGCGCCGGGTTCTCTGGTACCACAGCACGATGCCAACAACCCCAAGCATGACGATCAATTCCACCGCCACATAGAGGCGTATCTCCAGAAGGGCCGTCCCTGTCGGAATCGATGTCGCATGAACGAGTCTGAAGAAGAAGGTTGGAGCCACGATAATGGTGACTCCAACGGTGACTGTAATGATCCCAAGGAGTTGCAAAAGGCGGATGGTCACGGGTGTGAGATGGCGCGGATTGGCGTTGTTCCAGAAGTACTCAGCGCCACCAGCCGCCAGGAGCACTCCCGCAAGGTCGACGTCGATGATATAGCGCGACGCGAGACGCTGCAGGTTAAAGAGCGGGAGGTGGTAGATGAGAACCGCCAGCGGGGTATCCGAGCCTAGGGCCAGCACCGCCGCGACGATCATCAGGGTCACCAGGAAGGTTTTGGCCCACGGCTTCATGGTAGGTAGGCCTCGCGTTGCGATGGCGATGAGAGCAAACACAAGCCCGACCGAGGTGATCGAGATGGTGATCTCCGAAGGATTGTAGTTGCCGAAGTAGTTCGGAAGATAGCCACCGCTATAGCCGCCGTAGGCAAAGGGGAAGAGGATCAGTGGAAGAAACCGGTATCCAAAGGGCCCAAACCCAGCGTACTGGGGTGGCAGATGGGCCCGATTTGAGATGGTTGTGTACGCCAGCCCGGGTATCCACTGAGGTGCGGCGAGCGCAAGCGCCAGCACGGCGGCTACCGCGACCAGGATAACGGTTCGAAGACTGACACTGCGGTACGCCAGGCGTGTAAGAAAGAGCACCCCGAGTGCGACCAAACTCGCAAGCATCGCCTCGGGAGCTCCCGCAAACACGGCACAGGCAAAGCCAAAGGCAAGGCCTGCTGTCCAGAGGATCTGCTGGCGACGGTCCGTGTGCTCCAAGAGGCGAATGAGGCAGTAGATGGCGCCGAGTGAGGCAAGATCACCCTCGATCATGTCGATGTGGACCACTTGTGAGGTGAATGCGCCCGAACCAACAAAGACGACGCCAGCCGCGATTGCGAACCAGCGGCTCAAACCGAGGGCTTCGCCGATCTTTGCGACGAACACTTCGGCAAATAGCCAGCTCAGTGCCAGCGTCAACGTCATAGCGGCTGGAGCGGAAAGGACAACAAAGAGCACGATGAAGGGGAACAGGGCTCCAGCGTTGAAGCCGGCGAGCAAGGGCGTACCATCCCAGTTGAATGGGTCCCAGATCGGGAGATGTCCATGACGGTAGTTCTGTGCGACGAGCCAGCGCAGCGAGACGTTTTGGGTGGCGTTGTCGCCTAGGATCGGCGGATGACCAAGCAGTGCTGGTACGATGATCGTGAATACCGGGAGCAACGCTAACGCGAGCCACTGATAGCGCGAGAGCCGTTGCTGGCGACTCGCCGTAACGGTCACGAGGGAGCGATCCAGCGTTCGCGCAGGTACGTCCGGATGGCGGCCCGCATGTAATAAAGGCCGTACAAAAGATTCGCGGCCTTTTTCGAGTGTCCAGCGACACGTTTCGTCATCGCCACGGGAAATTCTTGAATTCGAGCACCAGCGAAGGCAGCGGCGATGAGGAGCTCGGAGGACTGATACTGAGGTTGATCGAGACGGATACGTGCAGCGATCTTGGTAGTGAACAACCGCAACCCCGAGGAGGTGTCAGTCACGGCAACGCCGGTGAGTCGCGAGATGAGCATTGCGAAGACCTTGACGCCGAGATCTCGTATCGGATCGCCCACATCGGTCGAGCCCAGCACCCTCGATCCCTGGACGAAGTCGGCTTTGCCTGAGGTGAGGTAGGCGAGACCGGTGACGAGTCCTTCGGGGGCCCATTGTCCATCGGCATCGATGACCCCGATATAGTCGGCTCCAAGGCGTAGGGCAATGAGATAGCCAAGACGCAGTGCTGCACCCTGACCGCGGTTGATAGGTGTCTCGCAGCACAGGGCTCCGTGGGCGAGTGCCACCGCTCGTGTCTGATCGGTCGACCCATCAGAGACGACAAGTATCGTGGGTGCTACGCCGTCGAGTTGTGTTGGCATTGATTCGAGTACCGAAGGTAGGGCGTCAGCTTCGTTGTAAGCAGGAATGACAACAAGGACATGGACGTTGTCGACGGCAACATCGGTGAGATAGCGTTCGAGCGTCATTCGATCGATAGGGTCCAGAGGATCGCGAGCGTCGATCGCGAGCGGTCGAGTCACGCGCATCGTATGTTCGAACTCCTTAGCTGTTGTACGGGTTTACTTGCCGGTAATCGATTATAGGACTCAAGTCCCATGGACCCAGATCCGTGCGCCCCGAGCATTCACTCTAGTAGCTGCGCGACGATATGCTCCGACGCGGTCGATTCAGTCTGCTCAAAGACCGACACGTCGTTGGGCGCAAGCCCCGTCAGCGAGCGACCGCGTCCTACCCATCACCCCCACCCGCCACTGCTCACGCCAGAAACCCATAGGGACGTGGGTCAAAGGACGCCTGCCGAGAATCACCAACAATACCCAAGTCCCCAAACGCACCAAGGCCGACCTCACCGGGTTCAGGCGCATCACTCACTCAACGAACCCCGATCGCACTACCCAACACAAACACCAGGTCGAGATCACGCTCATGTTGTAACGAGCTCTTGGACGACTCGAGTGCCAAGCGTCGATGTGAAGCCCCGCTACCACGACCTCGTCGCTGACAGATCACAAGGACCTACCGGCGAGGTCGTTGGCTTGGACACCGGGGTTACCCACTGTGC
>JAJZXI010000090.1 GCA_021806545.1 Actinomycetes bacterium | reverse complement strand
GAGCTGATGGCATTTGGTCTTTGTGGGACACGAGAGCGTGCTCCGCTAGCGCGATGTATGTCCCAAAAGCTGCAGCAGGCCCGATCGAGATGTGCTAGCCTGGTGTCGTTCGATCCTCGCTTTCGAGATCGTCGTATTGCTTTCCTGCTCTTCGAGCGCATTTGGCTGGAGAGTCCTGGTGAAAAGCCTGGTCCATAGGAGGTACCTTGTGAGAACGTATGAGCTTGCCCTCATCACGGATTCGTCAATCGAAGAGTCCGTTCGAGATGGTGTTACTGAAAGGGTTGAGTCGATTGTTGTTTCTGCCGGGGGTTCTCTCGGCGAGCAGGCAACCTGGGGGCGCCGCAGCCTGATCTACCCGATCGATCATCATTCCGAGGGGTTCTACTCGTTTCATCGTTTCCAAGCCGAGCCAGCGACCGTTACCGAACTCGATCGAGTTCTGTCGATCGCTGACGAAGTCCTCCGCTTCAAGATCGTTCGCCTGCCCGAGCGAGCGATGCAGTCAGGGAAGGCGCCGCTCCTTAGGGGCGCAGCGCGCTAACACTCATACGAGGACAGGAGAAAATAAGATGTCCGCAGGAAATACCGTAACCTTGATCGGCAATCTTACGAAGGAGCCGGAGCTGCGCTTCACTTCGCAGGGTCTCGCTCAAACTACCTTTTCGATTGCAGTAAATCGGAGGCGGATGAATCAGCAGACTCAGGACTGGGAGGAGTCTACCTCCTTCTTCGAGGTCGTTTGTTGGCGTGAGCTTGCAGAAAACGTCGCTGAAAGTCTGGAGAAGGGTTCGCGCGCTGTGGTGACGGGACGGCTTGAGCAGCGCACTTGGGAGACACCTGACGGCGACAAGCGATCAAAAATCCAGGTGATCGCCGATGAGGTGGGCCCATCACTTCGCTGGGCTACCGCTCAGGTCACAAAGGCTGACCGACGGACCGGGAGTCCCGATGGGGCTGGACGCAATGTCGCACAAGCCAGTGTGCCAGAACCTTCAATTGGAAGCTTCAACTACGACGAGGAGCCATTTTAGTTATGGGAAAGAACGTTACCAAGAAGCGACCGGTTCGTAAAGAATCGGCCGATGCGCTCAAGAAGTTTAAGAAGAAGCCGTGCAGCTTTTGTTTGAGCAAGTCAGAGTGGATCGACTACAAAGATGTTGAGCTCTTGCGACGTTACATCAGTGATCGTGCAAAGATTCGCGCTCGGCGCGTGACCGGCAACTGCACGCAGCATCAAGCTGAGGTGGCGAATGCCATAAAGGTGGCGAGGGAGTTGGCACTCCTGCCATATCTGGCGCGCCCAACTAGTAGTGATCGGGAGCGAGGCCCAGGCGGCGGCAGAGGACGCAGTGGCGAACGCAGGGTTCGCAATGAGGACGTTGATGACACCGTCGTGTCTGACGATGTCGACCAGGATGGCGGATCACAGGACGCCCTGCAAGAGGGTGAGGAGTAATCGTGGAGCTCGTTCTTCGTGAGTCGGTTACCGGTCTTGGGAGACGCGGTGACTACGTAAAGGTGGCTGACGGATATGCGCGTAACTACCTGCTTCCCAAAGGTCTCGCTCTGGTAGCAACGCCGAAGGTGGCAGCGCAGGCTGAAGCGATGCGCAAGGCTTCGGCCGAGAAGCATCAGCGTGAGCTCGAGGCAGCCTCAGAACTTGCATCGCAGCTGGTAGCACTGGAGATTAGTCTCGCCAAGCGAGCCTCGAAAGACGGCAAGCTCTTCGGTTCGGTTACCACCGGTGAGGTCGCGGAGCGCGTTAGCGAGCTTGCAGGTGTTGTGATCGATCGCCATCAGGTAAACATGTCAGAGCCAATCAAGACCACCGGCACTTTTTCGGTTCCGATCCGCCTCCATCCTGAGGTGGAGGTGGCCATCAACGTCGAAGTCATCGCCGAGTCATAGACACTGACGAGCTATGGCGACGCGTGGGTCGAGATCGATCAATGAGACTCGAGTCCCGCCGCACAGCATTGAGGCCGAGGATTCCTTGGTCGGAGCGATGCTCCTGTCGCGAGATGCCATCAGCGAGGCGGTAGAACTGGTCAACGAAGACGACTTCTTCCAGCCATCGTTGCGCCATATTTTTGGTGCCCTGTGGCACCTGTACACAGCTGGAGATCCGACTGATGTCGTGTCGGTCTCTGACCAACTCAAGCGTAGCGGTGTTCTCGACCAAGTGGGTGGAACTGAGAAGTTGTTGCAGTTGCAGGCCTCAACGCCGGCAATTGCCAGTGCCGCGCGATACGCGCAAATCGTTCGGGACTACTCGCTATTGCGGAGGTTAATCGCTGCAGCGACGGATATTGCCGAGCAAGCGTACGCTTCGCCGAGTGATGTTCAACAGATCGTTGACTTTGCGGAGGCGAGGATCTTTGACGTAGCGAAGGGTAACAATACGGAGAACGCGGTGGTTATTCGCGACGTGCTTTGGGAGGCACTCGAGGAGCTCGAGGAGCTCTATGCACAGGGTGGGAACCAGACAAAGACGACGTCTACCGGCTTTCGCGATCTTGATGAGAAACTTTCTGGACTGCATCGTTCGAATCTCATCATTGTAGGAGCCCGTCCTGGTATGGGCAAGACGTCATTCGCCCTTTCGATGGCGTCGAAAGTGGCAGAAAACTCAGAGGATCCGGTTTTGATCTTCTCACTCGAGATGAGTCGGATCGAGATTGGTCAACGTTTACTCGCCGGTGAAGCAAGAGTGGATTCCATGAAAATCCGTAGCGGACGGCTTGTGGAGCGAGAGTGGGATCGGATCTCGCACGCGGCAGGAAGACTGGCAGAGCGCAAGATTTTTATCGATGATGATCCCAATATCACCGTGCTCGATATTCGCGCTCGTTCGCGTCGTCTGAAAGCCAATGAGGGTCTATCGTTGGTGATGATCGACTATCTGCAGTTGATGTCTTCGCGGCGTAATGTTGAGTCGCGTCAGGTCGAGGTTTCAGAGATCTCCCGGGGTCTCAAGCTCCTCGCACGTGAACTTGATGTGCCGGTAATTGCCTTGTCCCAGCTCTCTCGCAACCTTGAAAGCCGTCATGACAAGCGTCCTTTGTTGGCAGATCTCCGCGAGTCTGGATGTCTTGCCTGGGATAGTCAGGTGCGGCTCGGGGACGGGAGCAGCGTGGCCATTGGGATGCTCTGGGCACAGGGCTTGGAGGACTTCGAGGTGCTTTCGGCTACGCCCGAGGGTGCGGTGGTGCGTTCCACGGCAAGACGAGTGGTAGCGACCGGCGTCAAGCCCCTGGTACGAGTCGGATTTACAGACGAGATGTACCTTGATGCTACTTTGAATCACCCCGTGGCAACTCCCGCCGGTTATCAAGCGGTCGAGCGCCTGAGGATTGGAGATCAGGTGCTCGGTGTCGATGTGGATGGCACTCAGATTGTCCATACTGTGACATCCATGAACCCGCTTGGTTCTGAGCTTGTGTTTGACATCGAGGTGATTGGGACACACTGTTTTTTTGCCAATAACTCGCTTGTACACAATTCGCTCGAACAAGATGCGGATATCGTTATGTTTATCTACCGCGATGAGGCGTATCGCGCCGATAGTCCGGATCGTGGAGTGGCGGAGATTATCATTGCGAAGCACCGTAGCGGGCCCGTTGGCACCGTCCACCTCGCCTTTATGGAGAACTGGGCCTTGTTTGCCGATATTGCTCAAGGGTAGGAGCCACCTGGCCATCTGGTGGATCGGTTCCATCTCGAGCATTCATTGATGTTGAGTTCGTGGTGAGGACGATGCCTCGGAGGCAAGAGGGCCGCTGGAGACACCAAGGCAGTGGCCCTGTTGCAGCGGCTGGCTTAGCGGCGGGCCGAATGCATTGACGATAGCCTGGTGGTTCTTGTTCGAACATCTCGAACGCGTTCACGGTCTCCATCAGGGAGAGAAACTGCCAATGAGACGCCGTCGCCACGACGAGCTGGCTGAGTCGTAGAGGTGTCGTCGAACAGACTGGCGATGGAGTTGAGCAAGAGGATCGCGAAGCCAAATTGGAAGATCACTTCGCCCTGCATCAATACATTGATGCCGTTATCGGGCAACGAGAACATTGCCAAGAGGCCGCCGACAAACTGTATGACAATCATGGTCCAGTTGAGGCTACTGCGAACGAAGCGCAGGGTAACCCAGATGGAGACGCCAAGCTGTAGGACGAATAGTAGCGCTCCGAGTGTCATGTGGGCCCAGTTGAAGAAGGTGCCCCATGTGTAGGGAGTCAGCATGATCCCGGCCATCAACACGCCGATGGAAAAGAAGCTTACGCGCAAGATGGCAAGGGGCTGCTCCTTACGCGGGAGGCTCCGGCCAACATGAACGACCAGAGCGATACAGATCAGGAAACCGAGTGCGAGTGGAACAAAGGTCTTCAGGTGGACCAAGTAGTAGCTGATGCCGTAGATATTGACCTGATGCGTTGGCCAGGCAACCCCATCGAAGAGCAGCGCCCCGAATAGCGACACGTAGGCGATCATCAGGGTCTTGATCGTGCGCTCTCGCATAACGCCCTCCGAACGTTTCTGGCTGCCGTTGCTCTCCTCCTATAACCTTGTAGTATACAACAATTGTGCTGACTCCGACAAGTACGATACTCAGCGTCTCTGAAGGGTCGAGTACGCGCTGCTCGTGCGAGTATGTCACGGACGGTAGCGGTTCGGCCGGGGCCATCCTTATTGGAATCCGAACTGGCCAGGAGATCCGAACCACGTGGCCCGTTGGTAAGGGTCGATGATCGGCAGGCCGACTGGTTGACGTGTCACGCTGAGGAGAGCAAGATCGTTGACGGTCGGCTGTACGTCGATTGGAGTGGAAAAACCAAAGCGCGTTGACTCACTCGACCACCAGCGCCCGAAGGAGCGTCTGTCGATGGGAACGCTACCGCTTCGCATAAGCCGTAGGGCGGTGTGCGTTGAAGGCACCGGGTGACCTTACGACCGATCCGTCGAGTGGTAATCGTATGGGTACGGTGGGAGAGGATTGGAGCGACTGGTCAGCGCACAGAGGCGTTCCCAGGAATGCGAAGCGTCTTCGGAGCGGGAATGCAGGAGGATGCGGCTGTTGGCCTGTCCGTACGGTTGCATAGCTTGCATCGGGTTAGACTGCACCGGTGGAGGATATTGTTTGAAGACTATATGGGACAGGCTGCGGAGCGAAGACCGGGTACTTTCTCTTTGCACAATAGCAGTTGCCATTTCCCTTTTCCTCCCATGGCATACCTACGCGATTCTGAGTATTAAGGGCACCACCGACGGGTTTCACAGTTGGGGGTTGTTGACGGCGTTTGGCGTGTTGTTAATGGCTTTCGTGCTGACGTCTGAGGGGCGAGTTTTTGCGCGCTATACGCCAAAGATCAGCCTTGCTGCGTGGCGAGTAATAGGGGCACTGGTGATGTTTGCTGGTGCCGCCCTTTACCTCACGATAGGGCCGGGCTCGTATCACTCCAGTGAGGTGCCAGTGAATTACGGGCCAGCATTTGGTGCCTATGCTGCATTTTTAATTGGATTGGCGGCGTTGTTGTTGACGTTTCGTCAAGGAAGGAAACCGATAGAGTGAAAAAGCTGTTATCCCTGCTCCCTGTGGGTGGACTGTTGCTGGCGGCCTGCGGGTCGAGTACCGCAAGCAGTAATCCAGTGGCGGCGGGCGCAACCGCACTGACAAGCCAGGAGGTCCACTTTTGCTTCATAACCCAGGCCACGAGTGGTGCCGATAGCACCCAGCTCGAGGGTTGCGGGGATCAGAACTATAGCGCACATCTCGCTTCGGCAACTTTGACGAGTTCAGTTAGCCTTTCGGGCCAGAGTCAGAGTGAGAAGGTAGGCGTCAAGCGTATCGGCAAGATCGAATGGATCTACTTCAAAAACAAGTGGTATGTACAGAAGGAGCCGTTTCCCGCCACGTCGCCCGGGTCGATCTCTTCACTGCTGCGGGCGACCCCGACCGTCAAGAAGGTAGCGGGCATCAAGGTGCTGGGTCAATCAACCACGGGCTACCAAGGTGTCTTTACGGCGGCGGACCTGTCGTCTCACAAGAAAAGCCTTACCTCGTCCATGGCGACCTCGCTCACGGGTTTGAAATCTGACACGTTCACCGCGTATGTCAATAGCAAAGGTCAGGTTGTCCAAGTCAACCAGACCGAGTTAGTGACATCGTCGAGCACGAGGGTGACGGTAACCTCCACGGTTCAATTCTCACACTTTGGTGAGAAGGTTGCCATCACGAAGCCCCCGGCCAGCGAGATCTCCAAGGGTTCACCGACCTAGTTGATTGAGCCGAATGGTGATGGCCGATAGGGCGGTGGAGACAAGCACGATTGCCATCAGGGTCGCATAGTCGGCATTCGAGATTACTCGAGATTGTAGGAAGACGAGTGCCATGGCGATCGTTACTTCTCCACGCGCGAGCATGCCGGCCCCAACCGCGAGACGTGCGCGTAGCGGCCCGGGGGCTGCGGTGGCGATGACAATGCGTGAAACCAAGAGTGCTATCAGGATCGCGGCAGTGGCGGTGAGGACCCGGGTCTGGTCTAACAGCGGCAGGCGTATTGCATAGCCGGCTGCCATGAAGAACATCGTTGGCAACAGCTTCTCTCCCAGGATGAAGGCACGCTTTACCGTTCCTGTCATCATGGGCGCCACTTCATGACCGTCGAAGACACCGAGCAGCGCTGCTGAGGCCCCGCTTGCGATCCCGATCGCACTGAGGATACCAACTTTCACGAGTTTCGCTCGGATGCCGCTGGGCCTGATCAGTAGCATGCCCGCTACGATCAACACCGAACCCAGAAGGGCGATCGTTGGAGCTCCGACAAGGTCAAGAGCTGCACCGGTCGCGAGCAGTGGCGCCAGGACGAGCAGAGCAATCCCGAAGAAGTCGTCGGCGACTGCCGCCGAGATGATGGTCGGATAGCCACTACCCTCTCCGGTACCGTGGGGCCTGATGAGACGAGCGGCAATTCCCGCAGAGGTTGGGATGCTACTCAGGGCGATGGCGAGTACAGCCAAGCCCATCGGTTCCACGAGTGCGACGAGCGCAACCCCCAGCCCGCACAGGACGACGGCACCGATGACAGCGAGTAGTGCGCCACGTGGTGTGAGGGGCCGATGTCCTAGATCTGAAAGCTCAACCCCGACGCCGAAGAGCAGGGTGAACAGTCCAATGAAGGCGGCGACGTTGAGAACGTCGCTGTTGGCATCTCCTCCCATGGCGACCCGCATCAATGCCCCGGCGACCAGCAGTACCATCGGCTCGGGAATGCGCAACCAGCGAGTCGGAACCAGCCCGATTGCTAACCCCACCGCGACGACGGTGAATGCCTGGACCATCGGGCTCGACTCACTTTCTCAGATACTGCCTTGGCTTGCGCTGAGGGCCAGCCAACACACAACGGCCTCCGAAGGCACGGCTGCCGTTCGTACGGTTTAGCCTAGTAGGAGTGTTGGTGATGGGAAGATTACTCCGAAGTGTTGTGGGAGTCGGCGTCCTCGGGTTGGCTTTGTCGGCGTGTCATTTTTCAAATGGTGAATACGGGCCTGCATCTGCGGGTGCTGGACTGACCTCCACGAATGGCCCTGCTGGTGCTTCGAGTTCGGGAAGTGGCGCTACAGCAAAGTTGCTCGGAGGGTTCAATGTTCCAAAGACTGCCTCCTCGTACGACGGTGCTGGCTTCCCGATTCCAGACTATGGACCGATCAGCTATCGCAACTACGTCAACGGCGATCCCAAGTACCCGGCGACTATCGCTACGAGAAACTCTGCCTACGGTCAGATCTTGACAACTAAGAGTGGATATACACTCTATGTGCGTCTAGGTGATGAGTTTCGTGCGAGCAAGTGCTTCAAGATCTGCCTTTACGCCTTTCCCCCGGAGCTTACGAATGGTGCACCGCAGGCTGCGCCTGGGATCTTGGCGGCTGACCTCGGGGTTTTGACGGCAAACAACTCTTGGGAGCAGGTCTCCTATGGCGGTCGGCCGCTATATCGCTACCGCTTGGATACCAAGCCTGGCGAGATCAACGCCGAGGGCAAGGGTGGCATATGGTACGTAGTTGGCGTCAACGGCTTGCCAATTACGAAACCGTTGGCAAAGGCCGGTGCGCCAAAGAACTAGAGCGAACTCGTGAGGATCTGAGCCACATCGAGGACCTGCTTGTTCGGGTCCGCCTGTCCGTCGGCCTGGCGAGCCTTGACTGCGTCATCGAGCATGATCATGCAAAACGGACACGCAGTTGACACCACATCGGCCCCTGTCTCGAGGGCTTGATCGGTGCGCTCAAGGTTGATGCGCTTGCCGATGCTTTCCTCAAGCCACATGCGAGCACCACCTGCTCCACAGCAGAAACCCTTTTCGCGGCAGCGGTGCATCTCGCGTGAGCTAACCCCGGGTATGGCGCTGAGAACCGACCGGGGCTCGTCGTAGATACGGTTGTGGCGCCCAAGATAGCAGGGATCGTGATAGGTGACCGTCTTGTCAACTGGCTTTGCCGGGACGATTCGGCCATCAGCAACCAGGCGGCTCAGAAGTTGGGAGTGATGGATGACTTCGTAGTTACCACCAAGTGCTGGGTACTCGTTGGCAATCGAGTTGAAGCAGTGGGGGCATGAGACGATCACCTTTCGCACATTCGCATTGTTGAGGGTGTCGACGTTGATCTGAGCTTGGGTTTGGAAGAGGTATTCGTTTCCGATGCGGCGCGCTGGATCGCCGGTGCAGCTCTCGCGTGGACCGAGTACGGCGAACTTCACACCTGCGCCGTGGAGTAAACCAGCAATCGAGCGAGTTACCCGTTGGGCTCGCTCATCAAGGGCACCGGCGCACCCCACCCAGAACAGGTACTCAATTTGTGCGTCGATGACATCGGCGACCATTGGAATCTCAAAATCCAAACCTGACATCCAGTCAGTGCGGTGGCTCGCTCCGAGTCCCCAGGGATCCCCTTGGTTCTCGATGTTTCGCAGCATCGAGTTGGCTTCGGTTGGGAAGCTTGACTCCATCAGTACTTGGTATCGGCGAATGTCGACGATCGTGTCAACGTGTTCGATATCGACGGGGCAAGCCTGTACGCAAGCCCCGCAGGTCGTGCAGGACCATAACACGTCTGGATCGACGATATCGGGCACGAGGTTGGCATCGGGCCGCGCTGCTCTATCAAGCATGTGCTCGCGCAGGCTCATAATAAGGAGCTTTGGCGAGAGTGGTTTCCCGGTGCCCCAGGCTGGGCACTGCTCCTGGCAGCGACCGCACTCGGTGCATGCGAGCAGATCAAGTCGCTGTTTCCAGGTCGTGTCCTGGAGCCTTCCTACCCCAAAGACGTCCTCCTCTGAAAGCGTCTCTGGATCCATGTTTGGAGTGGTCGCCAACGCCCCAAGAGCGATAGGTCGGCGTGCGAAGGCGACGTTCACAGGTGCGGTGAAGATGTGGAGGTGTTTGGAGTGTACGACAAAGATCAAGAAGGTGAAAATCACCGCGATGTTGAGGACGAGGAAGATGGACTCGAGTACGTAGTTGGTATGTGGTCCCATGTGACGAAATGGGATGGACAGGAGGTGGGACATGAAGGCGAAGTTCGAGTAGGGAAAGTCACCGGCATTGACCTGGAAGGCGCGATAGGCCAGCAGGGTGATCACGACCGCAGCGATCCAACCAAGAGTGATCCATGCGGTAGTGGTGTGTGAGCCATAGAACCTGGATGCGCGATCTCGGTGCTCCGGCGCTTCGCGAATACGAATGACGCTAAAGACACAGACCGCGATGAGCACCGCTAGCGCGAAGAAGTCCTCAAGAAAACCAAGCCAACTGTCATGACCGATGAATGGAATGGCGAAGTGGCGATTGAAGAGTGAACCGATCGCCTCGATCACGGTGGCGAGCAGGACGGTAAACCCCCAGAATGTGAAGAAATGAGCGACGCCGGGGACGGTCTTAGTGAGCAGCTTACGCTGACCGAGGACCTCGACGGCCTCTGCCTTGACACTCTGCTCAGGGGTCGTTCGCCCGCGGTCTATCTTCTTGCCTTTGGAGACGACTCGGTAGAGGTACAGACCACGCCGTGCGACGAGGATCAGCGAGACGACCATTATAACGAGCCCGATAACAAGGCGCACGCTCATGCCTCCTTCGTTTGATCTGGTGGGGCGCCAGCGCCAACCATTATATTACTGACTGGTAACATCTGGAGTCCAATCGCTGCATCAGATATCGAGCTGATAGCGGCTCGGGGTTGGGCCATCCTGCCCCTGATATTTGCTGGCCAGTGCCGCTGACCCATACGGATTGTCTGCCGGGGTCGTCATCTCGAGGAAGGAGATCTGTCCGATCTTCATACCGGGATAGATCTTGATCGGAAGATTGGCAACGTTCGAGAGTTCGAGCGTGATGCTGCCGGAAAATCCCGGATCGATGAAGCCTGCGGTCGAGTGGATCAGGAGACCCAAACGCCCAAGCGAAGATTTCCCCTCAAGGCGACCCACGAGATCTGAACCAATCGTGACACGTTCGACGGTTGCCCCGAGAACGAATTCATTGGGATGGAGCATCAGAGCTCCTCCCTCCTCGACCTCGAGCAGCTCCGTGAGATCGTCCAATGGTTCTCGCACATCGATGAGACCCTTGGTGTAGTTGCGGAACACCCGGAACTTGTTGCCGATACGCAGATCAATTGAGGATGGCTGCACGGCGCGCTCCGCTAGCGGGTCGATCACAACCCGTTTTGTCTCAAGGGCTGTCATGATGGATCGATCGGACAAAATCATACTTCAATTACACTAACCTTCTGAGGTTCGCTCAAGTGACGTCGCCGTGCGGTTGTTGTGGGAATCTTAGAGAAATTGCGGGCGTAGTTCAGCGGCAGAACATCAGCTTCCCAAGCTGAGAACGCGGGTTCGATTCCCGTCGCCCGCTCCAGACATATTAGGTGTTCAAGAGCTATCCTTCACCCAAGGTTGTTTCATGTAAGATTCGAATGCTGTGCTCAGACCACATTTCGACCACAGTGCTTGCATTTTTCGGACGGAGTAGGAGCGGCAGAGAGGCGGAATCGGCATCAAATTTGAACAGGTGCAGCTCTTCTGGAGGGTTGATGCCACACCACTAATCATGGCTTGGAGCTGGGTATCATAGCCTGGCAGTACCGAGGGACACCAAGTGTGAGGCTCTGTGAGGGGAGGAATCGCTGCCCGAGCTGAGTTACCCCTCGGTGTGTCGAGGTCTCCGAGGTGATGTCGAGGTCTCCACTGTCTCGAGCGCCTGTAGCGAGGCGATCTCGAGCTTAGTGACGAGATCCTTGAGTCGGTGGGCATTGTCGAACCACGGCCGGTAGCGCTCAAGCTGCTCTTGGCTCAGGTATCTCGTGACGGTCTTAC
>JAJZXI010000089.1 GCA_021806545.1 Actinomycetes bacterium | reverse complement strand
CAACACCACGAGTCCAGTCGAACTCATCTTCGTTGACCTCGCCTACGCGAGTCTGCGTTGTTCAAAGTGTGCTCACACCGACACGAAGAGCCGAGCAGTCCTTGGTCGCCAAGCGTGTGCTCACACGAATACCAACGACGTGAATCAGCGAGGAAGATAAGCTCAACCGCCGCAGGGTCCATGGGGTCAAGGGACATAGCACCCGCTGAGCCTCATCAGGCACAGCTAGTGACCCAGAAGCGTCAACCAGCCGAGGCCCGCGTGAGTGGCCATGGAGGTTCCTCTGTGAGGGCGAGAAGGGTGTTGCCGAGCGTTGCAATCGTAGTGCGCTCCAACGAGAGATTGCCGGACTAGGAGTCTCCGTGAGGCCAGCGATCCGTCGCCGAGCGTCAGTTGTCTTCAGGCACCAGGCACGGTCGCCAAATCAGCGACTCATGCGCGCTACCATCCAATCGACGGCCAGCAAGGATCACCTTTGTCGTAGAAATGTGCAACGCACCTGATCAGGCGAGGTCGAGGAGTTTTGGGTGTCTCCGGTAACGCCGTACGTGCCCCACCAGGTGGACCGGATGTTCGGTATAGCCATAGAGATCCAGTACAAATCGGCTACGATTCGAAAGCTTGCGGTCCAGAAACATTACCACGCAGTACTGTCCTGGGGCGACCGTGTGAAAACCTAAGCGAGCCAGACCTTCAGCGTTTAATTGCGCAAGCCCCCGAAACGAGTCACCGCTCGGTGCCGCCGCAATCGCCCTTTGGAGCGCGCCAACGCAGTTGGCTGCAGAGGTCCCAGACACCGACCGAGCGCCGCCACAGGAGGCAAGCATGGTTGTACACGCGAACACCGACGCCACAAGCAAGGCTCTCGCCGGTCTACCTCTCATGCAAACCACCTAGTACAAAATAGCTAATCCATCCGATTGGTATCCACAGCCAATAGCTCACCATCCGATAAAGCAGCACAGCTGCAAACATCGCCGACGGAGCGCCACCAAACGCAATCAATGCCACAGTGATCGACCCCTCTACCACGCCTAAGCCTCCTGGCGTGATAGGAAGATTTGCCGCGAGCGCCCCGAGAACGTAGGCAGCCGTAACGCCGACGAGCCCGACATGCGCATGGACCGCAAGCAGACTCAGCATCAAGGTGGCCAGATCGAACAGCCAGTTGCCAAGGGCCCCGAGGGAGGACCGTGTCAGCGTTCGGGCGGAAAAGCGCATCTCCCTCGCCGCCTGAAGCGTCGCGCTCCCCGTTTCTCCGGCGTTGAGGCGCAGGCGCAAACGAAGACGAACGCCTGCCCGCAAGACGGACGCAAGAAGTCGATCCATACGAACGATGGCAGCGACCGCCAACACCAGCAGGACGGACAGGATCGCGACGTCAACGCCACTCAACACCGCAGTCGCCTGGGTGTGTGCGGCAAGGACGAAGCCAAGCAGCACGAGCAGCGCGACGATCGCAAGCAGGTTGCCTGCGAGCAATGCTGCAGTTGCCTCCAAGACACTGCACCCACGACCGCGCAATTTGCGATAGACGTACGCTACCGAAAAGCCCGCTCCCAATGGGATCGAATCGTTCATCGCTATCGCCGCTAATGATACCCCAAAGAACCAGCGCCGCGTCAGCCCACCACCGAGCCGAGATGGCAAGAAATAATAGGTCATGAGCGCGTAAGAGATGTCTGAGAGCACCTCCAGACCAAAGCCAAGCACAATCAGTCCGATGTTTGCCCTTGCAAGCACCTCAGTGGTTCCGCTAAGCTGACCTCTTTCACTGTAGAGCACAGCTCCGGCGACAGCCAGCGCTACGACACCGACACCGACCTGCACCGCGCGTCGGGTCAAAGATCTTGTGGTCAAGACCCCGCACACCCAAATCTCAAGGTCCGACCGGCACTTTGGAGAGTTCTGTCGTACTTACTCAATCCGACTCATTCAACGTTGGTACCCTGAGCAGGCTAGAGGATAACTCCGCTCCTTCAGTCCCGTTGGCTCCAGGATGCCACCACCACGGGCGGTGTTGTCGCCTAGTCGTGGGAGCTGGTGGTGGACGCGTAAGACCTCGAGCGAGATTAGCGTGAAAGAGTGTGATCACCCACCGCTCCCAAAGCGAGGGTCTGTTGCTCGTTGGACAATCGGTGAGAGAGAGGGAATCGAGTGGAGAAGTCTCCAACGGTCGCGATCGTTGGTGCAGGCATGGCTGGCCTTGCCGCTGCGCATTATCTGACGATCAACCACATCGACTTCGAGCTTTACGAAGCTACCGATCGCCCCGGTGGGCGGGTCGCCAGCGAGCAGACCGATGGTCTGACACTCGATCGCGGTTTTCAGGTCCTGCTCGAAGACTACCCAGAGCTGCGTCGGCTGGTCGCGGTCGCTGATCTCCCCCTGCATCGGCTGTATCCAGGGGCCTATATTCACCGCCGTGGCGTGGGGCCACTACTCCTCTCAGACCCCCGAAGGGTGCCTGCCACCTATCGGGCTACCCTCAACGCCGCAAAGGACCTCCTCGGCATGCCAAGTCTGGCTGCGATCTGGCGCTATCTCACTACACCAGCGCCCACGATCGAGGATCTCGTCGCCCTCTTCCCAGAGCCCGCATCGGATAATGTCCTCGCCCCGCTCTTTCGAGGAATCACGCTCGACCCGAGCCTGAGCCAGTCTGCGCGCTTTGCACGTTTTGTCTTGAGGCGCCTCATGAACGGCTATGGGTCACTCCCATCAGAGGGGATGGCGCAGCTACCTTCGACGATAGCCATGAGCTTTGGCGACCAGATCCACTACCACCATAGAGTCACCGCACTTGCGACGGGGAGACTGGACTTCCAAGACCTGCCGAGCGTTCACCCTGACTGGATCATTCTTGCCGTCGACCCTCCACAACTCTCACCCCTGTTGGGTCTGGAGCTGCCACCGATGCGCAGCGTCGGCTTCATTCATGCACTCTGCAGCGAGCGCCTGTTTGGCGTACCGGCCGTACTCTTACCACCACGTCAAAGCCCAATCTATACCGTGGCCCCAATGAGCGACATCGCGCCCAGCTATGTGAGCAACGATCCCGAACGGCATTTGATCACAGCCTCGTGTGACCCCTCCGTGGCACCAGATGAGCTGCGTTCAGCACTAGCCCTTGCCCTCGAGAGACCAATCGAGACTTTTGAATTCGTTGAGATCGGGGTCGTCGATGGTGCGCTTCCACGACCGACACGTGTCGTTCGAGAGGTCGGACGGCACCTCTTGCTCGCAGGCGACTATCTCGAATCCCCATCACTCAACGGCGCCATCGCCTCCGGTCGCAAGGCCGCCGAACGCATCATCCAGGCAGTGGATGCCCTCGCCGGCAAGGAGCGATCAGTCAATGTCCGCTAACAACCCGCACCTCCAACTCAAGGCCTCGTCCACAGGCTCCACTCGTTCCGAACTACGCAGTTTTGGAGAGCGCAAGGTCATGTGGATCTCGTCCCGGGCAACCACGCGCCGTGGGGCGCTCTCGGAACGCGACGGCGAGCGCATCGCTCACGCAGCCTCGACCGCGGCCAGCATCAGCATTCCGATCGTTTGCGAGCTCTCGACATCGGGTGCGAAGATTCAAGATGGTGTCGCAGCCCTACATGGTTGGGGAGTCGCGGCTCGAGCCCTCGCCCACTGTTCTGGGAGGGTTCCGATCCTCCTTGGCCTCACCGGTCCAGCAGTTTCCGGTCCAGCATTGCTGCTGGGCCTCGCCGATTACGTGATCATGGCACCAGACTCCTTTGCATTCCTGAGCGGACCACAGTCAGTCATGGAATTCACCGGAGTGTCGGTAACGAATCAGGACCTTGGCGGAGCACCGGTTCTTCTCAATCGATCAGGCGTCGCCTTCGACGTGGCGAATGATCGCCGCGACATCGAAGAGTCAATCCTGCACTTTCTGGGTTATCTGCCAGACTCTACGGATCAGCTGCCGACCCGAGTCGACTCTATCGAGCCCGTTACACTCGAGCTTGATGATCTGATCCCCGATCAGCCAACCGCCGCCTACGACGTGCGCGACCTCGTCCGCGGTATCGTCGACGCAGACTCCTTCTACGAGCTGCGAGCCACTTGGGCCAACCAACTCGTCATAGGCCTCGCCCGCCTTGACGGACGCACGATCGGCATTGTCGCCAATCAGCCGAAAATCATGGCTGGTACCCTGGATATTCCGGCTGCTCAAAAGGGAGCGAGGTTCGTTCGCTTCTGCGACTCGTTCAACATCCCGATTCTAACGCTGGTCGACACGCCGGGCTTCTTGCCAGGTAAAGACGTCGAATGGCGGGGAATGATACGCCATGGTGCCGAGTTAGCCTTCTCCTATGCAGCCTGTAACGTACCCAGAATCTGTCTGATCACCCGTAAGGCTTACGGCGGCGCCTATATCGTGATGGACTCCAAGGGAATTGGCAACGACATTACGTACGCGTGGCCATCCGCGGAGATCGCCGTCATGGGAGCGCAAGGCGCGGTCGAAATCATCTATCGGAGGGCTCCAGCTGAAGAACGACTACGCCACCAGCAGAAGTACGAAGATGAGTATCTCACGCCTTGGATAGCCGCCGAACGCGGTTACGTTGACAACGTTATCGATCCGAACCAAACTCGTAAGCATCTGATGCACGCGTTCGACCTGCTCGCCACCAAGCAGGAGCGACTTCGCAACGCGAAGCATGCGAATTCACCGCTGTGACACCAGATCTTGGCCGTGCATCCCTCTCGACATCAGAGCATCTGTCACCATGAGCCAGCACGCTCGCATGATCGATACGGCCGCCCCGTTCGTGACACTCCAGAGAATCAACGCATCGGCTCACAGACCATGCACTCTCCCGCGAGCAAGATGGTCACGGCTCAGGGCGAGACGTTCGTCGATGATACGATCCCAGCCATGCCGTTGATCGAAGCCGAACTCAGCAGCAGTATCATAGATCCGACTCAGAGTCGTCGTAGCCGCCCGTAAGCGATACAATCGCTCTCCAAGAAGACGCCCGCCGGTACGTTCGAACTCGTGCAGGCGCGCCCGGGAGATCGCAGCAACCGCCTCGTCTTGGATCCAATGCACACCGTCACGTTCCTGAGCGAGGCCGATGCACTTGACGAGGTCACTGAGTCCAGGTTCACCAACATACGCACGTTTGACGAGATCGTCAGCGCCCTGCTGTGGTCCATAGACTATCGCATCACGGCCATTGAGTGCTGGGCCAAAACCGGAGAACCGTGCTGAGCCGACCTGCAATCGTTCGGTGGTATCGTCAAGCTCGACGCTTATCCAAGCATGGTCGATACCCTTCAGTCGCCCCTCTCTTCCATCGCTTAGCAGCACCGGCTCGTCGCGAAAAAGGGGCCTGGCCCCGACATGTCCAGCCACCTCGTCGGGCAGCCGCACGGCGACCTCCCGCCGTAGCCTAGCCATAAGCCCGGGCGAGGCGGCATTAAAGGAGACGGACTCCGTACAACCTGATTGGATCCATCGACAGCAGTCCGCCACGAAAGCATCCCACAGCGCACCAGAACGCTCAGCGACGATCAGGGCTCTGCCTTGATTGCCATGGAAACCGATCAACGCCGCCGCAAAGTCACCTGAGCAATGAACCCCGGGTTCGCGCACGATCGTGTGACGCTCAGCTACCAGCTGTCCGAGTTCGCTAGGGGCAAGAGTATTTGCGTCCACCACGAGCGCCGAGCCAGCGATCGATTGACGATACTGTCCAAACGTCGCCACCAGCGTCTGTTCCCTGGTTGTCCTCGTAGTAACGTTGACCGGACTCCCCGCCTTCAATCCGACCCTGTCGAGTGCTTCGGTCATCGCTGCGACCTCACGGGGAGCCTGAACAAGCTGAAGATTGACTAGAGGCGTATCCATGAGGGATAGGCGCTCGGCAACGGATAAGGCTCGATAGGATCCACATGCCGTCCCGTCCAGGACAACCTCGTTGTCACCAAACGCGCAACGATTTGAGGTCCTGAGCTGATCCGCCCGTACGGCGCCGAATGCCCGACGTAAAGCAAGCTCCCTTGCCGCTCGTATTCCCGCAGCGCCACCCTCGAGTGCCAAAGCAACCTCATTGAGAAGAGGGTCATTGACGCGCACCCTTGTCGACCTTGAGATCACCGCCTGTGATCTGCTCGTTGGCAACTCCCGTGCCTCTGCCTCCCAGCGCTGTCGCAGATCCCGCCCAGAACATAGCACCTTTGGTTCCCTGGTCGCTAGCACCGCAAGTTGGCGAGCCCGCGATGAATCCGACGCCGTGCGTAGTGCCAACACCTCAGCGCGACGCTTGGAGAACACCTCGTTGAGTCCTGATTGCTGTCCCAGGACTTGCCAAGTGCCAAGTCCTTGGCCAATGAGATCGATGTCAAGCGGTCTCAGTCGAGCAGCAAGCTCTACCCGGTAGGCAAGCTCGTATACCGGAAGACCCCGTTCCCAACGAGCGTGCCCAAGGGCGACCGCACGTCCTTCATCAACGAAACCGATGTTTGCAACTACGAGATGTGAATGGAGATGTGGGTCACCGGCGCGCGAGAGCCGATGACCAACATCGAAGGCTTGAATGCGTTGTATCGGTAGCATCGCACCGCCACGAGCAGTTTTTGCGGTATCGAAGGCCAACATCAACGCAAGCGTCTCGGCAACCGCCTCATGATGGGCTCGCTCGATCCCAACTCGCTCATCGTCCGTAGCGAGCGCCCACCGCACCGAGAGGGACTTTGGCGCGGCGATGGTCAGGTCAAGCGCTTTGATCGGGAAACGAACCCCCTGTGTCGAATCCACCACGGCCTGGACATCCGTTGGTTCACGCACATAACCATCTGGCACGCACCGTATGCGTTGCACCACGCCAGGCTCATCACTGAGTTCACGGGCCGCGTAATAATCAAGCGACCCGCGAATCTTGAATAGGCGCACACCCACCCCCTGCGGTTCTGTATAACCCATTGAGGGTGGGAATGCCACCAATAAGCGCCAGCCAGACTCGCATATTCGTCGCGATGCGCGGCCGTGCTGGCCAGTCTACAGAGCGGCCTGAGCCGTTTCGAACGCCTCCCTCAAAATAGCGACCATCTCATCGAACTGCTCAGATTCGCAAACAAGTGGAGGCGAGAGTTGCACGACCGGATCTCCACGATCGTCAGCGCGACAGATCAGGCCGAGCTCGAAGAGCTTGGGTGTCAGGATTCCTCTCAAGAGCCGCTCTGACTCATCATCGTTAAAGGTTTCCCGAGTGCTCTTATCCTTCACCAATTCGATACCGTAGAAGAAACCTGCACCTCGGATCTCCCCTACGATGTCGAGGTCAGACAACGTCTCCAGCTTGGAGCGAAACTCCCCCTCCTTGTCACGGACATGTTCGAGCAGCTGGTCGCGCTCGAAGATATCAAGATTCGCGAGTGCAACAGCCGCGCTGACTGGATGCCCCGCGAAGGTGATTCCATGGAGGAAGCTGTTTTCGTCCTTCAAAAATGGCTCCATGAGACGGTCAGAAGCCAGCATCGCACCGATCGGCGAGTACCCAGACGTCAGACCCTTGGCGCAGGTGATGATGTCCGGCTGATAGCCGTACTTCTGCGCACCAAACCATTGGCCAAGGCGACCAAATGCCGTAATCACCTCGTCCGATACCAACAAGATATCGTACTTGTCGCAGATCTCTCGCACGCGCGCAAAATAGCCAGGAGCTGGAGTAAAACAGCCACCAGCATTCTGCACCGGCTCGAGGAAGATCGCCGCAACGGTCTCAGGACCCTCGAATTCGATCCGCTGCTCGATGTCCTCAGCACAAGCCAAGTTACACTGATCAAGCGAGGCACAATCGATGCAGCGGTAGTGATTGGTATTCTGGACCTTGATCGCCCCTGGCACCAATGGCTCAAACGGAGTCTTTATCCCCGGAAGACCTGTCAGCGAAAGTGCCCCAAAGGTCGTGCCATGGTAGGCCCAGTTGCGGGAGATCACCTTCGTCTTTTCGGGCTTGCCGACGAGTTTGAAGTACTGACGGGCCAGCTTCCAGGCCGACTCGACCGCCTCCGACCCACCAGTGGTGAAGAAAACCCTATTGATATCCCCTGGTGCAAGCGCCGCCAACCGATCGGCAAGCTCTACGGCCGGCTGATGAGCGTAGCTCCAGAGCGGGAAGTAGGCGAGTTCACTCGCCTGCTTGGCCGCGGCCTCTGCCAACTCAGTGCGTCCGTGTCCAACCTGGACGACGAAAAGGCCGGCAAGACCATCGAGGTACCGCTTACCATGACTATCGTACACATAGGGACCCTGTCCGCGAACCATGACGGGGACCTCGTGATCGGCGTACGACGACATCCTGGTGAAATGCATCCAAAGGTGCCTACGTGCTGAATCTGAAAGCTCATCTGTATTCATATCTCTCTCCTTCTCCGGGCACCACCGGTGCCACACTTTACCGGCTCTTCGAACGCATCTTGGCGGCTAGCCACTCTTCGGCGAACCTCGAAGACCTTCCTTCGGTCTCATCAAAGAACTCCGTGACGCTCAAAGCTCGATCCCGCTTCCCATCAGCCATCACGCTGGTATCGCATACTCCGCCCCGCTGCTGTCACGCTATCAGAAGCTGGCATCCGAATCAACCTCGTTCCAACGTCGCGAAGCTAGCGTGTTCCCCAGCTATAGGTCTGCTTCTCCAATCTCAGGTAGACATTCACCTCGGCTGATACCACCCCTTCAAGGGTACGAATTCGATCACTCATCAGCTCTAAGAGGTGTTCGTCATTCTCGCAAACGACCTCGAGGAGCAGGTCATAGCGACCCGCGACGATGACAACGTAATCCACCTCGGGCAAGGCCGCACACCGTTGAGCGACGGCGGTAAGATTGCCGGCCACTTTAAGCCCGATCATCGCTTGGCGCATGAAGCCTACTCGAGTGGGGTCCGTCACTGCGACAATCTGCATCACCCCGCTATCGATGAGCCGTTGCACCCGTTGGCGGACTGCTGCCTCGGACAGTCCTACGACCTTCGCAAGTGCGGCATACGAAGCACGCCCATCCTCCTGCAGCAGTTCGATCAGCCTCTTGGAGATTTCGTCAAGATTCATTGTCGACGTACCCGATCCACTCGACTCTCGACCCGTCGGCAACCCTTGCCCTCGTATCAAGGGAAACGTACGCTCTGCCCTCTCAACCTCACTCCGACTTACCAATCACTCACCCCCAGCAATCCTTTCGTGTTCGCCACGTTAGCGTCGGGTTCTCGGCCACTTCATCCCAGTCACGTCGCTTATCGTCCATCTATCCATTCGTTCCCGATCGAAGCTCCAAAAGTTCCATCGCCTCACCCGAACACCAGGAATCGAAGCCTGCAACTATTCTTTACCATAATCGCGGCTCCGTCAACCGATAGCGCAATTTTTCAATCAAAAATCTGCGAATTCCATCGCTTCACCTACTCGGACAGCCTAGATGGTGTAGTGTGGAAGACGGGCTGGTCTCACAGCTCTTCGCCAGACGAGCGAGAGTATCGGCCTCCCCGATACCTCTCGGGAGTGATGAGTCCGATATCGAGCGAAGCAAGCGGTGTGCTACCAGAGCGTAAGGCAATTGCCAGCCGTGTCGGCACGACCAACGAGCAAGGAGAGTCAATGAGCGAACAGTTCCAGAACTACATCGGAGGCAACTTCGTTGATGCGCAGTCCGATCAGACGATGAAGATCGTCAACCCATCGACCGGCGAGGTCTATGCCAGCGCGCCAGCCTCACGGGAGGCAGATATCGATGCCGCATTTCACAGTGCAGCGGTAGCCTTTGAGGGTTGGCGAGACTCAACGCCTTCAGAACGCAGTCTCATGCTCTTGCGACTTGCTGACGCGATCGAGGAGCATGCGACTGAGCTAGTCGAAGCCGAGACGACGAATACCGGCAAACCCGTATCGCTGACGATGAGTGAAGAGATTCCACCGATGGTCGACCAAATTCGCTTCTTCGCAGCTGCAGCGCGCAATCTCGAAGGCAAAAGCGCTGGCGAATACATGGCGAACCACACGTCCTTCATTCGCCGTGAGCCGATCGGCGTATGCGCCGCGGTAACCCCGTGGAACTATCCGATGATGATGGCGATCTGGAAGATCGGCCCCGCACTCGCGGCTGGCAACACCCTGGTACTCAAGCCATCCGATACCACCCCAGCAAGCTCGACGATCCTTGCTCGCCTCATTGGTGAAATCTTCCCACCTGGCGTCTTCAACGTCGTGCTCGGCGACCGCGACACCGGCCGCCTTCTCGTCAGTCACAAAACTCCCCAACTCGTAGCCATTACTGGCTCGTTGCGAGCGGGCCGTGAAGTGGCGGCAGCCGCGGCGGCTGACGTCAAACGTGTACACCTCGAGCTTGGGGGGAACGCACCGGTAATCGTATTTGCCGATGCGGATATTGCTCGGGCAGCGGAAGGTATCGCTGGAGCCGGTTATTTCAACGCTGGACAGGACTGTACGGCAGCAGCTCGGGTGCTCGTGCAGGCAGAGGCACATGATGCCTTCGTCGAGGCGCTCACCAGGATCGCCACCGACACCAAGGTCGGAGCACCTACCGACAATGATGCTTATTTTGGACCGGTCAACAACGTGAACCAGTACGACCGAATTCTCGGCCTCGTAGGGCGACTACCCGACCATGCCAAGATCACCACGGGTGGAGTACGCGTAGACCGAAACGGCTACTTCTTCCCCGCCACCGTGGTCGACAACCTTCACCAGGACGACGAGATCATCCAGAATGAAATTTTTGGACCAATCATCACCGTTCAGACGTTCGCTACTGAGGATGAGGCAATCCGACTCGCGAACGACGTCGAGTATGGGTTGGCCTCAAGCGTGTGGACGCGTGACCATGGAACGGCCATGCGAGTCTCCCGACGTCTCGACTTTGGGGCCGTATGGATCAATACCCACATACCGATCGTCGGCGAGATGCCCCACGGTGGCTTCAAGCACTCAGGCTACGGGAAGGACCTCTCCATGTACGGCTTCGAAGACTACACCCGCATCAAGCACGTTATGAGCTACATCGGCACTGACTAGCGCACAGGTCAATACCTAGCGCGAGCACTGCCGAGGACCAGAGGCTCCTCGACGCGGAACTATGCATGATTACCCTTCGCTGATGCCGCCCATAGACCCTGATGCCATAGTACGTTGACGACAAACGGGTTCTGGCTTGCGCGGGGCCAGGCTGCGCCATGATCACCGTCGACAGAGCTAGTCGCTGCGCTTGGGATTGACCTGCGCAAGCAGTAGGATCGTGATCGAACGTCAACTGGCGCGAGTGCGGTCCGCAACTCGTTGCACTCGACACTGCTGGACCTCGTTGCGACCACTTTTGAGCTGCTCCAACCTAAAGGCTGCCACTAA
>JAJZXI010000088.1 GCA_021806545.1 Actinomycetes bacterium | reverse complement strand
GCAATACCGAGAAGGCGTCCTAGTTGCGAATCACTCCGGACAGGATTGTCCGCACAAGACTCAAGCCGCAGCGCAGCGCAATCCCCAATTCCACCAGGATCAGTATTAGGCTGGACGACTGCTCGGCGGCCGCATAGGTCGCCATCGACCGATGGTGCGCAAGTACAGCCCGCAAGCGACGTTGACTACTTGATACACCACCCACGTGGGTCACGACCGCTTCAGGCTGATAAACGATCTGATAACCCTTAATCCAGAGACGACGACAAAGATCGACATCCTCCATATACAGCTGATACTTCGTGTCGAAACCTCCGACAGCGCGAAGTGCTTCTCTTGAGCACAATAGGCATGAACCTGAAATCCAAGGGACCACGACTGCGGACTCAGGATCAATGTCACTCATGCGATACGAACGAGTCGCAAAACTCGCCGGGGCAATCCATCCGATCGCCCCATGCCACATGGACTCCCAGAGCGAGGGGAACCGACGAAACGAAGGATAGCGTTCGCCTGCTACGTCTAGGACCTTGGGGCCAACGGCGCCGACTCGATCGCTTGTCATCATGATGTAGGCCAACGCACGAACGGCGCCAGCATGTGGCATGACATCAGGATTCGAAACGAGTACCATCCGCTCTTCGAGCTCAGGCAATACCCGGTTGATCGCGGCACCATAGCCAAGATTTGTGCCAAAAGCCAGCTCGCGGACGCGACAGGGTCCAGTCGTCCACTCATGCCGATAGGCATGCGGCGAACCATTATCGACTACCACGACGCTGGTAATGCCCTGTATGGCAAGCTGCTCGACGAGTGGCTTCACCGGACCAGAGCGATAGACGACCACGACTGCGGCAATATCGTTGTTCACGGGTGATCTAGGTCTCTCACCATACGTTCCAATGCATCATGCCAATCATCGGTCGTGCGGCCGGTCGCGGCCACATACGACGACGTTGAAAGCACCGAATATGACGGTCGTGGCGCTGGATACCGGTCAGCGACCGATATCGCCTCGATCTCCGTTACCTGCCCCGGGTCTCGACCGAGCAGCCTGAGGATCCACTGCACGACTTGATACCATGAGCCTACGCCCCCATTCACAACATGGAAGCAGCCTGTGCAGCTGCTCAACATCAGCTGCACCGCAGCTTCGCTCAAATCATCTGCTACGGTAGGAGATCCCACTTGGTCTCCGACAAAGCGTAATGGTGCGCCTTCCCTGGCAAGGCGCACCACCGTCGATGCGATATTGCCGCGAGAGGCGCTCATCAACCATGCAGTCCGAATGTTGAGATCGAAGCCCGCTCGAAGTTCCTGTTCACCTCCAAGCTTGCTTCGCCCGTAGATTCCAAGCGGATTCACCCTATCCCATTCTCGGTACGGCTGTGCCGCGTGACCATCAAAGACGTAGTCGGTGGAGAAGTTGCAGACTCGACCAGACACGGCTGCGGCTGCCTCCACGATCCAACGAACCGCAAGCGCGTTGATGCGAAAGGCATGATCTGGTTCGAGCTCACAACGATCGACCGCTGTAAAGGCAGCAGCATTGACGACCCAGTCGGGTCGCAATGATCGAATAGCCTCGTTGACAATGGAGCGCTGGCCAATGTCAACCTCACTCGACGTAAACGCAAAGACCTCGACGGGAAGGTCGAGTCCACCCAACCGTCGTGTCAGGCGTTGACCAAGTTGACCGTTCGCCCCGAGTACGAGAAATCTCGGATGAGTCACGTCACGACCCCGGCTGCCACGCAGCCGCCTCCTGGATAGGTGATCGTCCGAGCAATGGGCGCCACCATGACTCGTGAGACCGATACCAAGCAATCGTCTCACGGATTCCTTGGTCGAACTGCACCCCGGGGACGAATCCTAGCTCGGTGCGGATCTTGGACGAGTCAAGCAGGTATCGTCGGTCGTGAGACGGACGATCAGGGACCGTGGTCTTGAGTACACTCGGCTTGCCCAACTCGGCCAAAATGCGGTCGGCGATGTCCTCGATCGAAAACTCCGACCCCGTACCGACGTGGTAGGTTTCGCCCGAGGCACCCTTATGTAGAACAAGATCGATCGCTCGTGCATGATCGAGCACATGGATCCACTCTCGACGGTTGTCTTTTGAGGCATACAGAGGCAGTGGTTGGTCCTGGAGCGCTAGCGCGGTGAAGAGAGGAATCAACTTCTCGGGAAACTGGTACGGACCGTAGTTATTGGCGCAGTTCGTGATGCTAACCGAAAGTCCATAGGTCAGTGCATAGGCGCGTACGGCATGGTCTGCCCCAGCCTTTGATGCGTTGTATGGCGTACGCGGCCGATAGGGAGACGATTCAGTAAAAGCATCCTCTGCATCCAGATCCAGATCTCCGTAGACCTCACAGGTCGACACGTGATGAAATCGTGTCAGACCCCCGTAGGCACGCGCTGCCTCCAGAAGGCCTACCGTCCCCATCACGTTCGTGCGAAAGAAACGCTCCGGGTCGACGATGGCAAGCGAATTGTGCGATTCCGCAGCGAAGTTGACTACGACGTCGATCGCATACCGATCGAGTACCTCAAGAACATGACCCGTATTCGCAATGTCAGCATGCACAAATCGGATAGCATCCTCCACGTCTGCCAGTGACTCACGGCATCCTGCGTACGTCAGGGCATCCAATACCACGATGTCATCGCCGGGATGTGCCCCAGACCAATAGCGAACGAAGTTGGAGCCGATAAACCCGGCTCCTCCGGTCACCAACAGTTTCACGATTCTGGCCTTTCATGCTCGGGAGTCATTGCGAGCACAGACTATAGCAACTCGACCCTGGCATGATCGCCCACCACGAGCTTGGTTGCCCTCGGACGCTCGGTACGATGTCCGATCATGGCAAATTTTCCGATCACCGAACCTTCGAGCGAGCCAACGTTGTCAACCTGGGAATCGCTCAGAATGATAGAGTTCACGATCTCCGACGAGGTAATTGTACAACGATCGCCGATGGCGGAGAATGGACCGACATAACTCGACTGCAATGATACGTCCCGGCCGATCACCGCGGGGCCCCTCACGATCGAATCAACAATCCTGGCGCCAGCTTCAATGCGCACCAATCCTTCGACCTTTGAGTCCACCACCTCGCCCATGATCGAGGACCGGATCGCCATGAGGGCGATGCGATTCCCGTCAAGCAAAGCTTCGGGATCGCCCAGGTCCTTCCAATATCCATCGACCATCGAGGACTTGACACCATAGCCCATGGATATCAGGTGGCTGATAGCATCGGTGATCTCGAGCTCTCCCCTTGCGGACGGTGCGATCTGCGACACGGCGTCATGGATGCGACGATCGAACAGGTAAACACCGACCAATGCAAGGTCAGATGGCGGAATGTCCGGTTTTTCGACAAGGCGTAGCACCGTTCCGTCAGGTGATACCTCTGCCACTCCAAATTTGCGTGGGTCCGGGACGCGAGCAAGAAGAATTCCAGCAGCCGTCGAAGCCTCACGAGTAGCGAATCCTTCGACAATTTCTGCAATCCCGCCGACCAGAAAATTGTCTCCTAGATACATAACGAAGTCATCGTCCCCTAAGAACTCTCGAGCGATGAGCACCGCATGTGCCAGCCCGCGCGGCGCATCCTGGGAGAGGTACGTCACTTGCAGTCCGAACTCAGAGCCATCGCCAACTGCCGCTTGGACTTCGAGCGCGGTATGTCCAACTACGACCCCAACCTCATGTATACCACACTCTGCGATCGCCTCAAGGCCATAGAACAATATGGGCTTGTTGGCGATCGGGACGAGCTGCTTGGACGCCGTGTGCGTCAGGGGCCGGAGTCGTGTCCCGGATCCGCCTGCGAGGATGAGTGCCTTCAATTCATGCTCCTACGAGGTCGCAAGCCCAAGGGATCTGGCAATCACCAGTCGCTGGACCTCCGAGGTCCCCTCTCCGATCTCAAGTATCTTGGCATCACGATAGTAGCGGGCGACCGGTGATTCTTCGATGAAACCAGCTCCTCCGAAGATCTGCGTTGCATCTCGCACAATCGAGACCGCAGCTTCAGTCGCGTAGAGTTTGGCTACAGCCGCTTCTCGCTTGAATGGCTGATGGTGGTCCTTAAGCCATGCCGCACGATAGACCAGCAGGCGTGACGCCTCCACTGCAACCTCCATGTCGGCACACTTGAAGGAGATTGCCTGGTAACGCGAGATCGGGCCCCCAAAGGCGTTTCGGTTTGCAGCGTAGGCCAACGACTCACGCAGGCACGCCTCGGCAAGACCAAGCGCGAGCGCAGCAATCGAGATACGGCCGTCATCGAGAATGGCGAGAAACTGGGCAAAACCTCTACCGAATTCGCCAAGCAGCGCCTCGGAGCCGACCTCAACATCGTTGAGACTCAATGGATGGGTATCGGAGGCGTGCCAACCCAACTTTTTGTAGGAAGGCTCAACGACAAATCCTGGTGTTCCAGCCGGGATAATAAAACTTGAAACGCCGCCCTCTCCTCGGGCGGTCACGGTCACCAACGACGTAATTGGGGTTCCCGAGTTGGTGATATAGGCCTTGGATCCATTGATGCGGTATCCATCCCCACGACGCTCAAATTTGGTCCGTGTTGCACCGGCGTCAGAACCCCCGTCCGGTTCAGTCAGACCAAAGCCACCTAAGGCGTTTCCCGCGCACAGATCAGGCAACCACCGCTGCCTCTGTGCCTCAGTACCAAATTGATAGATGGGATTCGCGCCGAGTCCGACACCGGCTGAAAGTGTGATGGCCAGTGACGAATCACCCTTCGCGAGCTCCTCGACGGCGATACACAATGACGTAAAATCACCGCCACCACCTCCGTAGCTCTCCGGAAAAATCATTCCAAAAAGACCAAGCCTGCCCAGTTCGCGTACCTGTTCCAGAGGAAACTCACCACGCTCGTCCCAATCCCTGGCGTTTGGCAGTACCTCAGCACCGACAAAATCGGCGACGACCTTGCGAAGCTCCTCGTGTTCTTCACTAAACTCCACCGACATCTATTCCTCCTCAATCAAGACTTCAGTGCCGCCACCCACAACGAGTGACTCGATTGACGCCAGGCCGTTGTCCATGTCTTGCGTCCAGTCTCCAAAAAAGCATCTCGCTGTGACGCAGGCTCCTGTCACACCGGTCAAAGATCTGCCCTGGGGTGCCGGGGCCCGACTGGTGACAATGCAATCGCGTGACCACTACCGGACGCACGTGGTCTTATGACAAGAGTCCAAAGCGTCCATGGTCGTCCGGAACAGTTCCCCCAAACCCCAAGTCGCTCGACTAGCCACTGACCACCAACAGTCCCCACCGAACATGACCACTTGTCGTATTCACTCACCCAGAACTCCAAGGTGTTCCACATCGCCGACATAGAGAGCTAACTCGCCCGCAGGGGTCGACACCACCAGGCGCCCATCTTCGTCGACGCCCGTGGCAAAGCCTAGCATCTCATGCCCAGGGTATTGAATTCGCACCCGTTGATGGATTGTTGAGCACAGCTGCCGATATGATCTGAGCACGATATCGCCACCGCCCCCGACCAAGAACGCGAGCTGGCTATCGAGTTCGCTGAGGTACAGCGCCAGATAAGCATCGCGCAGTGCAAAGAAATCACGATCCACCAATGGCCCGACAAAATCGACAAGGCGGCCGACTCGGCGACTGTTTGGAAGCTGGGGAGCTGCAATGAGATTGAGACCCAAACCCACTACACCCAGGTAGCCGCGTCGATCGAATACTCCGTCAACCAGAATGCCGCCCAGCTTGGTGCCATGAACCTCGATATCGTTGGGCCACTTGAGGGAGACATCGCGAGCTCCGAGCGACCTGGCGGCGGCTACCGCGGCGTTGCCCACCGCTAATGGAAGGAGATTGATCGCATCCTGCGTCGACAAACGCACCAGGATCGAACACATCAACGCGGTCTTCGGAATGTCGTTAAAGCTTCGGTCCCGTCGACCTCTACCGTCGACCTGATGATCGGCTACAAGCACCAGGCGCTCAAGACTGATGGAGCTCAACAGCTCTGTCATCACACGATTCGTTGAATCGATCTCATCAAGTAGGATTATCCGCCATGGAGTAGAGTTGGCCATGGCCTGAACCCTAGAGGGCAATGGTCGAGTGCAAGGTCTTTGGTGATCGAGGTTCGTACAACCGTGGTAGACGACGCTCGTGTCAACTGGGTCAGGAAGAAAGGTGGAGTAGGTGTTTGAACGGCTACTGGTTGCGAACCGAGGAGAGATCGCGGTTCGTGTGATGCGAACCGCGCGAGAAATGGGCATCACCACTATCGCCGTGTATTCGGACGCTGATCGAGATTCCATGCATGTGCGTTATGCGGACGAAGCCTACAACCTACCAGGAACAACTGTCCGTGAGAGCTACCTCAACACCGAGCGCATCCTCGAGATAATCAAACGCTCCGGTGCGCAGGCGGTCCATCCAGGCTATGGCTTCTTCAGTGAAAACACAGACTTCGCCCGAGCCATCGAAAGCTCAGGTGTTGTGTTCGTCGGTCCACCTCCAAAGGCCATAGAGATCATGGGGGACAAAATCTCGTCTCGTATTGCGGCAACCGCCGCTGGTGTTGCCGGCGTCCCAGGCACAGCTGAGGTGCTTCAAAGCGCCGAGGAGATTATCACCTTTGGCAACCAGCACGGCTGGCCGGTCGCCATCAAGGCCGCCTATGGAGGAGGTGGGCGCGGGATGCGGGTAGTCCACTCCGCGTCTGAGGCAGCCGACGCCCTCTCCTCGGCGCAACGCGAGGCCCTTGCCTCATTCGGCCGTGACGAATGCTATTTGGAGCGGTACCTCACTTGGCCAAGACACGTCGAGATGCAGATCATTGGGGACACGCACGGCAATATCGTATGGCTCGGCGAGCGCGACTGCTCCTGCCAACGACGGCATCAGAAGCTTATTGAGGAATCGCCAGCTCCTGATTTTCCGAACGATATTCGTGTGCAGATGGGTGAGGCCGCCGTCAAAGTTGCCAAGGCCTGTGGTTACTACAACGCGGGGACCGTCGAATTTCTATATCAAGATGGGCAGTTCTACTTTCTTGAGATGAATACGCGCCTTCAGGTCGAGCACCCTATCACCGAGGCGGTCACGGGTCTTGATCTGGTGGAGCTCCAACTGAGAGTCGCCGCTGGTGAACCCCTCGGCTTTGCTCAACACGAGGTTACCCATCGTGGGCATGCGATCGAGATACGCCTCAACGCTGAGGATCCGTCGGCGGGCCGCTTCATCCCGTCCCCTGGCCCAATTACCCGTTTCGATCGCGCAGACGGCCCGGGAGTAAGGACAGATGCTGGCTACGAGGCAGGGGACGCGGTCAGCCAGTACTATGACAACCTCATCGCCAAACTCGTCGTATGGGCACCCGACCGTGAACGCGCCATCGCCAGGGCCGTACGTGCACTGCACGAAACCAAGCTGGAAGGGGTAACGACAACCATCCCGGCGGACCTGGCCATCCTCACGCACCCAGACTTCGCGGCGGCACAACACTCTACCAAGTGGGTCGAAGATCGGTTGGATCTGAGCGCCTTGCCGGTTGGCCCAACGGCAAACGACACGGACACGAGCCCTGCACCCACCGAGGTGGTGGCCGAGGTGAACGGAAAGCGAGTCGCCGTCAAGCTCTTCCTTCCCGACGTCGGACCAACCCCAGCATCGCGTACCAACCAAACAAGCAATGCATCCCCAACTCCGCGATCCGCTCGGCCACAAGGTTCAACCTCCTCATCCGGGTCCGGCTCCGGCAACGTAACGGTGCCGATGCAAGGAACCGTCGTGAAGGTATCGGTCGAGGTAGGCCAGGAGGTGCAGGTCGGAGATACCGTTATCGTACTCGAGGCGATGAAGATGGAGAACTCGATCCTCGCGGAACGCAACGGGACAATCAGCGAAATCAAGGTACAGCCTGGGGATACTGTCGGCACGGGCGATGTCGTCGCCGTCATCTCATAGCGCCAGGACGAGACACAAGGAGGGGAATGCCGTCACTCGATACCGAGCGCAAGGTGATTCGGTCAGCAGCCGAGCGCAACTACGGTCGTGCCTACGATCTATCTCACCGGATCCATGCCAACCCAGAGCTTGGGTTTGAGGAGGTCAAAGCTTCAGGCTGGCTCGCTGCCGAGCTCGAAGCCATCGGTCTTACGGTGACGAGGGGCGTTGGCGGGCTCGATACCGCGGTCCTTGCCGAGGTGGGATCCGGCGACCTCGTCGTCACCATCTGTGCAGAGTACGATGCCCTTCCTCTCCTCGGTCATGCCTGTGGTCACAACGTCATTGCAGCCAGTGCCGTTTTGGCCGCTGCCGCGCTCATCGAGTTGGTCGGAGAGCTCGGCATCACGCTTCGCGTCGTCGGCACTCCAGCGGAGGAGGGGGGCGGTGGTAAGATTATCCTGCTCAACCGCGGAGTCTTCACCGGCACCAACCTCGCAATGATGCTCCATCCGGCGCCAATGGAGGCTGACCGGATGCACGTACAGGCAGCCCGGCACTTCTCGGTGAGTTTCCGAGGTCGAGACTCCCATGCCGCCGCGGCGCCGCAACTCGGCATCAACGCTCTCGACGCGATGACCATTGCTCAGATATCGATTGGGCTGCTGCGCCAACACATCGGCCCCAACGACCGAATTCATGGCATTATTACCAAGGGTGGTGATGCCCCGAATATCATCCCGTCTCTCGTCGAAGGTGAGTTTCTCACCCGAGCTGGGACCCTTGAGGATCTTGAGCAATTGGTACCTCGTGTCGATCGCTGCTTCGAGGCTGGCGCACTGGCAACTGGGTCAAGCTGCACGATCAGCGATCGAGGGCCAATCTACTCACAACTGGTTACCGATGAGGAGCTTGCGGCGATCTATGTGAACGAGGCGACGGAGTTAGGGCGTACCTTCCCTTCCGAACAAGAGCCGCTCTCCGCTTCGACGGACATGGGGAACTTATCATTAGAGGTTGCGGTTATCCACCCGCTCGTGACCATCAACTCGTGGCCGGCCGTCAATCATCAACCTGAGTTTACGCAGGCCGCCAAGTCACCAGAGGCAGATCGAGCGATGTTCGAAGGTGGAATGGCCCTTGCAATGACCGCTATGGTAGCTGCCAAGACCACAGCCACTCGTGACCGCTTACTTGCGCGGCCATGCCGATGAGATGACACGCCACCCTAAGGCAGGTGAAGGACACTTCGGTGGACTTTGACACGGTCCTGCGTCGACGGCGTATGCATCGCGCATTCTCCACGGAGCCAGTCGGACTCGCTGACGTGGTAGCCCTTTGCGAAGCGGCCTTTCGTGCGCCCTCCGCTGGCTTCACGCAAGGCACGGAGCTGGTCATCATTACCAAACCCGAGCGGATTCAGGCGATTCTTACACTCATTACCACCGAGGGCTGGCTCGAGGCTTCGCGCACGCATCGTGGGCTTCGACAATCTCAGGTCCTCATCTTGCCGATCGTCAACAAGCCTGCCTATCTTTCGCGTTACGCCGAGGCCGACAAGGTGCGTTCGGACCTCTCAAATGAACACAAGTGGCCACAGCCCTACTGGATCGTCGACGCGAGCTTTGCAACAATGCAACTCCTGCTCAAGGTGGTCGATCTTGGTCTTGGTGCCACGTTCATGGGCATCTATCACGGCCACGACGACCTAGCAGAGCTCCTTGAGATACCAGCGGGGATGGATCCCCTGGGTATAGTCTGCATTGGACACCCTAGCGATGAAGCTCCAACCGGATCCCCGAGTCGGCGCGAGCGACGAGAGGTGGCCACTCGGATTCACTTCGAACGGTGGTAGCATGGCTCAAGGAGGCTACCCATGTCTAACTTCCACAATTTGCTGACCAACGCGCGAGCCCAGATCACCGAGGTCGACGCTGATGATATCCTCGCACGTCCAGATGCTTTTGAGGTCTTCCTCGACGTACGTGAACCATCAGAAGTCAACCTCGGGGCCATTCCAGGCAGCATTCATCTTCCTCGAGGGAACCTCGAACTCCAGGTTGAAGGGGTATTGCCAGACAAGAACACCCCTGTGCTCGTCTACTGCGCAGCAGGTATACGCAGTGCGTTCGCCGCGCTTACTCTTCGAGAGTTGGGCTATACGAAGGTAGCATCATTGCGAGGCGGTTTCGATGCCTGGAAGGCACACGGTGGTAACTGGGAGATTCCATTCAGGCTCTCGGATACTCAGCGGCTCCGCTATCACCGCCATCTACTCCTTCCCGGTGTGGGTGAGGCGGGACAGTTGAGGCTGCTCGCGGCGCGAGTACTGATCCTCGGTGCGGGAGGGCTCGGCTCGCCGGGAGCGCTGTATCTTGCCGCAGCGGGTGTTGGCACCATCGGTATTGTCGACATGGACGAGGTTGACGTATCAAACCTCCAACGCCAAATCATTCACTCGACCGCCACCATCGGTCAACGCAAGGTCGACTCCGCCAAGGCAGCCATCGCTGCTCTCAACCCGGACGTTCGCGTGCACACCTACGACTACCACCTCAACGCCACAAACATCGACGCAGTACTGACGGACTATGACGTGGTCATCGATGGAACCGACAACTTCGCAACTCGCTATATCATCAATGATGCTGCGAGCACCATTGGCATTCCCGTAGTCCATGGGTCGATCTACCAGTTCGAAGGTCAGGTAACCGTCTTCGCACCGCCACGAGGACCATGCTTTCGCTGCTTCGCACCTGTCCCTCCGCCGGTCGAACTTGCACCCTCGTGTGCGCAGGCCGGAGTGCTTGGCGTTTTGCCCGGCATCATCGGCACACTGCAAGCAACCGAAGCGATCAAAATCATCCTCGGCATCGGGGAACCGCTCATCGGTCGCATCTTGACCTACGATGCGACAACTGAAGAGTTCCAAATCTATCGGCTCACCATCGACCCGAAGTGCGCAGCGGTTGGACACCGAGCCAAAGCGGAGCGAGCAGAAGCCCGTGGCCTTGCTGACACAGCCATCGACGTTGCACCGAGAAGAGCCCACCAGAACTCTTGACTCAGATGCGGTTCGAGCAACAAGTAGTATGACAGGGTGACCTCCAAACAGACAGACTCTGAAATCCCTATCGAACCGGTATATTCACCAGCAACCACCTCGGTCGACTATCAGCACGACCTCGGTGATCCTGGCGTCTTCCCCTTTACCCGGGGCATCTATCCGGAGATGTATCGTCGCCGTGCATGGACGATGCGCCAGTACGCCGGCTTTGGAACGGCAGAGGCGACGAACCAGCGCTTCCATTTCCTGCTCGACAATGGACAGACGGGCCTCTCATGCGCCTTTGATCTTCCAACACAGATGGGTTATGACGCAGATCATCCTCGAGCTGACGGAGAAGTTGGTCGCGTAGGTGTTGCCATCTCCTCAATCGAGGATAT
>JAJZXI010000087.1:10054-11438 GCA_021806545.1 Actinomycetes bacterium | reverse complement strand
AATAGCGTTTGTGATTGGGGCATTCGCGGACGTTGTGTCCTGGTTAGTGGACGTGGCGCCTCTGGGTGAAGGGTCGCTTCGGGCCTGGGGGCCCCAGCCCAGTGTCGCAACTGCACAGTGGTTCGAGATCAACGCGTGTGCATCGAGTTATTCCTGACCCCAGGGATGGAGATCGGTGGGCCGATTCGATCGTGATGTCAGCCGCATGGTGAGACCACACTCAAGTGGACGATCGCTTCCGTCGATCACCACTCAGAGTGCTAATAGCGGAGGAATGTCGCACAATGAAACGGTTCACGAGGTCAAAACTCATCCGCACGGCGGTATTCGGAGCGACCTCGGTACTCGCGCTAACAGGTGGTGCCGCTAGCGCGGTTACGAGCGCCAAGTTGGCAGTGTCGTCGACGAAGGCGTCATCGACCACAAGCTCATCGTCTGGATACTACGTCGTTGGGAGCAATGGCGGTGCGACGGGATTTGGCAGCACGCCAAACGGTTCTTCGATCAATGGATCTCAATCCAATGTCGTGGCCGCGGCTGCCAATCCCACTGGGGCCGGCTACTGGACGGTAACCTCAAGCGGTCAGGTGGTTGCACACGCAGGCGCCACCTTCTATGGCGACACCTATACCTACGGCATTACTGGACTGAGTGGCTCCCATCCCCTCAACGCACCAATCGTGGGTATAGCGGCTACCGCAAACGGACAAGGCTACTGGCTAGTTGCAGCCGATGGCGGCGTGTTCGATTTTGGCAACGCGCAGTTTCATGGATCCACCTATACCTACGGCATTACTGGACTGAATGGCTCCCATCCCCTCAACGCACCGATCGTCGGCATCGTCGGCACCCCAAGTGGTAGCGGCTACTGGCTGGTTGCAGCCGATGGCGGAGTGTTCGATTTTGGCAGTGCCAAGTTCTATGGCTCGACATACAGCTATGGCATCACCGGACTCTCTGGTACGCGACCACTCGATGCGCCTATCGTCGGTGCGGTGGCGGCACCGGACGGTAGCGGTTACTACCTGGTTGCAGCCGATGGCGGAGTGTTCGATTTTGGCAGTGCCAAGTTCTCTGGCTCCACCTATGACCTCGGATACACAGGGTTGAGGGGATCCCACCCGCTGCCCGGTCCCATTACGGATATTATGCCGAATCCGACTGGGCAGGGTTACTATGTGGTCTGCAAGACAGGCAATGTTCTGGCGATCGGCGGGGCTCCGTCGCTTGGCAATGCCAAGGTTGGACACGCCGTAGCAATCATTCCGTCGGTCCCGGTGTATACCGGCACGCCGCAACCACGCCAGAGAACGCCGGCCAAGACGCCCACGCCCAGCCCCCAGTACGTGCCGCCGACAAGGACAACAACGCCCAGCCCTCAGTA
>JAJZXI010000087.1:0-9954 GCA_021806545.1 Actinomycetes bacterium | reverse complement strand
CAGTACGTGCCGCCTGCGCCACAATCGACGCCATTAGCGCTTGACACGACCAGCCTGAGCGTCTCAAATAACTCCGTGAATGCTCACCTTAGTGCTACTGGTGGCGATGGTGGATATACGTTTACGTCCACGAACCTGCCAGCTGGACTGACGCTCTCGAGCTCTGGCCTCCTTACCGGCACCTTAACGAATACTTCCACTACGACCTTGACCTTCTCGGTGAGGGTCACCGATGTTGGCGGAGCTTTGACCACTGGCACGGTGTCACTGGTAGATAGTATCTCAGGCTCGCTCGCCATCACGAGTACAACACTGAGCACCTATGCAAACGTGAATCTCCAACTGCGTGCGACAGGTGGATCTGGTTATTCGTGGTCATCATCGAGCATGCCTAGCGGACTTACGCTGGCCGCGGATGGTGCCATCACCGGCACCCTCGGTGGGCTTGGTTCGACATCGTATCACTTTCCGGTGACGGTAACCGATTCGGTTGGTAACGCGATGAGCACGATGATCGATTTGACCTATAACCCGGTGCAGCTTACGACGCCGACGGTGGACTTCACTGTTGGCCAGGCTGGAAGCGTTACGCTGGGAACGAACGTGCCTGGTCCATACTCGTTTGGGATAGCGACGGGCACCTCGCTGCCATCGGGATTAACGCTGTCGGCCGGTGGTGTGCTGAGCGGCACACCCGCCACGACAGACCCGCCGTCTACGCTAGTGACCATCTATGTCATTGACGGCACCCACCGCGTTGGCTCCGGTCCATTGACGGTGTCGATTACTGATCCGACAGGAACAGCGACATCGGTACCCATTGTGCAGACTCAATCGGCGAACTGGGCGGGCATTGTCGATAGCGGCTCGTCAACGACCTCGGTGTCTGGCAGCTTCGTAGTCCCGACACTGGCGAGCGCTCAGTCATCGTCTTGCGTGCAGAGTGCCGGCGAGTGTGCGATATCTGAGTGGGTTGGGATAGATGGATACGGGAATTCGTATCTACTCCAAGCTGGCGTCCAAGCGACCTGGAGCCCAGGTACAGGAGCAACGTATAGTCCGTGGTATGAGCTTCTTACTCCATCGAACCCAGAGCCGGAGGAGCCGATACCTGGATGGTCGGTCGTCAATCCCGGAGATTCGATCACGGTAACTCTCAAGCGCATGAGTAGCGGCAACTGGGATATCCTCCTTGAGGACTTAACGACCGGCCAGTCATTTAACAGCAATAGTCTGTCCGCAACTGCCCTTGCTTCCGCAGGGCAGAATAACCCGGCAAACTTCTCGGCCTCATCCGCAAGCCCCGAGAACGCGGAGTGGATAGCCGAAACACCGAACTATGGCGGCACTTACGCGGCACTGCCAACTATCAGTGCAGGTGGCAACTTTACTACGCGGACGCTGACGATCGGAACGGTATCTGGCAGCTACGCCGTGACGAGATCGTGCTCTGGGGTAACTGGCATGGCGTGCATGACGCCAACGAGCGATAGCACGTCGCCCACCAACTACGGCAGCTTCTTCAACCTCGACCCGTTTGGTTTCAGTTGGTAACTGGCTCGTTGGCACGCGTCGTGATGATAGGTCTTCGTGCGTCACTGAAGGCGCGATCGGAGTATCAAGCACGACCCTTAGTGATCGCAGGGTCGATCGATGATGTCGGTCTAGGGTGACGCCCCGATCCGGTTGCGATCTCGGAGACCAGGGTCAGCCAAGAATTGAAAGTGACGAGATGTCGCCTTGTTGGTCGGTGAAGGGTTCGGTATAGATTGCCGCTGGCTGTAGTGCTCGCACGGCGTTGGTGCAGTCGCCAACAAAGGGTTCACTGCCGGCGACAAACACACTTGTTCCGGTGAAGGAAACGGTCATAGACGGGAGCAGACTGGGCAGTCGACCATGATAGTGGGGCTCTTGCGCGCAGTCGGTACCGTGTGGATGCCGGGTATAGGTGACGATCTTTTCGAAGTTGGCATAGCGCCGCTCAAGGTAGGCCAACTGACCACGTGGGTAGACATCAGCCGGTGTACGCGCTGAGAATATCAGTTTGACGGGATGGGAGAATCCGCGGCGCAGCGCCGCTTCGGTTAGCGACATGATTGGCGCCAAGCCAGAACCGCCGGCGATAAGAATGACCGGCGTGTCGATGGCAGGGTCACCGATGAACGAACCGTAGGGTCCATTGACCATCAGGATATCACCGACGTCAACCGAGGAGGTGAGCCAGCTGCTGGTCTGACCAAAGGGTTCGCGGGTGACATAGAAGGTGAGTTCCCCGTCGGGACGGGGCGCATTGGCCATTGAGTAGTTCCGCATCGGGTGCAGAGGTTGCTCGCCAAGTTGCATGTGCTGCCCAGGCCAAAATCGGATCGGCTCATCCAATGGGCGTAGCCGAAGCTCGACGATAGACGGGGTGCGATCCATCCGGTCGACTACGACGTGGGGGACCTGTTCTCGGGGAGGAAAGAGCGTTGGCTTCGCATCGACGGTACCCCACTCGATCTCGAGAACCTCCGACAGTGGCTTTGCCATACACATAGCCCCATACCCCTGTTGACGCTCCTCTCGGGAAAGCGCCATGTCTAGGACAAAGCCCTGGTCGAAGGTGCCCGAGCGGACCTTTACTTTGCATTCCCCGCAGGTCCCTGCCCGGCAGTTGTTCGGTAGGGCCCAACCTTGGGCTTCGAGCGCCGCAAGCACAGTCATCCCATTCGGGCAGGGAATTTCATTGCCCGACGGATACAGTCTGATCACCGGCATTGTTGCTCCTCGCTCTCGACGGCACCACACATACCCTCTTCTCGGCCACGATAACGCTGAACCCTCGAGGTTCTCGTGAGGAGTATGTGCTACTATTGTAATCTGCCGACCGGATGGTCGGTCGATGTGCGAAAGGGGAACCAGTTGACACAGGCGCATGAGGGATTCGGCAGTTCCATGGAGCTCCCTCCACCGATTGAACAGCCGAACGTCTTTCCACTGTCCTGGGAGGCAAAGACCGCCAAGCTCGATGAGATTTGGGCTTCGGCGCAGAAGGAGTATTGGGATCCAGCGCGGTTGCCGTGGGATGGATTGAGGCCGGAGCAGATGTCCGCGGCAGAGCGAGAAGCGGTCGCGTACTGGTTCTCGCTCCTCTCGGTGTTCGATGCCTCGGCCCCTCCAGTGTTTGCAACCGCTTTGGTGCGCGCGTATGAGATTCATGAGGAGGATCCGGTCCGTCGCGCATTCTTTTCGATTACCCGTGACGAACAGAACCATGAGATCGTGTGTGGGAAGGCGATCTCTGTCCTCACACCTGGTGGTCCACTCGGTTATGAGCCTGAATCAGAGCTTGGTCGCCGGGCCAAGCGCAATGTCGAATGGCTCTATCACAATGGCGCGCGCTACTGGAATGGCTACAAGAAGGCGGTTCCGCGGTACTCGATGGCGGTACTTTTTAGTTCGTTCCTGATGGGTGAGGTGGCTTCGTCCACGCTCTTCCATTACATGTACACGCATACGACGATTCCCGTCTTCAAAGAGGCGTTTCGTGCGATCGGTCGCGATGAGGGCCGGCATATGGCGATTTGCCTCTCGCTGATGGAGCGTGACTATCCCAAGATCAGCGACGAGGATCGGGCGATCGTAACCAAACAGATCCGAGCGGGCTACGTTTTCTTGTCCGGCGTTCTGTTCGAGCCACCGTCTGACTTTTGGGATCTGCCTGAGGACTTCATCGCGACCCAACGCGAGATCGAGGAGGTTGCTCGTGCAGCAGGACTCGGAGTTGCCACCTACGATGAAAAGCTGGAGAACTGGCGTCGGGCAATGCTGAACGTCAAAGGGGTATTGGAGCGTTATGATATTCCGTTCCCTGCAATCCCTGAGGTGGGAATCTCCGGAGAGGAAGTCACGGACGTAAATTGGGACGAGATCATTCCAGTCTTCTAGACCAGGGGCAGATCATCACTATTGGAATCGTCGGTGGGGGGACGATGGGTTCCTCCATTGCCTCCCAGGTGTTGATGTCTGGCCTGAGCGCGGTAGTCATTGAAGCCAAGACAGACGCGGTCGAGCGAGCCAGAGCGCGCGTGCTAGGGACGCTCAAGAGGGCTCGTGAGCGGGGATTTATCTCCCTGGCCAGCGAGGTTGCCGATGCGCGCTTGATGGTGACTACGGACTATGCCAGTCTTCGCGCGTCGTCATTGGTTATCGAGAGCGTTCCCGAGATCGTCGAACTCAAGCGCGACGTGCTGACGCAGGTCAGAGATGTCGTCGGAGAGTCGATTCCTATCGGCTCCAACACCTCCTCGATTGCCATTGGGAGTCTTCAGGAGGGGCTCAAGAGCGCCGAGCGCGTCGGTGGCTTGCACTTTTTCAATCCGGTCCCGGCCTCATCATTGATAGAGATCGTCGTCGGCCCTATGACGAGTGAGGCTACCATCGAGGGCTTTCGCCAGCTCGCCGAGCTGCTCGGCAAGGCATCGATCGTCGTGAAAGATGCACCGGGCTTCGCAACTTCGCGGCTGGGCGTGGCGCTCGGTCTCGAAGCGATTCGGATGCTGGAGGAGGGGATCGCGAGCGCTGAGGACATCGATCAGGCGATGGCGCTTGGCTATAAGCACCCCATCGGACCGCTGCGCCTGACCGATCTCGTGGGCCTCGACGTTCGGCTGGCGATCGCTCGCTATCTCGAACAGCAGCTCGGTGCGCGTTTTTCTCCGCCTGAACTCCTCGTGTCGATGGTCGAAGCAGGGAACTTGGGGAAGAAGTCGGGGCGTGGTTTTTTTGTCTGGTGATCGTCCCCAGGTGCGTGCAACCGGCGCCGATGCCAAAGGATCACGAGAGCTCGTGAGCGTGAGCAAGGAGGAAGGGCTCATTCGCATTGGCCTCAATCGTCCCGACAAGCGTAATGCGCTCTCGCTCGAGCTGGTCTCGCAATTGAAAACGACGATTGAGACGCATCGGCATGAGCCATCGGTGTTGCTGATCAGCTCAACGACTCCCAACATGTTTATCGCCGGTGCTGATATCGCTGAGCTAAGCGCGCGAGGTGAAGAGGAGGCCTTCCGGGCTATCAACGTTGAACTCTTCAATGCTATCGCCGCGTGGCGATGGCCTTCAATCGCCGCGATCGATGGACCGGCCCTTGGAGGAGGGCTCGAGTGTGCCTTGGCTTGTGATCTGCGTGTTGCATCGCCGAGGGCTCGATTCGCGCAGCCGGAGCTTGGCCTCGGGATTCTGGCCGGCGCCGGCGGGAACTGGCGCTTGCCCGATCTTGTCGGGATCGGCTGGGCCAGACGCATGCTTTATCTCGGCGAGATGATCGATGCCGTGCAGGCTCATGCTATCGGGCTTGTCGACCGGCTAGCCGAGGACCCGATCGTGGCAGCGATCGAGTGGTCGGTGCAGATCCGGCGTCAGCCATGGCGAGCGCTCGAGATCACCAAGCTCGCCCTAGCCACAGGCGGCCGCGCATCATCGGGACTCATCGATGTGCTCGGTCAGGCGATTCTCTTTGAGTCACAGGAGAAGCGGGAGCGGATGCAATCCTTTCTCGAACGACGTCAGTCGTTCGCCCACTAGAAGACGCCAGGACTCCTTGGTGGCTATCAGCCAGATCAGTTGCGAGACGAAAGGCAGAAGTGATGCGCGAGGTTGAACTATCAGATCGTTATCCGATCCTCTATCGAGGCTATGGCGAGATCGAGATCGGTGATCGTCAAATCACCCGGGGACGTACTATCACCGAGGGCGATATTACGAATTGGTGTGCACTGACTGGGGACTGGTTCTACCTGCACACCGATGCTCAAGCAGCGAAGACCTCGATCTTTGGGCGTATCGTCGCTCCTGGCATCATGGTCTTTGCCATGGCAACTGGGTTGGGCGTCCCGGCTGACTCAACGGCGATCGTTGCAAACTACGGTTCTGACTCCATACGCTACCCAAATCCCACGTTTGTTGGGGACACGATCCATCTGGAGGCTGAGGTCATAGCGAAGGATGACAAGGGGACGGATCGTGGGGTCGTCTCCATGCGATGGCAGGTCTTCAACCAGGAGGGGACGTTGGTGTGTACCAGCGTGCTCAAGGTGCTCGTTGCCACGGAGGTTGCGCCCTATGAGCTATGAACGCCGCTTGCCTTCCCAGATTGAGGACGATGCGGTGGTCATCGCGTCGCGCAGCGAGGGTGTGGCGTGGCTATGGCTGAATCGCCCATCCAAGTTGAACGCGACGACCGCTGAGATGGTCTCTCTTCTTCACGGATTCCTTGACGAGATCGTGGCGCAGCCACCGCGAGTGCTTGTCTTGGCGGGCGTTGGGCGGGCATTCTGTGCCGGGCGCGATCTCGCAGACGCTAATGAACAGGAGGATGCACAGGCGATTCTTGCTGATCACTACAACCCCTTGATTCTTCGAATCGCCAGTCTCGAGACGATCACCGTTGCCGCCACGCACGGCGCGGTGTTGGGGACTGGACTCGGGCTCGCATTGGCGTGTGACCTCGTGCTCACGACGGTTTCGAGTCGGTGGGGGTCACCGTTTTCACGTATCGGCGCGGTGCTCGACTCTGGCGGGCATTACTTCTTCCGAAGTCTTGGGATCCCAAGGGCCTTCGGTCTGATCCTGTTGGGTGAGCTCATAGACGGCCCTCAGGCCTTTGCCCAAGGTCTTGCCTCTCGGGTCGTCCAGGATGAGGTGTTCGACGATGAGGTCGATAGCACGGTCGCACGACTTGCCAATGGGCCCACGCAAGCCTTTTTGGCCTCCAAGCGGATCCTCAACCATGATCGCTTGCCGCAGCTGGCCAAGGTGCTCGAACTCGAGGCCGAGGCCCAAGGTCGATGCGCGACGACGGCTGACTATCGAGCCGGCATACGCGCATTTGTCGAGCGGCATGAGCCGAGTTTTGAAGGACGTTGAGATTTGGCCCTCTCTGTCTCCGACGAACGACGCCACGAGATAGCACGCCTCGCCGTTAGTCGGTTCGCCGTGCAGGGATTCGATGGGACATCCATGAGTGACCTAGCTCGTCACGTCGGGCTCTCGAAGGCCGGGATCTATCACTACTTCCCGACGAAGGAGGCGATTCTTGCGGAGGCGCTGCTCGAGTATTCGGAGCGGCTGTTGTCGACGGTTCTGCAGGCGGCTGCGGGAGACGGCGAGCCTGTTGAACGCCTCGGTCGGGTCATCGGCGCGATACTCGCGCTCTATCGTGATGCCGACGCCTATCACCAGGTGCAGATCAACGATCTCGCGCGTCTTGCGCCAGCCGATCAGGAGATTATCCGTGCTAACGAGCGTCAGGTCGTACGCGTCATGGAGGGGGTTCTCGCGCGGTTGGAACGTGACATTGACGAAGTAACGCTGAAAGCACTTACCATGTCCGTTTTTGGCATCTTGAACTGGAAGGCGCGGTGGTTTCGCGATGGTCCGGGACGTCTGGATCTGGGTGACTATATCACCCTGGTCACCGAATTTGTTGCAGGCGGCGTCGTTCGAGTGGCAAGAACGAGCTTGGAGACTCCCAGGTGACCGAGCAGGAATTGGCCCAGGCGTGTGCTGAGGCGATGTACGCGCGAGATCTCGCATCGCAGGCACTCGGTATCACACTCGAGCATGTTGAGCCGGGGGCTGCACGTCTTGCGATGACGGTGACCGACAACATGGTCAACGGTCACGGGATCTGTCATGGTGGCTACATCTTCCTGCTGGCTGACAGTGCCTTTGCCTTCGCGTGTAACACGTATAACCTGATGACGGTGGCCCAGAGTGCTGCTGTGGAGTTTGTAGCTCCTGTGTATCGCGGTGATGAGCTCGTCGCAACGGCGAACGAGACGACCCGTTTCGGGAGAAATGGGCTCTACGACATCAGAGTCGAGCGTGACGGCGGTACCGTTGCGGTTTTTCATGGTCGGTCCCGGTCGCTCGGCCGGCCGGTGTTAGAGGAGGATGGTAAGTGACAAGAGCTTTTGTGGTGGGCGGAGTTCGTACCCCGTTTGGGCGCTATGGGGGCGCACTCTCCATGGTGCGCACCGACGATCTGGCTGCGAAGGCGATCGAGGGTTTGATCGCCCGGTTTCCTATGGTCGCCGGTCACATCGACGAAGTTATCCTAGGGTGTGCGAACCAGGCGGGCGAGGATAACCGAAATGTTGCGCGGATGGCGAGCCTGCTAGCGGGACTCGGTGTTGAAACACCCGGGGTCACGGTGAACCGGCTCTGTGGCTCCGGGCTAGAGGCACTGTTGACAGCCTCCCGTCTGGTGCAAAGCGGAGACGGTGAGATCGTGATAGCTGGCGGGGTCGAAGGCATGTCTCGCTCTCCATTCGTGATGCCAAAGAGTACCAGTGCATTTGACCGGTCAATGGAGGTTTTTGACACCACACTGGGTTGGCGCTTTGTCAATGCGCGTATGCAAGCGGAGTTTGGGATCGACTCTATGGGGGAGACGGCGGAGAACGTTGCCCAGGAGTTTGGAATTGCGAGAGATGACCAGGATGCGTTCGCCATGCGCTCACAGGAGCGAGCTGCGAAGGCTCAGGCAAACGGGCGGCTTCGGCGCGAGATCATCCCTGTTGAGGTGACCCAACGACACGAGACCACGACTGTTGAGCGCGACGAGCACCCACGATTGAGCTCGATCGAGAAGCTGGCACAGTTGCGTCCGGCATTCCGAGCGGGAGGGACCGTGACCGCAGGCAATGCAAGTGGTCTCAACGATGGTGCAGCTGCCCTCCTCGTCGTGAGCGAGGCGGTGCTTGATAGACTCGGACTGACCCCGCTGGTCGAGGTGCTAGGTGGGGCAACGGCCGGCGTTCCACCGCGCATCATGGGCATCGGGCCGGTGCCGGCGTCGAGACGAGTAATGGAGCGGCTTGGTCTCAAGATCACGGACTTCGGTGTCATCGAACTGAACGAGGCGTTTGCCGCCCAGTCGCTTGCCTGTTTACGCCAACTCGGTTTGCCAGATGACGCTGACTGGGTGAATCCGAATGGAGGTGCGATCGCGCTTGGACATCCGCTCGGAGCCAGCGGAGCGCGCCTTGCGCTCACTGCAGCGACCGAACTCACCGAGCGTGACCTCGACCTCGCCTTGGTAACGATGTGCATTGGCGTGGGGCAGGGAATCGCTGCGGTACTCAAACGCACGCGATAGTAGCGACCGGGCCGCTTGCGAAACTCGGGTGATCTATTGGCGAAACTGGGCACACAATGGCTCCACAGCAAGGAGTGTGGCAAAAATCGGTCCCTCAACATCGGTTGAGACTTAGAGGCCGTTATTTTGGTGGTGCGTTGTGCCTAAAACTGGAACAATACCGTACCAGGGACGTGCGAGTCTGCTGGATCAGCCACAATGCAGGGGGATGAGGTGCTTGTCAGTCGGCGGGAGCATCGCCGTCTGTTGGAACGCTTGCTGTCGGCTTGTAGTTCGCCAGGCGGTTACGGCGTCGAGGTCTGCACTTCTTGGGCGACTTTGCAGCTACACCTTCATCCTGGCCTTGTTCTCGGATGAATGTTTCGATCTTTCGAAGGTTGGCCGACACAATGAGCATCGCGGTCAGGAGGTATTGGGCCGCTTACGCGCGCGCCCTCCTTCTCCCCGGTTGATCGAGCGCCTCGTGGTTGGCATCCTTGACATACCCGTTGAACCCCTCGATGGTGTTTCGAGCCGTTGAGTACATCGCGTGCCACTCGGGGCTGCCGTAGTGAAGGTCCTGTCTGTACTTCGCACTGGCCGTCGGGGGGGAAGGATACCGAGGACTTGTTGGTGCAGATCTCTTCAGGGTGAGCGGGTACGACGAGGACTTGGGTGCGCCCAGCAACATTGCCCACTGGATTGCGTAACGGACAAGAGAGGGTGGCAGATTGCCCAACGGCCGGACAACGCATTGGCACGTAACCGTCCGAGTCGGGACGCTCTTTTGGACGAACGAGATACCGATCCGCTGATCGTAGGTCGCCTCATCTATT
>JAJZXI010000086.1 GCA_021806545.1 Actinomycetes bacterium | reverse complement strand
CTAAACAGATGATCGCCGCATTGTGCTTCTTGCCCTGTGCCCTCTTTCGCGCATAGTACGTCTTTGATTCCGGATCACAGGTTGAGGCGACCCATGCTGATCGGAATAAGGCATTCTTCAATTGTTTATTGCCTCCTCGAGAGGGGCTCTCTCCTTTGATCGAGGATCCCGATCGCCGAGTGACCGGCGCTATCCCAGCGTATGACGCGAGATGGGCGGCAGTTGGAAAGCTGGAGCCATCGCCGACGCAAAGGAGTATCGTGGCTGCGGTCTTAATGCCTACTCCTGGAATGGACATCAAGACCTCCAAGAGAGGGTAGTTAGCCAACAGTTTCTCTACCTGTTCCGCAACCTCGACCCGCTGGGCCTTGAGCGTCTTGATATTGAGGGCAAGCGTTGGAATGACAAGTTCAACCGCTGCTGTGCCACTGACGCTCACGCTCTGTTGTGAGAGAGCTTCGAAGATCTCGTCAATGAGCCGCGATGGATCGCGAGTGCTCTTCGAGCGGGCAAAGCGCATGACCTTTGCCTTACCTGCCTCACGAAGTCCGATCGGGCCGTGGTACTTGATGAAGAGCTCAAGCACCAGGGATTGGGTCAGACGAGTTCCAGAGAAAACCCTCTCGAGAGCAGGGGAAACTCCCAACAGGAGGTTGCGAAGCCGGTTGATTGTCCTGGTGCATTCATGCGTGAGATCCTCGTCAAAGCCAGCGAGTACTTTGAGAGCTGCAAGCACCTCGCTCTCCTTGTCGATGGCTCGTAAGGTATGGGGCATCGAGCGAGCGGTGTCTGCGATGATGAAGGCATCACGGGCATCGGTCTTTGCGTTGCCAGGATAGAGGTCAGCTGCCCTGCGCATAGCGAGACCCGGCAAGTAGGCGACGTCTACTCCAAGGTTTTGAGCCACCGCAACAGGCAGAGCTCCAATCGTGTTGGGTTGGTCAACAACGACCAGGACGCGACCCTGGTCTGCCAACCGGGTGAAGAGTTCGCACAACTTCACTTCGTCTTGGGGAAACTCTCCATCGGCGAGCTTTTCCCCGTCCACTCCGATCGCAACGGCGTAGTGCGAGAACTTACCTACATCGAGACCACAATAGATGTCGTACGGAGATTCCATTAGCGGGTATCCTTTCCTTCTTTGAGGCCACAGTCAGACACCTGATTTAGACACCCACGTTACGACGAGACCTGAGGATCACTCCAAGGCCATGTCCCTATTAGTCTTTTACAAGCGTCTCTGGGCCTGGCGACAACACCTCCCGGATCATCAGTGACAGGGAAATTGAGTCATACCAGGCCCAGTGACCTAACCTCGACCATCGAGGCTTACCTAAAAGGTAACGGGGAGGAGGTCACGATCTTCGTCGGTCAAGATGAGAGGGTATGCCGCAAGAGGGCTGGTAGGGACGATGTTTCAGGTCGAGTCGAGTGGTGAGGCCGCATACTCAGATCGCGAGCACTGCCAACGCGAGGAGCGCAGCGTCTCTGTCGTGCTAGCGTGGAGAGATTGTTGTGATCGATCGGCCTGCGCGAAGTCAGAGGCGTCGTGATCAAGTTGGGGGTTCGGTGTTCCGATGACACTAGGCATGAGGACGGTTCCGAGGTCGAGGACGATTACCCAGGCGTGGGTAGCGCGGTTGCGAGACTGATGCGACGGGGTCTGCACTCAAAGCGCCGCTCGTTCGTGTTCCCTTCAGGACGTACCAGCGCCATGCTGGCCGCCTCGACACTGTTGGGGATTGTGCCAGGTGCGCTCCTTGTGCCATCGACGAGCTATGCCAGTACTCAGGCACTGACATTTACTGGGTACGGCGTCGGCTCCGGGAATGGAGCGAGCCAGTTCGGCGAAGCGGGGTATGCGAGCCAGGGGCATCTCACCTATCAGCAGATCCTCGCGCACTTCTATGGTGGCACCACCTTGAGTACCATTGGTGATCGACTGATCACCGTCTGGTTAACCGCCGGTACTGGTCAGCCGGTCACGGTCTACGACCCACAGGGACTCGTTGTCAACAACATTACCGTCTCTTCAAATACCCCGATTCGGGTCACCGACACAGGCGGAGCCATCACGGTCGACCAGGGGGTTGGCGCTGTCGGATGTTCTGCGCCGGCCGCGTGGAGTCCGCTCACGACCGTGACGAATGCCTTGAACATCAGCCCGCAAAATCTTCCGTCTTTGGGCCAGATGGTGAATGAGACCAGCTCTCAGGCACTGGCTTGGTGTAAACCGGGAGGCTCAGTTGAGTCGGTGCGTGGTTACCTTGGGGTTACCACCAATCAACAGGGCCAACAGGTGTTGACGAACCAGCTTGGGCTCGAGTCCTACGTTCGGGGTGTCATCGGCAACGAAATGCCCGCCGTGTGGGGAACACTCGGCTCTGCGGGCCCCCAGGGGCAGGCGTGGGGCTTTCAGGCTCTTGAGGCGCAGGCGGTCGAGGCGCGCACCTACGCACTTGCAGTGGGGAACTCCTATGGCTTCGCGCAGATCTGCGACTCCGATTACTGCCAGGTTTATGGTGGATTCAACACGGGTCAAAGCAGCCAAGAGCAGGCACTGATCGATGCCGCCCAGGTCGATACGCTGGGTCAGATCCTGGAGCAGTCAAGTGGCGCGCCCGCCTTTACCCAGTACTCGGCCTCCGATGGCGGCTATACCGCTGGTGGCGACTTCCCAGCAGTGCCAGACCCCTATGATGCAGGCTGCTATGCCTCTATCTGCAACCCGTGGGACCCGTGGACGCAGACCGTCAGCGTCTCGGTACTCCAGCAAGCGTTCAACCAGGTCGGCACTGTGCAGGGAATCAACGTCCTGCAACGTTCGGGTAATGGTACCGATGGTGGGCGCATTCTTTCTATCCAGGTCGTTGGGTCTGCTGGTTCGAGCACGGTACCCGGCGCAGAGTTCGCCTCGATGTTGGGCCTGAATTCGGACTGGTTCAGCGTCAGCGGTCCGCTCAGCATCAACAACGATGGCGGTGCGACGCCACCGGCCTCGCCCGGTCAAAGCGCCACCTCTGGTATCATCGTCGCCTCCAGTGACGGTGGTACTGCGGCGGAGGATGGGGCTACCGACCTTGGCAGTACCTACACCTATGGCATTACCGGCCTGAGTGGCACGCGTCCTTTGAATGCCCCGGTGGTGGGGGTGGCCTCAACTCCTGACGGCAAGGGCTACTGGTTGGTCGCCGCCGATGGAGGCGTCTTTGACTTCGGCGATGCCCATTTCTACGGCAGTACCTACACCTATGGCATTACCGGCCTGAGTGGCACGCGTCCTTTGAATGCCCCGATCGTCGGTATCGCCTCAACTCCTGACGGCAAGGGCTACTGGTTGGTCGCCGCCGATGGAGGCGTCTTTGACTTCGGCGATGCCACCTACCAAGGTTCGGCCTACTCGAAGGGGTTCACCGGTCTGACCGGGAGCCATCCTCTTGCAGCACCAGTTGTCGGTATCGCCTCAACCCCTGGGGCCAACGGATACTGGCTCCTTGAGTCCAACGGGACGGTGCTCTCGTTCGGGGCGGCGCAGAGTTTTGGTCAGCTCACTGGGGCGAGCAAGATCGTCGGTATCGCCGCCACCGCTGATGGACAGGGATACTGGCTGCTTGGAGCGAATGGTGCCGTCTATGGCTTTGGCGATGCCTCCTCCTATGGTTCCTTGAACCTCCAGGGGCAGGGAACCACCGCCGTTTCGATCGTGACGGCGCCCAACGGTCAGGGATATAGCATCATCCTCTCCAATGGACAGGTGGTGGGCTTCAACGGCGGGCCTAGCGCGCCAGCACTCGGCCCAACCACGACAGGGCACGGGGCGCCGATCATAGCCGCTGCTGTTCTTGGGGATCCGCCAGCAGGGGCTGAGCCGATCATTAACCAAGGTCAAAGCGCCACCTCTGGTATCATCGTCGCCTCCAGTGACGGTGGTACTGCGGCGGAGGATGGGGCTACCGACCTTGGCAGTACCTACACCTATGGCATTACCGGCCTGAGTGGCACGCGTCCTTTGAATGCCCCGGTGGTGGGGGTGGCCTCAACTCCTGACGGCAAGGGCTACTGGTTGGTCGCCGCCGATGGAGGCGTCTTTGACTTCGGCGATGCCCATTTCTACGGCAGTACCTACACCTATGGCATTACCGGCCTGAGTGGCACGCGTCCTTTGAATGCCCCGATCGTCGGTATCGCCTCAACTCCTGACGGCAAGGGCTACTGGTTGGTCGCCGCCGATGGAGGCGTCTTTGACTTCGGCGATGCCACCTACCAAGGTTCGGCCTACTCGAAGGGGTTCACCGGTCTGACCGGGAGCCATCCTCTTGCAGCACCAGTTGTCGGTATCGCCTCAACCCCTGGGGCCAACGGATACTGGCTCCTTGAGTCCAACGGGACGGTGCTCTCGTTCGGGGCGGCGCAGTACTACGGGGATATCAAGGCATCGACGACGGGATCCAAATTCGTAGGGATCGTTGCCTCCCCAACTGGTCGTGGCTATACGCTTCTTGCTGCCGATGGCGCTACGTACGGTTTTGGTGATTCACCGTCGGCCGGTTCAGTCAAGGCTCACCCGGGTGCTGTCGCGATAATCCAAGGCCCCAACGGTCAGGGATATAGCATCATCCTCTCCAATGGACAGGTGGTGGGCTTCAACGGCGGGCCTAGTGCGCCAGCACTCGGCCCAACCACGACGGGGCACGGGGCGCCGGTCATTGGTGGTACTGCCGTCAATTGACGTGCTCCTCTGCTATCGACGTCTACCTTCGCCGGGTTGTGATTCGCTAGATGCGAATGTTTGAGCTGATGAGGGGGCCTGAGGGTCTGTGTTCTCCCCCACCATCACATCGGCGACCTGTCACCATGGAAGGCATATGACCAGCGGACGGCGACCCTGTGGGCCCAGCGGGCCCCCAGGTACTTGGTAGTGTTCTGTGTCGATGGACCCACCTGTCAGCCGCCATTGCTGCCGACAACGTTGTACGGGTCCTGTCGTGCCGCTTTCAGCGGTGTCCCTCTCTCGGCGGGATGTACCCATTGTCGACAGCGATCAGTACGGCAGACGACGGGCGAGTTGTCTGGGTAGGTGCCGATAGAGCGCCAGGATTGGACGCATGAGGGGTGGGCTCCAGACGATAGTCGCGTTGCTGGTGGTAATGGCTCTGATAACGTCGCCGGCGATATGATCGGGTTGGGTGGCGAGCGGCGGGACGCGCAGGTGGCGGGTCATCGCGGTGATCGCGAATCCTGGACGCACGACGAGAACCCGAACGTTGGGCCGCAGACGCTCCGCAAGCCCAAGCGAGAAGCCGTCGAGGCCGGCCTTGGCGGAGCCGTAGAGGTAGTTGGACCGTCGCACCCGCTCAGCGGCGACAGAGGAGAGCACGATGATCAACCCGTGGCGTTGGCGCTCGAGATGTTCGGCACATCGGGTCAGGGCCATGGCTGCTCCGGTGAAGTTCACGGTGATGAGGTGCTGGACTCTGCTCGGCTCGTGTTCATCGTGGGTCTGGTCGCCGAGCAAGCCAGCCGCCATGATCACGGTGTCGAGCTCAGGTAGTGCGACGAATGCTTGCTGTATAGACACATCGACCCGAGCTAAGTCGGCCAAGTCGAGGGGCGCGGTGGTGACCATCAAATGTGGGTGGGCGGCGACGAGCTGTTGTTGCGCCACGGCGAGCGAGTCGAGTCGAGGCCCCATGAGAACGACCGAGTGCAGGTGGTGCTCGCCAAGTTGCATGATCAGCGCGCGAGCGATGTCGGATCCGCCTCCGATGACCAGGGCGTGGCGTGGAAAGGTTTGGTGGTGTGCCATGTATTCACTCCAATCACTCCAGGGTGCCAGCTCCGACACGGTATCGAACGTTTTCTGCGCCGTACGGAAGGAGCTTCCTGGGCTTTCACGTGACCTAGGCTAGCCCTAAAACAAGCGAAGCGAGACTGATCACTGTCTGGTTGGCCGTTGACCCAGTAGCTGAACCACCCCGGTTTTATGGAGACTCCTAACCCTGAGGGGATGGAGCTATGGGAACGGTAAAGAGATACTTGCCGGAGGTAAGGGAGAGGGCCATTCGCATGGTTGTCGATCACCCATCGCAGTGGGCAGGAATTGAGTCAGTCGCCCCAGCGCCAGCCGAGAAATGCTTTGACCCGCGCGGCAATACTCCGGGAGAACAATATTTCGCCACCCCAATGTAGCAAAAGAGGAGTCCACAACTCCGATCATGACCGTGAGTTGAGGAGATTCGTGCACAGACCGTTTGAAGAGCGGCAACTACCCGATCCCATCACTCAAAGGCAGGACACCGCGGTATCGCCTGCGTTGGTCTCATGCCAGCCGTGATACCGTGCGCCGCTACTACGAAATGATCTTGGTGCACAATTGCGACACAATGGTCCTGTACCGCCCGGACGGCATAAGCGACAGCCCGCGGAGCTCGAATGTCATCATTCGACCAGGAGTGTTGGAATATGCGGCTATGCCATAGCATCACGGTGGTACGTCTGTCCATAGTATCGGCAGAGGGTCACGGAGTCTCGACTCTGAGAAGAGCATGAACAGAGCGTTACCGGGAGAAGATCCAGACAACCACCTGCTAGGGTTGGGCTATGGAGAACACCCTCCTCGACTCCTACGAAGCCGCGGACAGCTTCGACGAGGTGCTCGTAGGACCAGGTCGGCCGCGCCCGGGCTGTGTAGAGCTCTACAGTGCCCTGCAAGAGCTTAGCGAAACCGAATTCGAGCAGCGCTGTCAGGAGCGAGACCTCTCATTTCGCGACCGTGGAGTGACCTACTCGTTCGCGGGAATGGAGGCCCCCTTCCCACTCGATCCAATCCCGAGGATCATCTCCGCTGAGGAGTGGACTCACCTCGAGGCCGGCATCATCCAACGAGTTCGAGCCCTCGAGGCGTTCCTGGGTGACATCTTTGGGCAACAACGAATCTTCAAGGATCGCGTTATCCCACAGCGGCTGGTCTTGTCCTCTCCGCTCTTCATCCGCCATGCCTACGGGCTCGTCCCTTCGAACGGCGTCCGCATTCATATCTCGGGTATGGACATTGTCAGGGGTCAAGACGGCACGCTGATGGTACTCGAAGACAACCTGCGAACCCCCTCCGGTGTCTCGTATGTATTGGAGAATCGACGGAGTATGACCCGTATCTTTCCCGAGTTTTTTCGCGGTCACCGAGTGCGACCGGTGGCGAACTACCCAAGCGAACTCCTGCGCGCTCTCGTCGCGGCGGCTCCTCGCGCTGGGACGTCGAACCCAAAAGTGGTCCTGCTTACCCCAGGAATCCACAACGCCGCCTACTTCGAGCATACCTTTCTGGCCCGGCAGATGGGAATCGATCTTGTCGAAGGCAACGACCTGACATGTCGAGACGGAGTCTGCTATCTGCATACTACCGAAGGAGACCAGAGGGTCGATGTCATCTATCGACGCATCAGCGACGACTACCTCGATCCACTCTACTTCGAGCCGACCTCGGTGCTCGGGGTGCCTGGTCTGCTCACCTGCGTGCGCGCCGGGAACCTCACGATTGCAAACGCCGTCGGCAACGGTGTTGCTGACGACAAGCTCACCTACACCTATGTCCCCGATATGATCCGGTACTACCTCAACGAGGAGCCCATCCTCCCCAATGTTCCCACCTTTCGTCTCGAGGATCCCGATGTGCGCAACTGGGTACTTGAACGGCTCGACCGTCTTGTCCTCAAGCCCGTTGATGCATCTGGAGGTGCTGGGATCGTAATCGGGCCCGTTGCCGACGAGGCTGCGCTGGTCGCGGTTGCCAAGGCGATCGATGCACATCCACGCGGTTGGATTGCCCAGGAGGTGGTACAGCTCTCGACGTGCCCAACCAAGGTTGCAGAGGGCATTGAGCCTAGACACGTTGACTTGCGACCATTTGCGATCAACCAAGGCGACCGGATCTGGGTGCTCCCTGGAGGACTGACGCGAGTCGCCTTACCCAAGGGTTCACTCATCGTCAACTCGTCTCAGGGTGGCGGCTCCAAAGACACCTGGGTGATCGACGCGTCGGCCAGAAAGGTCGGGACCCGCCTCAGCGTAGGTGACCTCCACTCTTTCACCGCACCGGCTCAGGCGAGCGGAGTGGATCATCCTCTCCAAGTCGCTAAGCAACAGGAACAGTGACATGCTGGTGCGTATCGCAGAGTCGTTGTTTTGGCTGGGTCGATACCTCGAGCGTGCCGACGATACCGCTCGCATCCTTGAGGTACACCTCAACCATGAGCTCGAGTCGGGATCGGTGAGCCCCCGGGGTGCGTTCCTCGCAACCCTTGGATTCGATGACTTCAGCAATGGAGTTGATGTTGACTCTGGAACGCTCTTCGCCACCCTTGGCTTCTCTCTCGAGCACCCAAACTCGATTGCGTCCTCCATCGTGGCGGCGCACAAGAATGCAGGTGGCCTGAGAGAGCTCCTTCCAAGCGAGGTTTATGAGGCAATCAATATCTCCGACCGGCTCCTGGTCAAAATGCCACGTAATACCCGTTCGCTCTCCGAGTTCTTCCGTTACGTCCGTCTCGCTCATGAGCGGGTCGCGATCACTGTGGGTCTGTTGACCGAAAGTTTTCCCCGAGACGAAGGGTGGCAATTCCTGCAGCTTGGCACCTTCATCGAACGCGTTGACATGACCTTGCGGTTACTCAAATTCCGGCTCGTCTTTGCACCTGAGAGCCAGGATTGGGCAACCACACTGAAGTATTGTTCAGCTTATGAGTTCTACATCCGTACCTATCATGGACAGGTCGAACCCGACTGCGTGCTCGAATTCCTCCTCGTCGATCGGCTCTTCCCCCGAAGCGTACAGTTTGGGCTCCTCTCAGCGGAGCATTGTCTGGAGCAGATTGCACCTGAAACGCATCGAAGTGCGCCTCCCGGACCGGCACAGCGGGCTCTCGGTCAGGCGCGAGCAACGATATCGTTCCTCACTCGTCAGGATCTCACGACTCGCATCGAGGCGCTGCTCGAGGAGCTGAGTCTCTCGTGTTCATTGGCGTCGGACGCTATCACTCAACGGTATTTTGGCCAGACACGCAGTCAACTCTGGCAGCGTGAGGCTGGGGGTATGACGGTGAGCAGAGACTGGTGACCTGGATTCTTTCGATCGAACACGCATCCTATTACCGGTACTCCGAGCCGTCTGAAGGCTCCTTCAATGAGGCGCGAATGCTCCCCCAATCCGATCGCTCACAGCTCGTTCTCGAGAGAGATCTGGTCATCACTCCATCGGCCCATGTACTTGCGTATCAGGACTATTGGGGGACGCTCACCCACATCTTCGAGATCCACCAACCTCATCGTGAGCTCTCGATCGTCGCCCGTTCTCGAGTACAGACCGGAACGGCACCCTCGCCCGAAGGCCCTCCACCCTCATGGCAGCACTATCAGAGCCCTAGCTTCAGTGACGAATTCGCTCAATTTCTCGACCCGACGGATAAGACAACTATCGACGATACCGATGAGGCACTGGAGGCCCTTGCACTGCTCCGTGCTGCCCAGACTCCGCTCGCAGGGATTCATGAGGCATCCGATCTGGTACATGAACGGCTCACCTATGAGGTGGGATCCACCGCGGTCTCGACCTCAGCCAGCGAAGCCTGGTCGATCCGCAAGGGGGTCTGTCAGGACTTTGCCCATCTCTGCATCGGCCTCTTGCGCCGCTTGGGAATCCCGGCACGCTACGTCTCCGGGTACTACTATCCCGAGCGCGACGATTCGATCGGACGCGTCGTCGATGCGGAGAGTCATGCCTGGGTCGAGGCGTGGGCCGGGGCCTGGTTGCCGTTGGATCCGACCAACGGTGGCTGGGAGCCGGAGCGATACATCGTCGTCGGACGTGGTCGCGACTACACCGACGTTCCTCCGCTCGTTGGCATCTACAGTGGCGGAGGTGCGTCGGTAATGAAGGTACATGTAGGCGTCGTGAGAGAGTGCTGACGAACTCGGAATGCCTCTGGCGGAGCCGGGTAGCCAGACTGACGGTCCGGTAGGTAATCCCACCCAACCAGGTCGCTTACCCCAAACTTTTCCGTCTCGACCCATCGGTTGCCAAAGCACAACTTATCAGAGTACCGCACGGTGGGGAGGAGCACGACCTTCGTGGAGGTCGGAAGAAGGGAAAGAAGGTCCTTGTGGGGCCGGCCGTCGAGCTCTGCACGCCTCGGTGTCGCATGGGCGTGTTATCTGACGCATCGGCCGTCTCGCTGGAGCGTTTCCTCACCGAGAACATCGAGCCAGGATTCACCCCGTCCGCTGATCGATGTGAAGCGTAGTGCCCAGCCAGCCCATGTCGTGCTTCCGGGTATGTCATATCGCCGCCTTGGCCAAGTGCTGGATCCGCTGCACCTACTGGAATCGGTCGCAGATCTTCCCTTGTGCAGCCATCTCGACGAGTCCGTCTTCCGTTTCAACCATCGGTGCTCGAAGAGCCGCGGACTCCTCTTCTGTCGGTAGCACGAACTGGCACTCAACCACGATCCGGTGTGCTAGCAGCAGATTGTCGTCGACTCGAAGTCGAACGGGGGCCGCCACCGACTCATAACGACGCCTTGTAAAGTCCTTCCGTTCGAACTGGCTGAAGCACAACTGCGTAGAGTACTCGGGGAGGCCTGGCGGCCTGTCAGTAGCAAGAGCGGCCCATGCAGTGCTCGCCGCTTGTGATGGCTTGTTAGTCAACTTACATCGCGAATAGCCGATTGGTCGACTATCTCAGCCGAGTTCAGCGAACCACTCTCAGACTGTTGGACATTCCTCTCCCGTGACCAGAGCAAAGTGGCACGGCTAAGCGCAAGACAGCGAGAGAAACTGGGCTAACCACCGCCAGATACGCGTAGCCATATAGAGAATGCCAGGCTCAGGAACTATCAGCTGTCTCTCAGCAGCCTGTTCAGTCCGGACCCTTTATCTGCCCTGAGTAGGTACACTCCTACCACGAGTAGGTATGCCCATGCCACTACGGATAGACCTCGTCCCCACGAATACTGGAATACCGCGAGATGCGTACTGAAAACGGTGCTGGTAATCCCCGGAATCGTGGTAATTCCCGAGAGGAAGAACGCCAACAGGTTGAGTACGGTATACAGGATGGCTGGCGCGTACCACATTCTGAGCCCGAGTAGATATATCACTGCTACCATGACGTAGAACGCAACCTCCCCCTCTAGCCATAATGTCTGCACAGGATACTTAGCAGGTATCGCATAGAGATGCGCAGCCACATTCACGAGAGCGAAAAAGGCCAGCGAGAAGCGCCACCAATGTACCTGTCGCACCGAACGTTCGGGAGCGCGCCAACGCTCACGTTCACTTTGGACGAAGCCCAACACTCCACGATACTGACGTCCATGCTCACGATGACCGGGGTCCGTGTTCATATCCGCATCTGCTTTTCCTGCCATGATATCTCCCTTCTTTATCAATCCCTACGCCGCGCGAAGCCCTGCTATCTTGGCACCCGATGGGAGTGCCGGAACTCCGGCACCCACTCTGCTCGTAGCGCGTCTAAGCTCGCGAATCTCCTTGAAATGGGCGGTAATGTCGTTGACGTACACCTCCAGCCAGACGTCGGTCTTCAGCTTCTCGTCCCCACGGCAGGAAACCGACGGGGCCCACTGAGCATGATCCCGGTAGCGGGTGCAACATGAGCAAAAACCGCCTTGGAGGATGCTCCTCCACGTCATCTCCGCTTTTCTTCGGGCTCCTTTCCCTACTCGCCTCTGTAGCATCCAGGCCTCATAAAAAGGCTACGGCACTCGCCTGCGACTGCGCTAGGGCCCAATGTCCCTCCCTGCTCAGACCTTTGAACGTTCCGTGTGAGGTAATGGGGCTACGACCTCTTCACATTCGAAGTCCTACCGCTATGACCTGAGACGTTCCGGGCCGATTGACGTATCTTTGTTGGTACTACTAG
>JAJZXI010000085.1 GCA_021806545.1 Actinomycetes bacterium | reverse complement strand
CAGACCCTGGGTAAGCCGGTCCAGGGGGCGCGCGGACTCATGATCTCGTAGGACTAGGGTTCCAATTTTTGACGGCATCGAGCTGCATCATCGGCCGGAGTCGAGCAGGAACCACGGGTGCCAGCATTCCGAAGGGCTCCTCGTTGTAGAGATGATGGAGTGCATGAGCTTGTTTGAGATATTCCAGGTAGGCAACCCTAGGTATGGCACCAAGTCGTTGATGGATGTAGAAGTCATGCACAAAGCTGTAGGCAGCGCCATAAAGTGTGATACCGATGGCGATCGGCCATAGTCCAGGGTGAGCGCTAGCGAGCCAGAAGAGTACGACGGTTGGCAGTGCGAAACCCAGAGGGAAGAGGTCGTTGGCCTCGAACGTCGTCTCTCGGGGGCGGTGATGCGACGCGTGCAGCGCCCAAGCAATGCCATGCATGATCGCGCGGTGGGCAAGGTAAGCCACCGGCTCCATAACAACGAACGTGGCGAACACAATCACGACAAAAGCCATTACGCTCCCTCGGTACCGCTACCATTGTAGCCGCTGTGCCGCTCGATGATTTGTGCAACGCTGGGTGTATCAAGGTGGCGAGTCCTTACGCGCCGAACGGTGGAGGTCAGCGATGTTTACCCAGTTGTCTTGCTTTATCGCTCTCAAAGCGTCAACGGGACGGCCGGACGCAAGAGCCTGTCTGTGTCGATGGGCCATTGCCTCGCCGAATCGCGTTCCTTGATGGTCCATGGACTCGATCGCGTGCTCGTATCGGCCTAGTGTTCACTCATGAGGGAGATCCACTGTCATAATGAGGTGCGAAACGTAACCAGAGGGTGATCGTGAGGAGAGTGAGGGCAAAGCCGTAGGCGAAGTCCTCGATTGGGATCGAAAAAGGAAAGCGGACTTGGGAGAACTGACGGACGTTGTAGATGACGATTGGGCTCGACGCTTTGGTGAGCCAGCCGTCCACCGGCACCTGGAAAACGGCGACGATCACCCATGTGATCCAGAAGTCCTTTGTTCGAAGGGCCGCCGACTTGGTGAGAAAGAGGTCGACAAAGGCCGTTACTATCACCGCGCCGAGGGCTTCGATCGTATAGAGTCCCAACGCTAGCTCCGACGCCTTATGCGTGCCAACAGTTGTGATCGGTGTCGAATCGTCTCGTAGGTGAGCAGTGCGCAGATCGGGATGACGATAAAGAAGACCACCTCTTCAATCGGCAGAGTGCCTGCTATTTTGATCCCAGTCGTGAAGCGTCTGGAGTATGTCCAGAGTCCTTGCTCGATTGAGATCGTATCAAATGCCGAGAAGAGGATGGCGACCGTAGCGACGGTAGTCGCTAGGCGTCGTGGTTGACGCCAGACGCGCGCGCCGAGCAGTTCCAGCGGGGCGGTAACTACAAGGCACATCGCCATCAGGAGCAGGTATTGGAGGTGAGCCATGCTCTTCGATAGCCTATCGCAGACTCGACGAGCAGATACCAACATGAGTTTTGCCTATGGGCTACGTCCGTGCATAGCCGGGAGAACTCCTTGGCTCTGGCGCTAGCCGATGCTGAAAGGCAAAGTCCTCAAACCAATGAAGTGGTAGTCCATAGCGTTCGGGCTGTGGGCTAGTATTTTATCGATGTCCTTGCAGTGTCGCAGGATGGTTGGAGTCGGTAGGGCGTATGGAATTAGAGAGTGTCAAGGGTCCGAGTGATCTGAGCGCGTTGAGCACTGTTGAGCTTGAAGATCTTGCCGAACAGATTCGGCGTCGGATTGTCGATACGGTTTCCAGGAATGGTGGCCATCTGGGCTCAAACCTTGGGTCAGTAGAGATCACCCTCGCGCTCCATCGAAGTTTTGACTCCCCGCGGGACATCATCCTCTTCGACACGGGCCATCAGGCCTATCCGCACAAACTGCTCACTGGTCGGAATGCAGACTTTGACTCGCTGCGGCGCCGTGGCGGGATCTCTGGCTATCCGAACCGAGCGGAGTCCGAGCATGACTGGATCGAGAATTCACATGCCTCGACCGCATTGAGTTATGCCTATGGGATGGCGGCAGCCTTTCAGGTCAACACCGATGATCCGTCGGGCCTCCCGCTTCGCAGGGTTGTTGCAGTGGTGGGCGATGGCGCCCTCACGGGAGGCATGGCCTATGAGGCGCTTAACAATATTGGGCATCGACGTTTGCCTATCATCATCATCTGGAACGACAATGGTCGCTCCTATGCACCAACGATCTCACGCCTGTCGTCGTCGCTGACCAAACTGCGTTTGAATCCGTCCTATATCCAGGCGCGTAACCGCATCAAACAAGTAATCACCGACTTGCCAAAGGTTGGGAACCGAGCGGTAAATTCGCTCGCCAACATGACCTCTGCACTGCGTGAGGTGATCGAACCCCGGGTCTTCTTTGAAGCGCTCGGTGTGCGCTACACCGGACCTATAGACGGTCATGATATCTCGGAACTTGAGTATGCTCTGGCAGGTGCAAAGGAGTGGAACGGACCGATCGTCATTCATGTGCTTACTCAAAAGGGTAAGGGCTATCCACCGGCCGAAGATGATGAGCTGCAGTGTCTACATGATCTCAAAGTACCTCAGGCCCTGTCGGACGTCGAGGGTGAGCCGCCGGTATCCTACACCGAGGCCTTCTCCAAGGAGCTTGTCCGTATAGGACGGGAGAACCCATCGGTCGTCGTCCTGACGGCCGCGATGGGCGGGCCCACTGGTCTTCTTCCATTTGAGGCAGCTTTCCCAGCACGCTACTTCGATGTTGGTATCGCAGAGCAACATGCAGTGACGGCCGCTGCCGGCATGGCGATGGCCGGCTTGCACCCGGTGGTGGCGATCTATTCGACGTTCATGTCCAGAGCCTTTGATCAGGTGAATCTCGATGTGGGACTGCATGGCCTAGGGGTAACGTTCGTGATGGATCGAGCGGGGATCACTGGCGACGACGGTCCTAGCCATCACGGAGTTCTCGATCTGGTGCAGATGCTTTCAGTTGCTGGCATGACGGTCTTTGTCCCGTCTTCGATCGAGGAGTTGCGCGTTCAGTTGCATTTGGCGATCGAGATCGAGGGACCATCGTCGATTCGCTTCTCCAAGACGCTTGCCCCGCGCCTCATTCGTGGTGGTGTCGGCGTTGGGCTCGAGGAGCGCATTGTTCGAGAGGGGTCCAGCAACACGGTGATCGTCGGCATTGGCAAGATGTTGGTCCCTGCGCTGCTCGCTGCCGATCTGCTCGAGTCAGATGGCCGCGAGGTGACGGTCATAGACCCTCGGGTGATTCGTCCGTGCCCCACGGCGATGGTCGAGCGGTTGGCCAGAGCCGACTATGTCATCACGGTTGAGGACGGGCTGGTCCACGGTGGTGCCGGCGAATTCATCGCTGCAGCGGTCCATGCTGTCAACCCTCACGTACTGTTCCGTCATCTTGGGGTTCCGACCCACTACCTGCCTCACGGCAACGCCGACGTTTTGCTCACCGAACTGGGGCTGGATGGTCTTGGCATTGCTCGAGCTATCCGAACCTTCCTTGCTCAAACAGAGGGCCAAGTTCGTCGGGCTGAGTTTTAGTACGCCTCGTCCAGGCGCCTCGTGGTGCAGGATCAGGCGTGCTGTTGAGCGGGATCAGGCCTCGGGGCAGGACTCCATCGTCGAGCCATGTGTGTGCGTCGTCCGGGGTCGACAGCACTGGCATCCGCTCGTGAAAGTGACGGACATAGCGGTCTGCATCGCGAGTGAGAATGACAAAGGCTTGGTTTGATAGATCGATAAGGCCCGCAGCCAGCAGCATCGACGAGGTATTCGATGGGGAAAACAGCACTGGCCCGGGCTCGTAGAAGCTGTTCATCGGGATCAGGGCGCGCCCAGTGTCGAGCAGACGACGAAAAGTGGGGCGCTCGTGGATCGTCTCCGATCGGGCATTGAGAATTATGGGTCCACGAGGTCGCCGAAGGCCAAAGGTCGCACGCGTTGCCATGTCCTTCGAGACCACGTAGGCGTAGTCCGTTGGGCGAATCGTCTCTTCTTGCGGCTCAGGTGCCGTGATGATGACGCCGAGTTCGGCCAACAGCAGCTGGCACTCGGCCGGGCCAAGTTGCTGTTCGAACCGTGCACACATGCTTACACTGCCTCCAAAAACCTTTGCAAAATTGTACACTGGGTTTTCAGAGTTACTCCGCACACGGTTGACAAGAGGCAAAGCCTCTTGCAACTTGTGCCGGTGACGCTCAGTTGCGTCGGTAGAACCTGAGGGCAGGATTTGACGAACCTCCTTGTAGGGAGTCATTTCGTGATCGCGAAGTCTGCGTCTCACGTTCCGAGCAGCGTTGGAGTCAGCAGTGCAGATGCGCTCTGTGACAGTCCCGAACCTCGATGCGATTGTCCGGCGCAGCTGTGGCGAGGATAAGGTTATGAGTCCGGACGCGGGGTCTGCCCTCCGTGGTACGTAGACTGGGCCCACTATGAGTACGTTCGAGGATCTTACGGTACGAATCCAACACTTTGTGTGGCAACGCCGTGTCGAGTCGTGGGAGCACGAGGCTTCACCAAACCTCGGCAAGGTGATTGACGCGGTGATTGAGGAGGCAGCTCCAGGGCCGGAGATGTTGGCGCTTGACTTAGGATGCGGCTCCGGTCAGGTCAGCTTGCGGCTTGCGCCTCAGGTTGCAGAGTTGATCGGCGTTGATATCTCCGAGCGCATGGTTGAGCGGATGTTGGCACGAGCTGCAGAGGATGGCCTCTCCCGAGTGCGTGGCCAGGTATCACCTCTTGAACGGCTCGAGTTGGCGCGGAACTCTGTCGACCTCATCGTCTCTAACTATGTGTTCCACCACCTCAACGATGATGCCAAGGCCAGAGTAGTCCAGCTATGCTACGGATGGCTCAAGCCGGGTGGTCGACTGGTTATTGGTGACATGATGTTTGGTCGAGGTGGTACCACTCAGGACCGTCAGGTCATCATGGATAAGGTCAAGCTTCTTGCAGCTAAGGGGATTGGCGGCTACTGGCGCATAGCGAAGAATGCCGTACGCTATCTGTTGCGGGTCCAGGAGAAGCCAATTGCAAAGGAACGTTGGGTCAACCTCTTTGAGACGGCCGGCTTCAAGGATGTTCACGTGCGTACGGTAGTCGCAGAGGCAGGTGTAGTCGTCGGCATGAAGTCGTCGGACGCAGGAGCCAAAGACAGCCACGACTAGAGTGGTTGACGAAATGCTTGCATAATTTGACGACAGGCCCTTCCGGCACAGGCGCTTTGGAGAGGAGGTATTGGTGCGATCAGAACCCCCAAGTACCGCCCCTCAGTTGTTTGTGGTTCGCAACTAGCGGGTCATCTCCAATTCAGTACCAAAGTCGCGTCCCCTCTGGCAGAAGGAGGTCTGTGTTGTGCAAAACCTTGGCCCACGTGTCGAAAGTGACGAGCCAGCCATCCGTGGCGGCCTCGGCAAGATCACCTTCAGCGAGCTTCGCTCGTCACCGTCGCTCAAGCGGAAGCTCTTAGCTCTTCTTGCGGTAATCGGCCCAGGCATCATCGTGATGGTTGGCGATAACGATGCGGGCGGAGTGACCACCTATGCCCAGGCTGGTCAGGCGTATGGGTATTCACTCCTCTGGCTGATGCCGGTCCTTGTGATCGTGCTCGCGGTCTCTCAAGAGATGGTGGTGCGCCTTGGTGCGGTGACGGGTGTTGGGCATGGGAGGTTGCTCAAAGAGCGATTTGGGCGTTTTTGGGCTGCCTTTTCGGTAGTCGACCTGTTCGTGCTGAATCTCTTAACCCTGATCACCGAGTTCATCGGCGTACGCTACGCACTTGGGTACTTTGGCGTACCTCCGGCGGTTGCTGTTACGGTCATGGGCTTGGTGCTGGTCGGGGCGGTGGCGAGTGGTCGCTTCGAGCGGTGGGAGCGCTTCATGCTCGTCCTGGTGCTGGTGAGTCTTCTGGTCATTCCTCTGGTGCTGCTCAGTCCTTGGCACGCGGGAGGCGTCGTTCAGGGGCTGCTGCTCCCAGGAGTCAAGGGTGGCATCACATCGACTGCAACCATCTTTATCATCGGTATCGTTGGAACTACCATCGCACCGTGGCAGCTGTTCTTTCAGCAGTCCAATGTGGTTGACAAGCGGATTACTCCACGTTGGATCAAGTACGAGCGTGCCGATACCTTTCTCGGTGCGATTGTCACCAATGTTGCCGGTGCCTTCATTATGATCGCTGCAGCGGCGGTGTTCGTCGGATTCAGGGTTGGAGCCTTCCAGAATGCCGGAGCGCTCGCCTCTGGGTTCGCCAGTCATGCCGGCTCCGTTGCCGGGATCATTTTCGCCATCATTCTCTTGGAGGCCTCGCTCATCGGAGCGGCCACGGTGACACTGTCGACCTCCTATGCGCTTGGAGATCTCTTCGGGGTCGATCAGTCACTCAACACCCCCGTGCGTGAGGCGAAGGGCTTCTACGCCTCCTACGTCGTATTGGTGGCAATTTCGGCGGGAGTCGTGCTCATTCCGACGCTGCCACTGAGTCTTGTGAACCTCGCAGTGCAGGTCTTGGCTGGCGTACTGCTCCCAAGCGCGTTACTCTTCTTGCTCCTGCTCTGCAACGATCACGAGATCATGGGTCCATGGATCAATCCTCCGTGGCTCAATATCCTGGCCACCTTCATCGTCTCGCTGTTGCTGCAACTGTCACTGATCTTGACGATCGTGACGGTTATCCCGGGAGTCCCGGTAACCGGGCTGTTGATCGGAACGTTTATTCCGGTATTTTTGGTGACCGTTGGGGTGGGGTACTATCAGTTGAAGTTACGACCCGACGAGCGGGTTGACAAGGTCGCAAGGGTAACTTGGTCGATGCCGGCTTCAGCGTTGTTGCATCGACCCAAGCAGTCGAGGGGACGCTCGATGGTCTTACTCTTCGTGCGCGTCTACTTGATCGTCGCGGTCGTGTTGATGGTCATCAGTTTTGTTCGGTTGGGATCGGGCTGAACCCCCAGGGCGCGAGTTACTTGTGGTGAGTATGTCCGTCATGTCGACACTCCGAAGATCCAGCGGCCACGCGGCGATGTCGTAGCCGAGTCATGGGGTTGATCGGCCTATTCGGAGAGAGCCTCTTGTCGTCTTCTCCAGCCAGGAGCAATGGTTCGTGGGAGGACATCGTCAACGGTTACTGCACCGAGAAGGACCCCACTCTCGTCTACGACTGCGAGCGCTGCCAGGTTGTAGTCGGCCATGAGGACGGCGACCTCACTGAGATCGGAGTCGGGCCTTACGACGGGGGGCTCTGTGGTTGCGTGGCTCCCCAAGGAGTCACTCGGATCTGCACTGATGAGCGCCGATATCGCGACCTGCCCCAACAGGTGCCCGTCACGATCGGTGACGAACATTGACCACAGGTTGTGTGGCAACGCCTCACGACCTCTGAGCTTCTCGCAGGCCTCCGCGATCGTCGTCGTTGGACTGAAGCAGATGACGTCGGTGGTCATGAGGCCCCCAGCCGACTCAGGGTGATAGTGCAGGAGACGATTGATAGGTTCCCGAGCGGGAGCTGGAACGGCTGCAAGAACGGACTCACGACGCTCCTGGTCGAGGCTAAGGAGTAGGTCAACAGCGTCATCGGGCTCCATCTCACTGAGCAGCTCGCCGACCTCATCATCGGTTCGGTGGCGAATCGCATCGCGTTGGCGTGCAGGAGCCAGCTCCTCGACGACGTCGGCTTCGAACTCGGGATCGGCTTGCAGAGCTCCGAGAATCTCCTGTCCTTCGACCTCGGACGCCTCTTCGAGTAGATCGGCTAATTGGGCCGGATGAAGCTTACGAATACTGCGCAGCTCAAGGCGTTTACGAGCGGTAGGAACGTGTCCGACGAGTGGCACAAGATCGAGCCAATCGACCTGGGAGTGTCCGTCTGAAGTACGTTTGGCCTTTAACCACCTGCTGCGGTGAGCGGTCGCGACATCGATCGACACCGCCTTCCACGTCGCTGTGTCACGGTAGAAGCCGACGTCCTTGGCCTTCACGAGACGCGGTCGAAGCTTCGATTTCGCCCAGATCAGATGGTGATCGAGCAGGTCGCGCTCGATGAGGATCTCCTGAGGGCGCCGCTCAAACGGGGTGAACTCGGCGAGCGCTTGGTCGGTCGCGATCGACTCCTCGGAGAGAACGCTGAGCTTATCGCTAGAGACAAAGATCGAGGTGTCGTTGACCGAGACGAGAAATCCTGTGAGGACGGGGTATGCCGACTCCTCGAGTCGGATGACCACATCCTCAACTTTGCCGAGCTCAGAGCCTTGCACAAAGACAGGGTTGCGGACGACCTCGGTAAACCATAGGAGTTGCTCCATCAGATGGATAAGTGTAGCACGCATCGCTGAATTCGACGAGCATTGCGGGTGACAGAGCGACTGGGGTTACGAGCGGTAAGCTAGGCCTTGTGAGACCGCATAGTAACATGACTGCCGTGGCGAATGAGTGACCGGCTCAGGGTGGCCGTTACCCTGTACCGTGGCAACCCTCACTCCGGCGGGCAGGGTGTTTATACTGCGTTCTTGACGAGAGAGCTTGTGCGGCTGGGCCATCGGGTGGAGGTGTTTTCTGGACCTCCGTATCCTCAGCTTGATCCTCGGGTAGTACTACATAAGATTCCCGGGCTCGACCTCCTGCGGGAGCCGGACCCATTTCGGATCCCGAAGCTCTCGGAGTTGCACAACATCGAAGACCTCTTGGAGGTCGGCTTGATGGGCACGGGCGCGTTTCCCGACCCGAAGGGCTTTGGCTGGCGACTTCGCAGGCATCTTCACGAGTTGCGTGGGTTTGACGTGATACACGATAACCAGTCGCTCAACTGGTCGCTGGCGAGACTCGTGGACCAAGGTATGCCGGTGGTAGCGTCAATTCATCATCCCATCAGCATCGATCGACGGTTGGCGCTTGAGGCAGCACCGTCCTTACACGCTCGTCTTGGTCTGCATCGCTTCTACAGCTTTATTCCAATGCAGGTCGCCGTCGCGAGAAAGTTGGCGCGCGTCCTCACCGTCTCGGCGTCGTCAGCCGGGGATCTCTCGAGAGAACTCGGTATCGATCGGCGGAGAATTGCCATCGTCCCGATCGGTGTCGACACGGACCTGTACGCACCCCATCCGGAGATTCAGCGTGAGCCGAACCTGGTTTGCACCACCGCGAGCGCCGATGTTCCGCTGAAGGGGTTGCGATACCTCATCGAGGCGATCAGCCTGCTACCCCACACACAGCTTATCATCATGGGTCCGCATCAAAACTCCACAGAGCTTCCGTCGCTTCTCGATCGCTTTGGACTCCGCGATAGGGTGACAGTAACGGGCGCTCTCTCGCGCGAAGAGATGGTTGCTGTCTATGCTCGAGCCAGCGTCGCCGTTGTGCCCTCGCTCTACGAGGGATTCTCACTGCCAGCGGTGGAGGCGATGGCGTGCGCGGTACCACTGGTTGCCTCTCGTGGGGGTGCATTGCCGGAGGTGGTTGGGGATGCCGGTGCGATGACGATGCCTGGCTCTGCACGTGCCCTTGCTGAGGCGATAGAGGCCGTTCTGGCAGCGGGGCCACTTGCGTTTGAACGGGCGTTGTATGCGAGGGAGCGCGCAATCGCGCGGTTCTCGTGGCGCCAAACCGCGCTGACGAGTGTCACGCATTACCAAGCGCTGATTGAGATGACGAAGTGATCAGCTTCCGCTGGAGTGTGCTTGGCGATGTGAAGCGCCTCAAAGTTCTCGACCTCGGAGCGGGGAGTGGTCGACACCTTCGAGCTTTGGACTCCAAGGGTGCGTGGGTGGTCGCCGGCGATCTGTCGCCAGAGGTTCACACGGCGTCCGGTGGTGTCGTACAGCTCGATGCCCATCACCTTCCCTTTACTCGGGCAAGCTTTGACCTGGTCATCGTATCGGAGGTGCTCGAGCATGTTCTCGACCCCCAGCTGGTCCTTTACGAGTGCGCTCGGATCGTGAGGCCAGGAGGGCTCGTAACGGTTTCGGTGCCACGCTTCACGCCTGAGGCCGTCAACTGGCTCTTGTCCATGGAGTACCACCGCGTGCCCGGCGGCCACATTCATATCTTCACACGGCGAGAGCTACGCTCATTAGCCCGACGGGCTGGATTTGTTGTCGAGAGAATGCACCATAGCCACGGTCTTCACAGCCCGTATTGGTGGCTGAAGTCCTTCTTTGGGGTCGAGGACTCCGCGAGAGTTTGGCTGGTGCGTTGGTATGAGCGAATGTTGGTCCGTGAGTTGATGGGTCGTTCAAACGTTCTGAGTAGGGTCGAGGCCCTGGTGAATCCTGTGCTGGGCAAGAGCCTTGTCGTATATCTCAGGGGTGGTGGAAATCTATGATGGGACGCGAGCGCGCCTTGGATAGCATCTGCACGCTGCAGGATCGCCGAGGAATGATACCGTGGGCAGCCGGGCACCATGCTGACCCGTGGAATCATACGGAGGCAGTCATCGCGCTCGCGCTCGGGCGGCGCCCGCTCGAAGCGCTTCATGGGCTTGAATGGTTGGCACGGGCCGTCAATAGAGATGGTTCCTATTGCCAGTTCTACACCAGTTCTGCAGTGCTCGAGCCACGTATCGATCTCAATAACTGTCTCTACCCCTCGGTGGGGCTGCTTGCATATTTGGTCGGAACACGGGACGCGGGTAACGTTCGGCGACTCTTGAGAACCTTCGATGTAACCGTTGATTTCGTTCTTCGTCAACAGCGCCCCGATGGCTCCTTCCCGTGGGCGCTCAGTCCAGATCGCACTCCTATGGACGGCTCGCTGCTGGCAGGATCGTCCGCGATGCTGATCTCGCTGGAGGCAGTGGAGGCAGTGGATGCGTTGATGGGTCGCAATCGCCCCCAGATCAAGGAGTCGTACGGAGCGTTGGCCAGCTTCATTCGTGACCCCGCAAGTCGATTTCTTGCCAAGGATGCATGGGCGATGGACGCGTATTACCCGGTCTTGGCTGGGGTGTACGATGAAGTTACTGCACGCGCAAGGATGAGACTCTTCTTAGAGGACCATTGGATTGCAGGCGAGGGCATCCAAGCTATTGCAGAGAGCCGTTGGGTAACGACGGCGGAGACAGCGGAGACGGCAATGGCGTTGATTCGTATTGGCGATCTCGCGCTAGCCAGGCGTTTGCTCGGCGATATCGAGCAGCTGCGGTGCCCAGACGGAGGATATCTTACAGGCTGGGTATTGCCCCAAAGAGTCAGCTTCCCAGCAGATGAGGAGAGTGCCTACTCCGCGGCGGCAGTAGTGATTGCTGGTTACCTCTTAGAGCTTGGTCGCCCGAGCGGACTCATCGAAGGGCTCCTGGCTCGAGAATGAGTCTGACCCGTTGTGACCGTAGCGAGAGGGCAGGGTGGCGGTGAATCGCCAACTGGTTGCACTTTGCCGACGTGGCGGCATACCATTGTCCCCATCGCCCGTCAAGATCCCGCGAGAGATAGCCCAGGATAGAGGTTGTTGGTTCACCCCAACTGGTGCGATCGTCGGCTTGGACATGGGGGTCGTCTACACGACAACGTTGTCAACCGGCCAGCTTGTCAACCTGTTAGAGCTGCTCTAAAAAGACGAACAACGAAGGAAGCGGTGGTGGCAACGCAGCTCGCCATTGCCAAGCTCTCAGCCAAAGAGTTTGACCGGCACAGGGACTGGATCGCCACGATGGCAATCGAGCTGGTTCGTAGCTACGACCTGATCGCGCGAGAAGATCTCAAGGTCAAGAGCATGACCCGAACTATCGATAGTCCTAGTACGAACGTGAGCCAGACAACTGGCCTCAACCGTGTCATTCTCGATCCGCGCTGGGGCCTGTACCGGGGGCGACTCACCAACAAAGCTACCAACACCACGAGTCCAGTCGAACTCATCTTCGTTGACCTCGCCTACGCGAGTCTGCGTTGTTCAAAGTGTGCTCACACCGACACGAAGAGCCGAGCAGTCCTTGGTCGCCAAGCGTGT
>JAJZXI010000084.1 GCA_021806545.1 Actinomycetes bacterium | reverse complement strand
CCTAAGGTCAAAGTCTCCCAAACGAAACAGGTGATTCAAGAAGAAACGTCGCAGATAAGCGGCCTCAGCTGGCCTTAGGGTGAACAAGTCCATCAACTCCGACGTGCCTGGGCGATTTGTAATCGATGCATCACGAGCGACTGCAACAACCACAACTACCGCTAGCCACTCAACATTGTAAATGCAATCACGTTCAGTTTGCTCATCAGCCAGACTGGCGATCTGGCGTCAGGCTGGCTCTCGCCAAACATGTGTTCGATCCTCATGAGTGCACTCGCATTGTACAGACAATCCGTCCCTCCTGGAGTGCTATGACCAAAGACCCCATCTTGAGAGCAAGTGATGATAACTTGGTGGGGCTCATGTCGCATTCACCAGCTCCCAACAACATAACTACTGTAAGCCACGGACAGACAGTCCCTTGAACGCGGTGCTCCCCCCCCTCAGCCACAGCAACGTTCAGCACCCCGAAAAAAGCAGGCCTCAATGCCGGTGGCTCCACGGCAATACGCATCATCCGGTTACATTCCGTTCGGATCACATAGACTTGCAGGAGTCTTAGCTGACGGACTCGGAGGCTTTAAAGAAAGAAGAAGTTATGCAACTAAATGTGGGTCATGAGAATGACCATAGAACCACGCCGGTTCAGTGGGTTCGACGACACCCGGCCAACTTTCTACTTGCGGCATTGTCGACCTTCAGCGGAGTTGTTTTATGCGACTTGCTACCTGGCATCGCAGCTGGATTGTTGGTCGTAGTTCTGATTGGATTCGCGGTGTCTCGTACTTTGGACCACAGCAAGGCGATACAGCGTTTGCTGTTTTCGCTCGGGTGTGGGTTCCTGGTGGGAGCAATCATATTTCTATCTATAGTCATGGCACGCTCCGTCTGATGATTAAAGGTAAAAGGGATATCCATCTGAGCCGACTCCTCCTGGTCAGGGGGCCGATCTCCAGGGGCGTTCTGCTTGAGACCGGTCGAGGCTCGGGGGATGCCCCCGTCTCCCTGGCGGCACGGGTGGCACCTTCTTCGACTTGGAGTTGGCGACGAGCTGCCGGTAGCGCACTGGATCGTGGTCGACGGCGAGCTCGAGCAGTCGGTAGAAGAGAAGCCCTCGGCTCGTCGAGCGTCGGCGATTGAAGCGGAAGACGAACTCGTTGAGGTAATTCGAGAGATGAGCTTCGTCAAAGCGACCCTGATGAGTGCTCGCGAGCCACCGCTTGGCGAGGGAGGCGACCCGGTGCACAACCGGGAGCACGACGTGGGCGGGCTGCCCACTGCGCTTGACGTTGATCGGCTTGTGGGCGTAACGGTCTCGGACGGCTGGCGGATAGCTGGACCAGGCGTCGGTGACGAGCGTCGACCCCGCTTCGATGTTCTCGGTTACGAAGCGCTCGAGCGAGGCCGCAGACGCGTCGGCGAGCACCGCCATGCGGCACCGACCGAGCCCTCGGGGCTCTCGGAGCTCAACGGCCACGCCGACCAGGACCTTCTTGCCCTTCTGGCGGCCGCCGCGCAGTCCGGGTTCCTCGCCACCGAAGTAGGTTTCGTCGACTTCGACGGTGCCGCTGAGCCGGTCGCGCCCGGGACGGACGAGCACCGCGCGGAGCCGGTGCAGCATCGCCCAGGCCGTCTGGTAGGAGCCGAACTCAAGGGTCCGCTGCAGGCTTTGCGCTAAAGACCCCGTCCTTCGCGGTCGCGAACTGCCAGCACACCGCGAACCACACCGTGAGCGGCGTCCTGCGTCGGTCGAACAGCGTGCCTGCCGTCACGGCCGTCTCCTTCTTGCAGCTCGCGCACTTGAAGCTCCCCCCGACCACGGCCCATCCACTCGGGTTCTCGCACTGCGGGCAAACGAAGCCCTTCGGCCAGCGCAGCCAGGCAAGGTAGTCGAGGCAGTCAGCATCGGTTCCGAACCACGACTGGAACTCTCCGGTCGAGCGTGGGTAGTGCACTCCACCTTTGGGGCGATCGCTCATCCCACCAGAGTAGTCGGCTCAGATGGATATCCCTTAAAGGTAATTGCAACTTCCCGGACATCCTGCGGTAACCATGATCCGCGGTAGAGCCTGGATTAGTAGATTACAGCACTAATCAATAAAGCGGCACGAACCGCGCCTTATTTGCAAGCCTTGTCAGCTGCTAAAGCCAATTTAGCAGCGGCTCATTTCTCGAGTACCCGAAATTCACGATCTCCGTCAGCCCGCTCCAAATTGGATGTTCGATCCCAAGCCATGCTGACAAGTGCGATGATTCCTGCCCAGAATAAGGCGGCTATCGCGAGATGAAGATCCTGGATGTCCGCAGGTGCTCGTAGCACCGCCGACAGCGCTCCAGCTACCACTTGAATCCCAAACAACGCAATGTCAACAACGATGAGGGGGCCGACACCTAAGGACCGCCAACCATTCCAGGCTCGCACGAAGAACACCAGGAGCAACAAGCCACCCACCAGCACCGTAGCGCGATGGAGATATTGGAAATCAACCAGTCTTGCTGGTGCTGCACCATACGAACAGAAGGGCCACTGGGGACATGCTTGCGCCGCATGAGAATTCACCACGATCGAACCGGTGATGATAATTCCGAGCGTTGGCAGCACGGCAAGAAGGCTCCATCTGACAACGGCGCTCTTGGCAACCCCGGAAGATGGGAACACTCGGTCAGACTGGTAAAGAGCTTTCCCATGAGCAGTGATTGCCACAACCGTCACAATCCCTAGCTCGAGTACCCCTCCAAGCAAATGCATGCCCACCGTGACAGGAGCATTGTGTGTTAGGACCGTCAGAGCGCCAAGCCCAACTTGGAGCAGGATGACTCCGCACGAAATGACCGCTGGGATGAACACTCGGCGCTGATGCCGACAGTGCCGCCATGCAAGGAAGCCGGTGTAATATACCAAGACGCTGACGATTGCGGCGCCATAGCGGTGATATTGCTCGATCGCCGAATGAAAGTTATCGAGAGGGGCAAGGTGGCCGTCGCACAGCGGCCAGCTGCGACATCCCATCCCCGAATGCGTTACCCGTACCGTGCTACCAAGCACGATCAGCAGATATGTGGTGATGAGCGCCAGCGTCGATACTCGCCGGAGAATCGCGGGACAGGCGTACGCACCCTGCGATCCGGATGGTCCTGCCATAGTGAACTCCTCCCCGCCTCCGTACCCTCTTCACCGCGGTAGCGATCAAGAACGCCAGAAACCAACAGCCAAATTCTACGCAGGTGCACGTCTCGGTTGCAAGTTTGGTCGCTGGTCAGTTGTCGGGCCGACACGACGGGTAAATCCGTGGCTATCTAGCACGCACACCTGTGATCGTCTCCCTGAATATCCACGCGTTAAGGCACTTGCACCACCGAACAATCAACGGATACTCGTCCCGTTACTGAACGCTCGACGCAGAGGCATCCATCACCTCCGCTGACAGCAGCCCGGTGCGCAAAGACACTCCCCGTAGCGCTGGCAAGCTGACTAATCTCTTGACATGTGCCGACCGGAGTCAGCTGCTTCGCTCAAGCCGGAAACTGGCGCCACTACCAGCCACCACGAACTGTGCAAGCTGGAGAATAACCCTGGAGGACTCACCGACACCCACAGGAGCTCGGGCGCACACTACCCCTGTGTCCAACTCCGTAACACTACCAACCATCCATCCTGTCAGTCCAAGACAAGACCAAGCCTTGTCGCAGCAAACACAATCTCCGCCCGGTGCGTCACGCCGAGCTTTCTACCGATACGTCGCAGGTAGTATTTGACTGTACTTTCACTCAGAAAGCACTGCTCGCCAATCTCCGGATTGCTAAATCCCTGGGCGACCAGACGAATGATCTCAATTTCGCGCTCAGACAAAGACGGCGGCTCATCCTCGATCCCAGCGCCGACCGAACCCACTAGCAACCCAACGGCCTGGTTGTCGTAGCCAACCTCACCCGCATGGACTGCTCGAACGATCCGCAGCAGTTCATCGACGTAGACGTCCTTTTGTACGTACCCTCTCGCCCCAAGGCGTATCGCTTCAAGGAGTAAGCGTCGATCGAGAAAGGCCGAGAAGATAACGACATTCGTCATTGGAAATGCGCTTACTATGTCGTGACACAGACTGAATCCCTCGTTCGAATCCGTGCCTCCCAGCTTGAGATCCAGCAAGACGATGTCAGGGACAGCATCTGCTATCACATCCAACGCTTCTCGCTGGTGGCTCGCTTCTCCAACCACTACAATGTCCGACTCCAACTCCAAGACTGCCTGAACACCACGACGAACAATGGCGTGGTCGTCGACGATAACCACTCGCGTCAACCCACAGGAGAGACTCATGACCGCGACGCTCTGTCACTCTGATGAACGCTGTTGCCCACGGCAAGGATAAGGCGGATGCCACCACCGGGCCTAGGCTGCACCTGGATAACACCACCGAGTTCCGACGCCCGCGCTCGCATCCCGTCTATCCCACTCGAAGTTTGGTATCCCTGGCGTAGGAGCAGCGACAATTCCCGATAATCAGAGGAGCTATCGTCATCAATGGTAATCCGAAATGTTTGGGTTGAGCCCTGTAGACCTACCCAGACGTTCTTTGCATTTCCGTGACGCATTGCGTTGAAAATAGCCTCTTGGACGAAATGAAAAGCGCTGTGCTCTTCTGCTGGAGACAGAAAGTCAAGGTCACCGTTGTGGTACACCATAACCCGAACTTGGGCTCCCAACATCCGAGCTAGACCTCCAAGTGCACTGAAAAGGTCCTGGTTATCACCCGTCATGCATGACAACTCGAAGATTGTAGTGCGCACCCGTCCGAGCGCCGTCTTACTGAGCTCATGAGTCGATGCAAGTCTGTCGGACAACGCCGTCCCTAGTTCCGTTGAGCGTCGGCACCACTCTAGATTCATCCCAATACTTATCAAGTGCTGGACAACGCTGTCATGCAACTCCGTAGCAATTCGCGCACGCTCAGCAGCAATCAGGCGCTGTTGTCGCTCTCGAGAGAGTTCGAGTCTGGTCTCTTCAAGCCGTCGGTTCTGAGCCTCAAGCTCGCGAGATTTCGTGTTGGCATCCCGCCTCTCTCGTGCGACCTCCCTGCGGAGGTCTTCGCTCTCCTGGTGGTAGGCAGCGTTGTGCAACGCTACCACGAGCTGTTGAGCGAGTGTCTGTGCGATCGCGACGTCTGCACGGTCAATGATTGAGGGGCGATGGGGCAACACCACCAAGCCTCCGCCCCGTCTATCGTCGGCAGCCAATGGAACGGCAAGCCCATTGCACGAGGCTCCGACTTCGGCATCCTCGATGGTAATGATGCAATCGGAGTTTTCGATCAGCAGCACCGGGCAGGTCAACTCCGCTGCAGCCGAGGCAAGACGTTTCACGAGCACCGGTAGGGTCGTGAATTCAGCGGCCTTCTCCACTCCTCCTACAAGCGCCACGGTCTCAAAGGACCCGTATCGCGCTCGCCCACTGTCAGGAATGATCGCAAAGCAATCGGCATCGAAATGGTGTGCGGCGGCCAAGGCTACCGCTCTACTCAACTCATGTGCCCCGCCAGCAGTGCTACAGAGTGCCGTCGAGATCTCACGGAGTGCAGTCATCGATCGCTCGAGATCAGCTTCGCTACGACGCCAAGCAGCATAAAAGCTTGGCTTGCCCGAGCGCACTCCCGTGAGATGCTCAAACCACGCATCATCCGCTAGCTCGCCAGCACCTGGCATCGCAGTACTGTCCGCAGTCAGCCCGACGGCAAGAACCTCAGAGTGCGGCGACACAGATTTCATAGACGTCCTCTACGGTCAGGGGTCGCGGATTCGCCGTAATATACGCGTCATGGAGCGCGTTCTCCGCGAACATCGGAATATCCTCCTTCACTACTCCGATTGAACTCAGATCGCTTGGAATACCGGCGTCGGCGGCAATCTGTCGAACTCGATCGGCGAGAGCCTCGACGGTATAGCGCGGATTCACCAGATCCGTCTCAATCCCGAGTACTTCCGCGATATCGAGGTAGCGACGTGGATGTGTCTCGCCATTGAAGCGAATCACGTGTGGAAGCAAAATCGCGTTCACGAGACCGTGGTGTAGATCGAGCCAACCGCCAATCTGGTGTGAAATGGCATGCGTAGCGCCAAGAAGGGCATTGGAAAACGCGATGCCTGCCTGTAGGCTTGCCCGCGCCGTTCCCTCCCTGGCGGCCAGATCATCGGGCCTATCGAGGGTTATAGGGAGATACTTGACGATGTTGCGGACTGCCCACAGGGCGTGGGAGTCGCTCAGAAAGCTGGCACCCTTGGACACGTAGGCCTCGATTGCATGGACAAGGGTGTCGATGCCGGTATACGCCCCAATTTCCAGGGGCATTGTGGTCAAAAGGTATGGGTCGGTGATGGATACGTCAGGGACTAAGACGCGACCCCCGATCGTCAGTTTGAGTCGCCGGGCCGTATCCGTCACGACGCAGAACTGCGAAACATCAGCGCCAGTCCCAGCTGTCGTCGGCAACACGACCATAGGAGGAACTGGCGATCCAATCCGCCCAACGCCTTCGTAGTCAATGATGCTGCCTCCGTTGGTACTGAGCACGGCGATTGCCTTGGCGGCATCGATGGGGCTGCCACCACCAACCGCAACGACTGCGTCACAGCCCAACTCACGGAAGCGCTCAAATCCACGTTCAATCTCGATATCCTTGGGATTAGAACTCACTCCGTCCCACACGGCAACCTCGAAACCGCAATGACCGATGTAGGCAAGGGTACGATCCACCCAGCCCGCGGCCTCAATGCCAGGATCTGTGACGAGAAGGGGGCGCAGAGCACCCGTGCGCTCGAGCGCGTTCCCTACCTCAGATAGCGATCCGATACCGAAGATCACCTCGGGTAGTAGATATTTGAGCATGCGCTGCCTCGGATGAACTCTCGCCGCGACATCCGCTGAAACCCTGTCGATCGGATCTGTCACCGGCATAACTGTGAAGGATCGCGTCACGATGCCTCCTCTCGTGCCTCATCACAACACGATGCTAGCACACCCTTGTGCCCGAAAATAGGGCCTGAATGTTTCACCCAGCCCTTCCGCGCGGCAAACGAATGATTGCGCATCCCGAGAAGGGCGCCTGAGGAGATAGGTGTCGCTCGCTGCATCTGCCAAAACTCCGAGCGCCAACTGGGCGCGACCAGTGATTCTCCCCCTTGTGACCGTAGCAGCGCGCAGCGCCACCTCCGGGCCGAGAGGACATCGAAGACCAAGAAGCGCCACCGCTCGATAGTCCATCGTTGCATCGCCACTCAGACAGGTCGATCGCCGCTGACAGCGGGAGCTTGACGCGCCGTCATTCGTCACAAAACCGCAGACATATCTCGACCTACCCAACTCTAACGGTACCGAACGCTTCTACAGAAGTCTCCATCGTGTTATCGGCTACTAGCCAATCGATAGCCCGAAACTACCCGTTATCCTCTGTCGTCCCTCGAACTCCGGGCCTAGGGTTGCTTCTACCCGCTCAGCGCAATTGCAGTTAGCGGTTCTGCGGACACCCATCATCCCTTGCCGGTGATATTTGAAGGGAGCGCCCCATGGAAGACGAGCAGTGGTCGCTACTACAGAAGGCTTGTGCCGAGGCACTCGGCATCTTCTTCCTCGTCTTCGTTGGAGCTGGGACCGCAGCTGTGGCTCTCATTCTCGGACACAAGGCACCCACCTTTGGCAACCCGAACGACATCGGCATCGGAGCCCTTGGTGGCATGGGTGACTGGCTCGCCATCGGATTGGCCTTTGCCTTTGCGATCATGACCATGGTCTACGTCTTTGGCCACGTAAGTGGAGCGCACATCAACCCGGCGGTAACCTTTGCGCTCCTCCTCCGTGGGTACATCTCCATTCGAGAAGCACTCGCCTACTGGGTAGCTCAACTGATTGGTGCAACGCTGGGAGCCTTCACGATCGCCTTAGTCTATGGCCACCAAGCCTGGTCTATAGGCGGACTGGGTGCGCCGGGGCCATTCCCTGGCGTACCTCTCTGGCGTGCAGGCGTGGCAGAGGCGATAGGAACATTTGCCTTGGTTCTTGGTGTCTATGGGTTGGCCATCAACAAGAAGGCTCCAAGTGGCTGGGCCGGCCTGATCATCGCGTTGAACATTGCGGGACTCATCGTTCTCCTCGGCAACGTCTCGGGCGCTGCCATCAACCCAGCGCGAACCGCAGGACCGATGATCGCCGATGCCGCCTTCGGGCTCGCGTTCCACTGGAACGTCCTGGTGGTCTACGTTGTGGCCCAACTGGTTGGGGCAGCCGCTGTTGCTGGGATCTACCCATGGATCGCAATGAAGGCCAGAGGTGGCACTGTTCACCAACGTGAGTAGCAAAGCTCTGAAGGTGGGGCCGGCCTTGCCCACCTTCCGAGCCGTGGTCGCCTCAATGTCAGGCGCGATCGGTATTGAATCAAGGCGACTATGACTGAGGAGGAAAGGTAATGGCAGGCAATCGAGCGGTAGCTTATGTAGCCCCAGGAAGAGTTGAGGTTCAGACGATCGACTATCCGAAGTTGGAACTCCAGGATGGCCCCGGTGTCAATCCAGCGAACGTCGGTCGAAAGTGCCCTCATGGGGTAATACTCAAGGTGGTATCCACCAATATCTGTGGAAGCGACCAACATATGGTTCGCGGACGTACGACCGCTCCCGCAAACCTGGTGCTTGGCCACGAGATTACCGGTGAGGTCATCGAAGCCGGACCTGACGTCGAATTTATCAAGGTGGGCGATCTCGTATCGGTTCCATTCAACATCGCGTGCGGGCGTTGTCGCAACTGTAAGGAACGCAAGACCGGCATCTGCGAAAATGTCAATCCGGACCGTCCTGGGTCAGCCTACGGCTATGTGGATATGGGAGGCTGGGTCGGCGGCCAAGCGGAATACGTGATGGTCCCTTATGCCGACTTCAACCTACTGAAGTTCCCGGACAAGGCACAAGCAATGGAGAAGATCCTGGACCTCACCATGCTATCGGACATTTTCCCGACCGGCTATCACGGTGCCTACAAGGCCGGTGTCGGGACGGGATCGGTTGTCTACATCGCAGGTGCCGGCCCTGTCGGCCTGGCCTCGGCGCACGCGTCTCAGTTGCTCGGCGCTGCCGTCGTTATCGTCGGCGACATGAACCCAGACCGACTCGCACAGGCACGAAGCTTCGGGTGCGAGACGGTGGACCTCCGCAACGACGCTTCGCTTGCGGATATGATCGCCGAACTCGTTGGTGAGCCAGAGGTTGACGCTGCAGTCGACTGCGTCGGCTTCGAAGCGAAGGGGCACGGCGCCGGCGCGGGAGAGGCACCGGCCACTGTCCTCAACGATATCATGACGGTGGCGCGAGCAGGCGCCTCACTCGGCATACCCGGACTCTATGTTACGGGCGACCCTGGTGGCATCGATGATGATGCGAAAATCGGTTCGCTCAAGGTGCGCCTCGGGCTCGGTTGGGCAAAGTCCCACTCGTTTGCAACGGGACAGTGTCCAGTGATGAGCTACAACCGCGAACTCATGATGGCAATCCTCCACGACAAGTGTCACATCGCAAAGGCGGTCAATGCTACCGTATTACCGCTCAGCAGTGCCCCTGAAGGTTACCGGGACTTTGATCGTGGCGTAGCAAAGAAATTCGTCCTCGACCCTCACGGTCTGCTAGCATCCTCAAACTGACAATTAGCCTGATCCACGGGCCAGACTGTGTTGCGCCATGGCGTGTAGGTCTCCCCGGCGCTACGCTCTGGCCCACCGGAGCCGGGAGGTGCTTCCTCCCGGCTCCGGCCCTCTGGTGTCACGAATACACTTACCTCACACCATCGTCGTGACACAAACCCATCCGGATTGCGCGTAACGACGACTTCCAAAGCAGTTCACGAAATGGATAACGAAGAGGTCCAGCTGATTGATGCCGCCACCCTATCTCGCACCCCGTCCCCCTATTGGGCAATACTTGCTCGAGCTGAGTTCAACATACGCACAATCTTCGCCGCTATAAGCGGGCTGAACTGGGCCACCGCAGATCCGATCAACGCAAATCCTATCAACCGTTCGTCGGTCGCATAACCAAAGAGCAACGGCACCATGGCGAGAGCAAACACCGGGCCAATCTGCTTCTTCAAAACACTCGATCCGACGTAGGCAACCAGAAGGGAGATGACCACAACATATGGGTCATGAGTCAGGAGCAATAGAACGATAGATAGTTCGAACGGAGTGACCAACCAAATCATCGTAACAAGGTCATCGAGTACCACGCGACTTCTGGAAAGGTGTTGGGCGCGCTCAGACATCGCCACCAACAGGGGTGGCACCATAACGAGTGGACTTCCAACAATCGCCATCACCAGCAGGGCCACGATCAACGATCCGCTGACCTTGCCAACATGCTCGAACTGCCAGTGGGTGGCGCGATCCCGCCGAAAGCTCGGTTTCAACCAAACCAATGCAACTAGTGCCTCAATACCCATCAGCGATGCCACAGCAACGGGATACCACCAGGAATGGATATCTAGGTAAATCGGCAAAAGCCCAGCGGACAGCGCTGGCAGCGCCGGCACCTTCAGCAGTATCAGGCCCGTAAACACAATACCAAGCGCAAGGAAGATCTTCAACCCGATCGGTGCGTCCACATACATCGACATCCCAAGTCCAAATATCGCCGCGAGCACAATATAGGAGTAGAACGGAATCAACTGATCGAGCCACGCGCGATTCCTAAAGAATAGAAGCCCAGAACCGACCGCGCCCATCTCCGGCACCAACGCCGCCGACTGATGGAAGACATGCACTGCGAGCACCATCGACACGGCGATACTAATGACTACCGCAGCTGCGGCTCCCTTATGCCGTATTGTTTGCGTGATATGTTCTGTCATATCTATCACTCTAGTAGTAGTCGAGAGATCCCCCATCCGCCTCCAGCAAGCAGCGACACAGGAGCACTCTTCGTCGAAGACAACCCCTGCCAGGTGAGCAATCTTGTCGCTGTCGCACCACACTCCCCCCGAAGCCGTCGCATCGACCTCAAGGCTTCCCCCGCCGTCTTGATCATCCGCGAACGGCGTCATGCCCGCAAGCTTCTGTGATCATGCAATCACTATGAGGGCGCTGACCTGCCTTTTTCAGGACCAGATACCATGACGCCTCACTCGCGCACATGATTGGTCAAACCTCCAAGGCGCCACAAGATGGCATCAAGGCCCAAGAAAGGCAACAGAGAACTCGTGTCGTTGAGGCAGACGCTCCTGGACAGCCACAGTCATCTGGATGCACCGAGCAATGCTCCAAAAGCTTCATCAGCTCAGACCATTCCCAAGGACAGTCCGCAAAATGCTTCGCTACCACTGGTACATCGTCGATAGTTTTTATTACTATCCTTATAGTTCTCGTCAAACGACTACTCCGACCCAACCACTGCCGCCTCCGACGTGGCTGTCGCCGAATCGCACGCAGCCTCAAGGACGTAGTGCGGCAAACCGGCGCGTGCTCTGTGCCAGCCAAACCTCTGGCAGCGCACGCGGCCTCGGCACCACTTACTGTCGTGCGTCCCACTGTTATCGTGATGTCTCGATCCAACGTCACCACTTAGCAGCGTGCGGACCGGATCAACACACAACGCGGTGCCACTGCGTCCGCTGCATCGTACTTTGCGCGACGCAAGGAATGCCGTTGTGCCACTCCATATCATCCACCGATCCCTCGTCTTCGATTGCGTTAGCAAAATGAGGCGATAACCGTGCGAGTTGCCCCTGGAGCCCGATCCCTCTCCACCGTAGAGGACCCTCACCAAATGCAAGGATGCACCGCTCTCAGCCACGGCGTTGGCCGGACGGTGCCCCCGCGGATGAATACTCCGCAAGCTTCGCAATGGCTGGATCTAGCGCGTGTCCCTTACCTGAGTGACTTGCATCCGATATCCGATCTGGCCAGCCTCCCCATATTCCCGGTCGATCACTAGTGTCCCTAGCCATAAATTTGCTCTAATTCAGGAATTTTCAATATTTGGCCCCTGTTGACCCCATTGTACATCTACTCTTTGGAGGAAGAGGCAATGACAATGGCCAAGCAGATATCGAGAGC
>JAJZXI010000083.1 GCA_021806545.1 Actinomycetes bacterium | reverse complement strand
GACCAGGCTCGTCTCCCAACCCGAGCTGCTCACGGGCCTGACGCTGTCCACCAGACGCTACACTAACAGGCACGACCTCTGGGGGTGTAGCTCAGCTGGTAGAGCGCTTGACTGGCAGTCAAGAGGTCCGAGGGTTCGAGTCCCTTCACCTCCACCACAAATCAGCAGGCCATAGCCACTATTTGATGGCAAGAAGCCCCGAGTATCGTTTTGCCGGTTGCCTATCCGGTTGCCTATGGTAATTTGAGCCTAACGTGATAGGGTGTGCTGCGGCGTCCGAGTGGCCTGTTCGGACAGAGTTTGAGGGCTGCCTATATCGCTTAAGGAAAAGAGTTCTCACCAACCGGATCATTATTCTTGAGTGGCCATGGCTGATCGCGCCGCTTGAGTTACTTCTCTGAGCCCAGCTCGGTGTGGTGATTCCTATCTGGTTCATCCAAAAAAGTAAAGACGTCAACCAATATCGATATGAAACAAACACCTGACACTAGCCCTTGAGTCGTTGGAGCGAACCAGCGCAGTTATACCTACTGGTATGACCACAGCACCGCGCTGACCTCTATTTTTTATTTCCGATATCACGTTCAGGGCAGGAACCTCTTCGGTGTTCCAATTAATAAGCATTCATTATTAGAACCACGCCTCAGCTATAGGCATCTGTATTGCTACATGCGTTGCCGGTGGAAAATAGACTGCAGTCCAAAGAACGTTAGCCGTATCGATGGCACCTTCTAATTGCCCACCATTCGTGCAATCGAATGTCGCGTTTAAGGAGGCTATACCACCTGACGCTCCGGTCGCCTTAAAACAGCCGACGCCATTACTCAACTTCAGCGCCCATACATAGTTTGGGTTTGATGTGACGTTACTGGGTATAGGGCGCGGGTGAGCACCTCTGTCAAGCGCCACCTCCTGTTGGGTCAATCCCTTATCGATATCTGACAATGGCGATGTAGGAATGGCCGTGAACGCAACGTTACGCCATGGCGCTGTGGGACAGACAACAGTAGGCTTTAGAAGTTCGCTGGCGAAGCACGGGTCATAGATGTAATTTCCAATCATACATCTGTATGCATCGGGCCTAGGTGAAGCGATTGACAATGTCCAACAATTAGCGTGGGTAGACGGAGTATGGTTCACATCAACGCTGAGTTCGTCGGGGCTATAGAGAAGCTTCTCTGTCGATGCGTTGACCTCCGGCAAGTGCGACGATTGTCGCACTGGAGTCTGACTTGAAAATATGCTTGTCAGCAAGAAGGTAGCAACACCAGCGACTACGGCGACGACCACGGCGACAGCGTTCCGAGCCATCAGTCGTGCAAAGCGGCTGAGTTTCGGCTTCAATCGCCCGGTTGTGCTTCGACTAGCAATACTCGAACGTCTCTCCGATGAACCCGTATTCTCTTCGGAGGCATCGTCTTGAGGTCCATCCATCCTCAGATTCTATACATAGTTATAAACTTCCACGAGTCCCTCGAACTCACGAACAAATTTCGGATCAAGATACAGTAGCGCATAGGTTCGAGAAAGCGTGGTAATTGCGAACTGAATCGACTTTTAGGACGTTTTCCCGCTGAGTTCGTTGCGGACGATACCTCTGTCGCTTGCGGTAAGCACAGCAAAAGACTTCGGAAGGCGAGTTGATCCATGTGTCTGCCAAACAGCTCAACGTATATCTGGACGCACTAGCAACTCCTTAGCTGACTTACTGCGGTACACAAAGCAAAACAAAACTCGAAGGTTGGGTATGCGTCGGTCGAGGGGACTACTTTGCGCATCGATGCTCCATTCAGTTCGATAGTGTGAAGGTTCGTTCTCAGGCAGCCAAGAAGAGCGTCAGCGATCGTCGAGTCACCACTGCTTGCGTACCAGTTGGCAACTGGGAGTTGTGAGGTAAGGATCGTTGAGCGAAGCCCATGACGATCCTCGATAACCTCCAAGATGTCACTGACAGCATCTGGGTTGATGGGTCGACCGAGGAAGTCATCCAAGATAAAACCTCCACCTTGGACCAGGCATTCATGAGACGTACCAGTCTCCCATTACCGCGGCGCGGTAATTCGCCAACGAGGTGCATCGATGATCAACCGACATGACCAGGTTCTTCGACGGGAAACCGCACTACTAAGCTTCCTCAACAAAGATCCGCTAGTCGCCAGTCATACCCGTGGGCCAATCCAACAAAGACCGCCGTTCACACCAGCAATGGCCAGGCTCAGCCGGAGACCCAAAAAGTGGCTAACTTCCTACCACACGCCTTGCATCCGAGGCCGCTACCGCGAGATTCGAACAGGCATTCGTCAATGTGCGTGACAGATTTCCAACCGTTGGGCCCCCTACCAAGGACACACTCGGCACCCCTTGACCAAAGGAAACCTCCCATGCTCACCATCCGCAAGCTCTCTCTCGGCCAGGGCTATAGGTACCTCATGGACTCGATCGCCGTTGGTGATGGTCGAGCAGATCCGAGTTCGGAACTAACCCGTTACTACGCAGAGTCTGGCACCCCACCGGGTCGATGGAAGGGTAGAGGGCTGGCTGATCTCGGAGGGGGAAGGGGAATAGAACACGACTCACAGGTCACCGAATCCCAGCTCTGGAACATGCTTGGACTCGTTGCCGATCCACTCACTGGTGATCCGGTTGGACAGGCGTTACGAATCCGACGGGTGAGCATGGCCGATCGGATCAAGGCCAAAGTTGCCCGGTTACCAGAGACCCTCACAGGAGATGATCGAGCCTTGGCGATCGAAAGGATCAAGGACGGGGAGGCCCAAGCAGAAAAGAAGATCGGCAAGCCGGTAGCTGGTTTCGATCTCACCTTCTCACCCTCTAAATCCGTCTCTGTTGCCTGGGCCCTAGCCGACGCGGAGACCAAAGCAATTATCTATCGCTGTCATCAACGAGCCATCGACTATGTCCTTAGTTACGCAGAGCGTGAGGTGATTCACTCACGCTCTGGTAAGAACGGTGTCCTCCAAGAGGACGTCACCGGCATTAGTGCTGCAAGCTTTACCCACTATGACAGCCGAGCTGGTGATCCACAGCTCCACGATCATGTCATCGTCTGGAACAGAGCGAAGTCAATCTCTGATGGCAAGTGGCGAACCCTCGATGGGAGTGGCCTCTACAAATCCATCGTGACCCTCGGTGTGATGCACGAAGGAGTATTGTCTGACCTTCTCACAGAGGCTCTCGGGGTTGGCTGGGAAGAGAGAGTGACCCCAGGTGGGATGCCAAAGTCTGAGATGATAGGAGTGCCAACCGATCTCATGGAGGAGTTCTCACAACGGGTAGCGGCAGTGAGACAACACAAGGCACACCTCGTAGAGCAATTCAGAGTGGCTCATGGACGAGCCCCAAGTGCGGTCGAGTCAGTACGCCTCGCCCAACAGGCCAACCTTGAGACCCGCCAGGACAAGGTGCATCGAAGCCTCGCCGAGATGACAGATGACTGGCGCCAACGCGCAGCCCGCTACCTCGATGATGACCCACCTACCTTCGTTGCTAGCTTGGCGAATCGCAATAAGTTGCCACTACTTCGTGTCGGCGATCTCAGCCAAGAGATGCTCCAAGAGGTTGCGAGGTTGGCATTGGAGAGGGTCTCAGAGCGTCACTCTACCTTTGGGCGGGTGAACGTCCTAGCCGAGGTCCATCGCCAACTCCAGGGGTTACGTTTTATCAGTCCCGACGACCGGGTGGCGGTTGCCGAGCGAACGACAGATATCGCCTTGGCCGAGGCGATCCAGATCAGCTCACCTGAGCTCTATCATCTACCTGAGCGATTTCAAAGAGCAGACGGTACCTCTCGGATGCGACCAAAGGAGCGCCATCTCTATACGACCGCAACCCTCTTGGATGCCGAGGCAGATCTGTTTCGGGCAGCACGATCCCTCGATGCTCCCGTCGTTTCCGTCAGCACCGTCAAGGCGGTTACTGAGATGAAGCTACCGGGGAGAGACTTTACGATGAGCTCCGATCAGGCCTTGGCGATTGAGGCGATCGCCACCTCCACTCGTCGCCTTGATCTACTCGTTGGACCAGCCGGTACCGGCAAGACGACGACGATGGCTGGCCTTCGTGCTGCTTGGGAGCTAGAACATGGAGCGGGGAGCGTCATTGGGCTAGCTCCATCCGCAACGGCTGCCCAGGTGTTAGCCGATGAGCTCGGCATCGAGACCGAGAACACCGCCAAGTGGCTCCATGAGTGGCGACAGGGTGCCGGGAGACAAGCAGAACGGGATCGTCTGGCCAGCCTTACTCCGGTCATTCCAGATGCCCCAGAACAAAGGGGTGCCCATCAGAGGGAGATCGAAAGACTCGACGGACTGCTCACCCGATGGCGCTTTCAACCCGGTCAGTTGGTCATCATCGATGAGGCCTCTCTCATTGGAACCTTTGCCCTAGATGAGCTTGTAAGTGCAGCCTGCGAGGCCGATGCCAAGGTGTTACTGGTCGGAGACCCGGCACAGATCTCGAGCATTTCAGCCGGTGGGATGTTTGGATCCCTGGTTCGAGAGCGAGGAGACATGGTGCCGACACTGAGCGATGTTCGCCGCTTTACCCATGCCTGGGAGAAAACAGCGAGCATGGAGCTACGTGTTGGCAACGAGGAGGCGATCGATGCCTATGTGGCGCACCAAAGAATCAAAGAGGGTGAGCGAGAGGAGTTGATCGAGACACTCTATCAGGCTTGGAGAAGAGACGTCATGACAGGCAAGGACTCACTCATGATTGCAGGAGACGCCGACACGGTAATTGAGTTGAACAACCGAGCCAGAGCTGACAGAGTAGCTACAGGTGAGGTAGCAGAGTCGGGGTTGAGCCTAGCCGATGGGACTATCGCAGGTGTTGGTGATGAGGTCGTGACCCGAGAGAATAATCGCCTACTCACAACCGGCAAGGGGTGGGTGAAGAACGGTGATCGTTGGCAGGTGATAGCAATAGGTGAGGATACCTCGATGACCATCAGGCGCCTTGGAGGAAGAGGCGAAGTCACATTGCCACCTGATTATGTGGCCCAACACGTCGAGCTGGCCTATGCCACGACAGCGTATCGGGCACAGGGGCGAACTCTCGATACCGCCCATGCGATGATCACCAGTACAACTCCACGAGAGGTGCTCTATGTCGCAGCTACGAGAGGGAGAGAGGCCAACCAGCTCTACGTTGATACCCACCATGACCCAGATCCCGCCACTGCACATGAGGGTACAGCCGAAGTACAATCCGCTCGCCAAGTCCTTATCACCTGTCTTTCCAATCAGGGATCAGAGCTGGGGGCCCATGAGATGATCCGGGTAGAACACGAAGAAGCCGAGGGGATCATCCGGCTCCATGGGGAGTATGAGACGATCGCAAGAATCGCCGAGGAGGAGAGGTGGAACGAGTTACTTGCGCGCTCTGGACTCACGGATAAGCACCTAGAACAGATTCGCGAGAGCTCAGCGTACGGACCACTGCTCTCAGCCCTTAGAGGCGCAAAGGCACGTGGGATTGACATCGACGATGACTTTAGACTGAACTTCCCCCCACCACCCCGACTCATCCCTACCCCTAGCTGGGGTTTTGGTTCATTCTGGGGGTAGTTTTACTGTCACACGCTCAACTTGGCTCCTATGAGTTCAAAGGCTCGCTGCTGGAGGGGGGTATGGGTCGTCATCTTGGTAAAGGTCACCGCACATCCCTTCACTCGGCAGGTGGTGCGCTCAAGGGTATCGAGTTCGCTCAATAGCGTACGAAAGCTCATCACCTCTTGTCCGTTTCTATTGACCTTGCTCGCGGCTTTGGCCTTGGCCGAGGTGGAGACCACCTTCTTGGCAACCGGTGAGCTCGGCTGGGGTGGCTCCTCGTCACGGAAGGTCAACTCGCTCAGGCGTTCCCTTGCGATGTGGAGAAGGTGAGCACTCAACATACAGGCAAAGACATGGGCTCGAACCCGATCCTCCAGGTAGTGACGAATTGGCCTGACGTTGATGTCGATGCTCTTCATGGAGCGAAAGACCCTCTCTAAGTTGGCGAGGTTCTTGTAGTAGCCAACCACGTCACTAGCGGATGCCCCCTCCTTTGGAAGCGTGGTTCGAATCACATAGATCCCATCGAGTGCGGCCTCGGCAGCGATTGCGTCATCGTCAAGACGAAAGTCAAAGGCCCCCTCAGCGATCTCGGTGATGATGTGTTTGGCCATCTTGGTCGAGGCCAGTGCCTTTTCCACCCGTCTCCCAATGGCGAAGGGATCTCGCAACCTACCTGCCACAACCTGGGCCTTGACCTTCTCGAGGCGTTTGGTGGCTACCTCTAAGAGTTTGTGACGCTCATTGTGGCGTTTGTGACCAAGTGCCTCGTTACGACACGCTATCAGGCGTTCACCGGGATAGTCAGGGTGGGTGATCTCAAAGAGGTCGCTCTCGTCAAAGAGACCGAGTTGGATACTGCCATCGCCAACGAGTCGGCGAATCTGGCTAGAGCGCAGAGCCGAGACGTACAGGTAGCTTGGGTCGAGCTTGTTCAGCTCCTCGATGTTGGTGGTCGAGAACATCCCACGGTCACCGACGATAACGATCCTTGTGAGGTTATGGGTCTTCTTCAGCTCCTCGGTGACACTACGGAACGAGGCAAGATCGCTGGTATTACCGGGAAAGACCCTGACTGCAAGTGGGAGCCCCTCGGGGGTCGCGACGACTCCGTATTCGATCTGGAGCTTGCCTTGCTTCTTATCCCTTGAGTAGCCATAATGGCTCAGCGGGCACTTGGTACCCTCCATGTAGCTCGAGGACAGGTCATAGAGGAGCATGGATCCCGTCTTCGTATGGGCCCGAATGAGACGGGATTCGATCGCATTCTGGTGGCGTCTCAGCCAGTCGAGGGTCTCGTAGTAGTCATCGACACCACTAACGCTGATGCCGAGATCTTCTAGGAGCGTCGTAGTTAGAAGGTACTTGGTCATAGCGAGCTTTGAGGATCGCTTGATGGCCTGGGCTATGATCATCGCGAGTGCCAAACGTGGGTGGACTCTGTCACGGGTATCCACATCAAGTGCACGAACGAGTCCTTCGGACTTTGCGAGAGCGTGCAAAAGACTTACCGCGCCATGCCTCTTTGACCCAAGGATCTCAAAGTCAGCTCCGGCCTCGATGACCGGCTTGTTCGAAAGAGCAAGACTCAGTGCCTCGATGGCCTCCTTGGGCAACTTAGAGACATTAGCGATCGTCTCATGCTTGACCTTGCCGTCTTGGCGGTAGCTACGGCGTACCAACCAGGAATGATACTCCTTCTCACCTCGTCTGCTTACGATATGTGATACATGCATTGATGCATTATCCCTACCCATAAGCAGATACTAGCACATCTACATCACCATGTCAAGTAACTTACTGGCTACACTCTCATTCCAGAGTCAACGATAATCCCTGGTGGAGGCCACAAAGTGAAGGATTGGGTGGGGTAAGTTCAGTTTAGAACACTCGTTACAGCACGCCAACTCGATGATGCCGATGACCTAGCGGCGGTGCTAGCTGACCGAGTAGCGAGTTGGACACAAAGACATGGCAGCAGGCGGATCGGGACAAGCAACCTCATCGCGGGACTCATCCCAAGAGCCACCGAGGTAACCGATCCAGACTTGGGCCAAGCCCTTATCGAGCGTGAGCACGCCATCGAAGAGCGTGCGATCGCACTCGCTGAGCGAGCGATAGAGGAGCGAGCCAAGTGGGTACAACAGCTCGGGCAGATGCCACCAGATCCAGCACACCGAGCAGCTTGGTTGGCAAACGTCGCGACGATTGCCGCCTATCGGGAGCGGTGGAACATCACCGGTAACGCGGTCATTGGAAAGGAGGCAAGCGTCGATAGCATTGAACAGCTTGGGCAGTGGAGACGGGCGAGCTCCGCGGTAAAGGCGGCTGTCAGGCTCTCTAATAGCACGGTGGATGCGAGCGAGACGCACGTCCATATCGGTATTGGTGATAACAGTGCCATAAGAAATATCAATGTGGCTGAAAGGTAGTTATGGTGTCGAAGGCGTCATCAGTACCCGCGACAATGCCCCACCGAGTGGCTGTCCGACCGACGCATAGTCATACCATGCTCGACCATGGAGCCCAGGAAGGACTGAGGCGCACTACGTCGCAGGTACTAGTCAAAATATCCACTTTTTAGGCCCTTCGTCCGATCAACAACGACTCAAGGATCTGACTGACTCGGGCTGTGCTTCGGGGTTCGCCCTTGGCACCGGGCGGATTGGCATTATGCTAGTAGTGAGTAACATCCAAGTGTTTGGCGTCGAACTGTCCGAGCCGATAGTCAGCGAGCTTAGGCGCGAGGCGCACAAGTCATCGCTGCCGATGGCTGCGCCGAAGCTAACACGTAACCACGACGCTAGTGCCTGGTGACTTCTCCCTGGTCTATCTCGTCCCCAACGCCTTTCCATTCTACAGACGCAGCCATACCAGGTAGCGTGCATCCAGAATGTTGCGAAACCCCTGGTCTCGGACGACCGCTTCGTCGCTGAGCTGCATGCCTCCCGGAAAGCGTTCACCCATACACAACCGGTCAGGCCGAGCCTGACGAGAGGCGCCGGGCCTCATTTCGGCATGCAACGCGGACTGCCGAACGACGCTGGACGTCCTGGAGATCTTTTTGCAGCGTACGGCCGTTCCCGTGATCCGCTCTGATGAACTCCTCGAACTTTGCAGCGGCATCCGCGCGGGATACGCCCGTCACTGATAGTGTATCGGTCCACTCTTCTAGAAGATCAGCTTCTTCGTAGGTGTGTGCAAACGCTTCTTGAATGCGGAACGTCTCGACTGCGAGGCGCGTGAAGTGCCAGATAAGTCGTTGTTGGAGAAGGTTCACCCCGTACTCCGACAGGCACGCTATTCGTTTGTCAGTGTTGAGATCGACGGTTAGGGCCGTCCCGAGTTCGTCGAGCCGACCGACATAGAAGTTGCCGTTGATGAGCTCGGGAAACGGCATGAAGTCGTAGTAGCCCTTCGTCCAAGCCTCGCGCCCGATTCGATCATGTTCGCAAACTGCTGCGACGAGGATGCGTTCTCGCATTCGCGCCTGGGATCCGCGCATGGTACATGGATGGGCGACAATGACGGCCATCCCACCATCCTGAACACCTGGGATCGGGACGTCAGCGAAGACGTCTCCGGTGAAGTTAGGGCGGCTGCTATTCACCTCCTGGCCTCGGGCCAGGTACAAGTCGGCGACTACAGCGTAGGTTTCGAGACTCAATCATCGCCTCGGGAAATCGGACGAAGACCGAGTTCCCCGTCGGCGGCCTCAAATATCTCGAACTCCGAGAAGCTACGTTCGCGCCAACCTGGTTGCCAGCGGTCGAGCGCTGCCTCTGGAGTCTCGTGTCCCGTAACCAGATCGAGTAGGTCCTCGAGGTTACCATCGACAGCCATGTCTATCCCGGTCATGGGTGCTTCAGGGACGAGCGGTATCTCCAACCACGCAGCGGCATCAGATATGAGGTGGTCGACGCGTAGGATCTCTATGAACGCAAAGAGACGTGCTATGGCCAATAGGTGCGGGCCGGTTGGGGATTCGCCTTGACGCCATCTTCGGACTGCGGGAACAGATACTCCAACCAGTCGAGCGATGTCTCGCCAGGCGAAGCCTCGCCCGGCGAGCTCGTCGAGCATCTCGGTCGCTGGCCGCTTCGCCATGTCCCGGGCCTTGCTGTTGAGCTGTGCTTGAAATGCTTGGTGGTGGACTTCGCTCACTCGTCGACTTGCCTCTGCAACATCATCACCAAGGAGGCGGGTGGCATTGCGCAGATGACCGACATCTTCGACCAGCTCGTCGATAGTCCGAGTCCGTGACACATTCGTCGGCACTTCCGTGGTCGAGCTAGTCCGAGTGCGATCCGCCGTGATGAGGTCAACCAACGTTCCCCTCCTTCGTGAACTCGGCGAGGAGCTGGTCGGTCACCAGCATGTCGAATAACGCCCGAATGGGTCGTCTGAGTTGGTCGCAGGTGTCCATGATGATCCCCGAGTCAAACTCGGGAATGTCGGGTGGCTCCCAGAAACAGTCAAAGTCCAGTGCGAACAGAGGCCCTGGACCGGGCGGCGTGGGCCGCTTGAGCGGGCCGACTGGGTTGACTACGTAACCAGTCCGGGGTCCGTACCTAAGTACCAACCTCTGGTCTGGTCCGGTCCTGTACTGTGCCGCTCCCTCCCACCCGGTTGAGACGAAGCCGGCATCGCTCATCGCGTCGAGTTGGGGGGCCAGGAGCGAGGCATCGATCCAGTCCTGCCAGGCCGAGGGGGTTTCGTTCGCAAGGTCGGGCACGCGGATCTCGTCGATGTAGCGCATACCGACGCGGGCGATCCCATCGGGCAGGAGAACCTCGGCTGCAGCGGCCACCGCGCGTGCCACGATCTCACGGAACTCGGGGTAATGGCGATAACGGGTGGTTTCGATCGTCAGGCTCTCCTCAGTGATCGCCACGGCCAGCGTACGGTCACGCACAGTGAACCTCGGAATGGTCAGCATCGGCATCGCTTGAGGCACGGCACCAGCAGTGTTGACGGCAAATGTAACCTGTTGGACTTTCTGAGACTCGATGACCCACGCGTCGCCAAGCAGGTCCCGGAACGAGCGTTGCAGATTCATCGGCTGGGGACGGGTATCCGCGCTGTTCGGGAACCGCACCTCGACGGCGACCAGCGCCAGCGGCGCGTTCGGGTATACCTCGTGTGTATCGGCCACTAGCCTCCTTCCCTAAGTAATAACATAACCTAAACAGCAAGCAGATAGCATAGTTTAGGTGTAACCAATAACCGCCTCGGAGGAGGAATGATGATCACAGATCCGATGCGACCGCTCATGAGCCAATCGGCGGAGGCCCATACTCAGGTCTTTCTCAGCCACTCCATCGCTGACCGCCTGATCGTCGGCTGGGTTGCTGCTCAGATCGAGGCCATGGGGGTTGACGCTTACCGTGCCGATCACGATGGGCAGACTGGCACGATGCTGGCAGAATAGATACGTGACGCTATCATCAGAAGCGACGCACTGCTCGCGCTACTCACTCCTCAGGGTGACTTCTCTCGTTACGTCCATCAAGAGATAGGCACGGCGCGACAAGTCGGGAAGCCAGTTCTGGTCCTGTTCGATCGCCGAGTGGACCCGACTTCCCTTGCCATGCTCGACGGGATTGAGTGCATCTCCTTCGACCACGAGGACGTCGCCGCGAGTAGCGCGGACCTCATCGCGGCCATCGGAAGGCTGAGCGAGCTGCAGGGTCTTCCGACGGCCCCAGTCTTCGTCGTCAACGCTCAGCCCGCCTTTCAGCTACAACTTAGCGCTCAGCTCCAACTTAATGCCAACCAGGTTCTAATCGGTTTACTCGTCTTGGCCGTCATTGTAGGGTTGCTGTGCTTGGCCGTCGACAGCGCTAAAGAAAACGGACCCGGCACAGTCGATGGCGCGTAGTGCCTTCAGCCTGATGATGCTGATCCACAAAGCGATCGACCATCGCCGGAGTGAGCCGTTCGATCCGGAGAGGGCCCAACCTCTTGGTGATATGCCTTGTGGCCCATTCGTACTGTACCAAGGTGGCACCAGCGATATCGCCTTCATGGGTTGTAAGCCAACGGGTGAGCAAGGTGTCAATAGTCGTTGTTGCATTCTCGGTGACGCCGGCATCTCGGATACCGCGAAACTTCGCCAGTGCGGCTTCTGCCTCTGCCTTGGTGCGACATCGTTGGGATCGGGTGATGACTTTACCGTCGGGTCCCGTCCACTTCAAGAGGGCACGCCACTGGTCGCCATAGCGATAGATGCTGCCTTGGCCAAGCGTCCTTCGACCTCGCATTCTTTCACTCTAGCCGGTTGCCTATCCGGTTGCCTATGGGGTCTTAGACGTGGCCTGGGGTGACTTACCCCAAAATGCATAATCCCAGTTCAGATGCACTTTGTTGGACTCAATGATACCCTATAAACCCTACTTTGCGGAACTGGCAGTCAAGAGGTTCGTGGGTTCGAGTCCCATCACCTCCACCACATTATCCCAGGTCAATAGCATGACTTGACGTTAGGATTCTCCACTTCCCACCAGGCCAGTTGCCTATGAGAGCTTGAGC
>JAJZXI010000082.1 GCA_021806545.1 Actinomycetes bacterium | reverse complement strand
CGGAGATAAGGAATCCACCCACCCATGATCATCGCACCCAGCGATCGAAGCTCCCCGTTGCACCTCCGCCACTATGGCCTGCTACAGTGTGGTGTTGGCGAGAAGGCTTGGCCACCAGAGAGGTGGATCAGATCTGCCCCGGCAATGGTGACGACGAGGTCAGGGTCGTTCGCCTCGTGTCCGGGGCGGAGGGGTGTTGAGGCGCTGTGTCGCTTGACGGCCGAGTTCGACTCAGTAGCTGAGCCGCTGCTCACCCTCGAGCGCCGCCGCAGTGGGGATCTGTGCGTCACGCGCCCCGCCATTGAGGGGCAGCCGCTCGAGGTCCAGGAGCTATTCGCCTGAGCTCACCAAGGCCATCATTCCAGCCATCGCGCATCGATCCTAGGCGCGTGACACACCCTACCAGTCGCAGGCGCGGGCACGCATCGTGACTGGCGCGTCCACTCGTGAAGTTAACGAGGCTCTCGGGCGCGTAATCGCAGTGTCGCGACATGAGCCGGAGGCGATGAGGCACCCAGTCGGGCTCAGGCGAAGGCCACTCGATCACCGAAGCTGCTGCGGAGGTGCCCGATGAGGTTGTTGTCGATCGGAATCGCAAGATCGTCGACGAGGAACCGCATCGTGCCGATCTTGAGCATCACGGGATGCTCACCCTCGTGCGCCTCGAGCACCTGGCGCAGGCGCTCGAGTTCGCTGCGGCTGGCGAGTTCTACGGGCATGATCAGCGTGGCGATCTCGGCTCCGTTCACGTATTCGGGTTGCGTCAGCTCCACCACTTCGATGGACCCAGCAACGATCTTTGGGCGCTCCTCACGGGTGTCGAGACGCCCTTGGATCTTGAGAACGGTGTCCTGGGTGAGCAGTTGTCCGTATTCGGCCATCGTCTTCGGGAAGACCATGACCTCGATTGCCCCACGCAGATCCTCGAGGGTGATGGTGCCCATGAGCTCACCCTTCTTGGTGTGGCGTTTGGTGAGCGTGGTGGCGACCCCGACGATCGTGACGGCTTGGCTGACACCGGTTTCTGCGAGTTCGAGTACCTCTGCGACCTTGAGGGCTGCGATCTTTGCGAGCTGCGCGTCGAGGCCGGCGAGAGGGTGTGAGCTCACGTAGAGGCCAAGCATTTCGCGTTCGGCTTTGAGGAGGACGTCCTTTGGCCACTCATCTGAGCTGGCGTTGATCTCAAGGGTAACCACCCCCGCAGCGACGTCGGTCGGATCTTCAAAGAGTGAGAACACGCCCCGGTCTCGCTCACGGCGCTTATCTAGGGCCTGATCGATAACACCTTCGTGGATCTCGACCAGTCCCTTGCGCGTGTAGCCCAGGCTGTCGAAGGCACCTCCTTTGATCAGGGATTCGATGGTGCGCTTGTTGAGCACGACAGGGTCGACTCGGAGGCAGAAATCGCCAAAGTCTTGGAACGGCCCATTAGCTTCTCGCTCTGAGACGATCAGCGAGACGAGTCCCTCGCCGACGTTTCTGATAGCTGCCAATCCAAAGAGGATCTGCTCCTGGTCTCCATCCTTGACGACGACAAAGTCTGCCATCGAGTGGTTGATGTCCGGCACGAGGACCGGAATTGCGTGTGCGCTTGCCTCTGCGAGATACAGCGCAGTTTTGTCCTTGTCGTCTTTGACCGAGGTCAGCAATGCGGCGAGGTATTGCGTGGGGTAGTTGGCTTTGAGGTAGGCGGTCTGATAGGCGATGAGACCATAGCCATAGGAGTGCGATTTGTTGAACGCGTAGTCGGCGAAGGGTTCGATGATGTTGAACAGCTCGGTTCCGATCTGTTCTCCATAGCCGGTGTCGATGCACCCCTTGACGAACTTCTCCCGCTCCGCGGCGATGAGTTCGCGGATCTTTTTGCCGCAGGCCTTGCGGAGGTTATCGGCCTCGGCCAGACTGTAACCGGCGAACTTCTGTGCCACTCGCATGACCGACTCCTGGTAGATCATGAGACCATAGGTGTCAGAGAGCAACTCCTCGAGGTCTGGGTGCAGATACGTGATCTGCTTGCGGCCGTTCTTTCTGTCGGCATAATCATTGTGCATGTTCGCCGCCATGGGACCTGGTCGGTACAGGGCGGTGAGGGCTGCGATGTCGTCGAAGCGCGTTGGGGCGAGCGAGCGCACCAGAGCGCGCATTGGCGTGCCCTCCAGCTGGAAGACACCAATGGTGTCGGCCTCACGCAGCATGGCATAGGTCGGCTCGTCATCGAGCGGGATCTGCTCCAAGACGACTTCGACCCCGCGCGACTCACGGATTAGTTCGATTGCACGGTCGAGCACGGAAAGGGTGCGAAGGCCGAGGAAGTCCATCTTCAACAGGCCGAGTTCTTCGACGCCGTGCATCTCGTATTGGGTCACCATGGGAGCAAGGGAGGGGTCCTGCCCTGGGTCAGGCTTACGTTGAATCGGTAGGTACGTGGTGAGTGGTTCGTTGGTAATAACGACGGCGGCAGCGTGGATACCGTCCTGGCGCCGCAGACCCTCGAGGCCCTTGGCGACCTCGACGACCATTCGTACCTCAGGGTCGGTCTCGACCATCTCCCTCAGCTCGGTGGCGGCCTGAAATCCATCTTCGTAGCCTGGCTTGAGTTCGAGGCAGGCGGCCAGTGGTGTATCGCGGCCCATCACCAGCGGAGGCATCACCTTGGCGATGCGATCGCCGACGGCGTAGGGAAGACCAAGGACTCGTGCAGCGTCTCGAACCGCTGCGCGGGCTTTGATGGTGGAGAAGGTCACGATCTGGGCGACGTGGTCAGCTCCGTAGCGTCGTCCCGCGTAGCGGATCATCTCCGAGCGATAGCGCTCATCAAAGTCCATGTCGATATCTGGCATCTGGGTACGACCTGGATTGAGAAAGCGTTCGAAGAGCAGGTCGTAGCGGAGCGGGTCAAGTTCGACAATTCGCAGGCAGTAGGCTACGACCGATCCCGCCGCAGACCCCCGACCAGGACCAACTCGGATACCCGTTTCAACGGCGTGACGAATGAGGTCCCACACCACGAGAAAGTAACCTGAGAAGCCCATCTCGGCGATGACGGCCAGCTCATAATCGATTCTGGCGCGCGTGCGATCATCGGGTTCGCTTCCGTAGCGCTCCACTGCCCCGGCCTCGGTGAGGTGGCGCAGATAAATGGTGGCCGACTGATTGTAGTTGTCTGCTTGGAACTCCGCTGGGATCGGGATCTCTGGCAGTTGGGGCGATCCGAACTCGATAGTGACATTGCACCGTTGGGCAATGAGCTCGGTGTTGTCGCAGGCCTCGGGGATCTCCCGGAAGAGTTCGCGCATCTCTGCCGCGCTCTTGACATAGTGTTCTGAGCCTTCGAACTTAAAGCGCTTCTCATCGTTGAGCGTGGCTCCTGTCTGAATGCACAACAGCGCGTCATGGGCCATGTGATCTTCTCGATTGACGTAGTGTGAGTCGTTCGTCGCAACCAGCGGGGCCCCGATCCGGCGTGCGAGATCCACGAGCAGTGGGTTCGTTCGTCGTTGCTCGGCAAGGCCATGATCCTGGAGTTCGACGAAGAGACTGTCCTTGCCAAAAATATCCTGGAGTCGCCCGGCTATCTTGGTGGCCTGCTCCGTATCACCGCGTAAGAGCTGTTGGAGGACCAGTCCGCCAAGACAGCCTGTAGTGGCGATGAGCCCTTCGTGGTGTTGCGCGAGTAGCTCCCAGTCGACACGTGGCTTGTAATAATATCCCTCGAGGAAGGCGCGTGAAGAGAGCTGGATCAGGTTGTTGTAACCGACATTGTTCTCGGCAAGAAGAATGAGGTGGTAATAGAGCTTCTCTCCGCTGTCCCCGTCACCTCCGGTATCATCGATGCGACCACGACGTGTCGGCCGGTCGCGCCTCGATTGGGCAGCCATGTACGCCTCGATTCCGATGATCGGGTTGATACCGCGCGCCCGCGCGCCCTTGTAGAAGTCAAGGACGCCGTACATGTTTCCATGGTCGGTGATAGCGATCGCAGGTTGGTGATCCTGGCTGACCTTGTCGAGGAGATCGTTGATTCTGGCGGCTCCATCGAGCATCGAGTACTCGGTGTGCGTATGAAGGTGGACGAAGGATTGCATGTGCACTCCAGATTAGTGAGCGAGACGCGAACCGTTCGTCGAGCGGGGCCGATTCTTTTTGTGACCACACGAATACCGAGTGCTTTGCTAGGCTTGGTGCCGTTCAAAGGGGGACAGTGGTATGAAGATGTCGGCTGCAGTCTTGTGGGAGCCAAAGTCGGAGTGGAGCGTTGAAGAGGTGGAGCTTGCGGATCCACTCGCGCGCGAGGTCCGTGTCCAACTGGTTGCGTCAGGGCTTTGCCACTCCGATGAGCACCTCCTCACCGGTGATCTACCGGCCCCATTGCCGATCGTCGGTGGCCACGAGGGCGCCGGTATTGTCGAGGCTGTCGGCCCTGGCGTTACCTCCGTCGCTGAGGGCGATCACGTCGTTCTCTCCTTTATCCCTGCATGCGGTGTCTGCGATATGTGCTCTACCGGCCATCAGAACCTCTGTGTTCTGGGGGCACACCTGGTTTCGGGTGTTGAGCTGGCCGGCGGTCAGAGAATTACGGCCCGCGGTCAAGGTGTGGGCACCTTCTGCCTGCTCGGCACCTTCGCCCCTTACGTGGTGGCTCACGAGTCATCGGTGGTAAAGATCAACGATGAGATCGCGCTGGCATCGGCTGCCCTGGTGGGATGCGGCGTGACGACCGGGGTTGGTTCAGCCATCACGAGTGCCAAGGTCGCACCGGGCGACATCGTCGTGGTCGTTGGCGTCGGAGGCATTGGGATGAACGCAGTACAGGGATCACGACTCGCTGGCGCTGCCGCGATCGTGGCGGTTGACCCTAACGCGTGGAAGCGCAACCGTTCGTATGAGTTTGGTGCTACCCATGACGTCGCTTCGATGGCAGAGGCCAAGGAGATGATCAGTGACCTTTCGTGGGGCGCGATGGCAAACGCGGTGATCATGACGCCTGGAGTTGTCGAAGGATCGATGATGGCCGATGCGCTCGCGCTCGTCGGCAAGAATGGTCGGGTAGTCGTGACTGGGCTGGCGAGCGCCTACGAGGACGCGGTGACCATGTCGCTGCTGGATCTCACCTTGTATCAAAAGAGCATTCATGGGTCTCTTTTTGGTTCGGCGAATCCACGGGCTGACATCCCTCGTCTCCTGTCCTGGTATGAGCGCGGCGATCTCAAGCTCGACGAGCTTGTTACCAAGACCTACTCGCTGGCCGAGATCAACCAGGGCTATGCGGACATGCGCGATGGCGCAAATATCCGCGGCGTCATACGTTACGACATCTGACCTTGGCGGCGACATGCTCCTTGACTTTGGGTACCCTTGCGCGAGGCTAGTGGTCCGGGGCCTGGCGGAGCTGGCGAGGTTGGATTGGATCGCGGAAATGGTGCGATGCCACGTCGTGGATCCGGCAGCGGGCGGATATACGACAAGAGCGCTGGCACTAGCCGGGTGGACGCCAGGAGGAATCGAGATCTGCGCGTCCGCTTTTCGCGATTCCTGAGTGTAGCCCACGCGATTACCATGATGCTTTTCGAGATTCCGTACGGGTTTGCACGAGATGCACTAGAGTTGGATTATGGCAATCGATCCTATGCACATTCGGAACTCCGCGAGTGATCGAGAGCGCGTGGAGACACTTCTTCGTCGGGGCTTTGAAGATGGCAGGCTGAGCCAGGTTGAGTTTTCTGAACGTCTCGAACGTGTGCACACTACGGTCGATTATGCCGATTTGGTGGCGCTTGTCGAGGATCTCCCCTACGATCATGCCTTCCTCTATCAACAGGTTGTCCCGAGCGTGGAGCCGATCAATCAGCCGGTCCGTCGCTCGCACGCCCGTTCCGTGTTGATCGCATTCTTCGCCTTCTTCATTCTGGCTGGTGCCGCTCCCATGATGGGGCCACTTTTCATCTTTGCCGGCCTGATCTTCCTGCTGGTGGCTCTGCCGCGGCGGCACCGCCGCATGATAGCGCGCGATCGTTACCGATATCGTGAAGGCTGGTAGCTCCGAGCGCTCGCTGATCTATGGCGCCTGCGGCGATGGCGTTGCGGTTTGCTCGAACTCTTGGCGGTTCTGTGCGCTCGCGGAGTCGGCGTCTGCTAACTCGGTGGCCGTAGGGGGCGGTCCCGGCCCATGTTGTAGAACTCCGGGTTCGGCATGATCTTGGCGAACCCCGCCAGCCTGTTCGATAGGGCGAAAAAGGAGGCGATGGCGCCAACTTGCCAGATGTCGCTGTCGCTCAGCTCGAGTGCGTAGAGCGGGGCGAAGTCGTCAGGCTCAACGGTCTGCGGATGCAACGAGACCTTGTGGGCAAAGCGAAGGATGCCTCGCTCGCGGTCGGTGAGGTCTGCACGCTCGAAGTCGATCGAAAGCTGGTCTGAGCGATACGGATGCTTCGAGCGAATCCTATAGATCGCACCGTGGGCGATGACACAGTAAGTGCAGCCGTTGGCTGCTGAGGTGGCGACCACGATCATCTCCCGCTCCGCCTTGGACAGGCCGCCCTCGCTCTCCATGAGTGCGTCATGGTAGGCGAAGAAGGCCCGGAACTCATCGGGAAAATACGAGAGTGTGGCGAAGACGTTCGGCAAGAAGCCAGACTTTTCTCGTACCACTGCGATTCGCTCGGCGATGTCTTGATCGAGCGTCGGAGCTGGTTCGCTGATATCGAACCAGAAAGGCACTCTGGCAGTCATAGTACGCTCCTTTCGGGATAGTAAGCCTAGCAGAGACGCTTGCTCCATGACGAGCGTGAGCGCTTGGTGTTGACGACGTGTGTGCATCGGTTGGCTCCCTCTGCCCGAGGCAGGGTAGTGGCGTGAACTGCGCGCGTTGGGATGGGTGGCCGTGACACTCCATCAACGGTTGTTGCGTACTACGAGGGGCACCTTGTGAACCCGCACACCGGTGATGAGTCGAAACTGCCCATGCCCTTTGGTTGTCGCCGCTCGCTACGAGGGCTCCTAGTGGTCAGTAGACGGCGACGATCCATTTCTTGCAATAGCCTTCATGGGGGGCGCTGTAGGCGGCGATAGCGTAGTTCGGAATGCCTTCACGGACCAGCTTCCATCGCCTGCCTGCGACCGTGGTGTTCACGTCGAAATGGCTCGCCAACTCCTTGGTCAGCGGCAGGTGATGTCGTCGCTCGCGCCAGAGAATGCTAAGGAGCAGCGTGCCGTCGAGCTGGGGCTCTAGAATCGGATCGTGGAGTCGTAGACTCACGACCGATGGGAACGATGCATCGAAGCGTGAGTAGGCGACGCTTGGCCCTGGAATAAAGAGGGGTACGAGCTCCTCGGTCTGTGACAGGTCCTCGAGTATCGAGGTGACCAGCCGAGGCTTTGGTGGGCGGCTGATTCGACGCATGCTGGTGGCCTTGATCTGCTCCGGTCGAGCGGGATCGGTGTCGGGGGTAGCAGCCACGTTTTCCAGGTCGAGGTAGCTCGGTATCGTCATCTCGGTGTCGGTTAACAGAGCTAAGCGCAGGAGACGACGCTTGGCGGTGTCTGCGATGATCAGCTCGCGGCGCAGGCTGTTCTCTGCGATCGATCCGAGAAGGAGGTAACGCGCTATGGGCTTCATGCAAGCCCCGCGAGCGCTGAGCGCAGCCGTTCGGGATCGCTGGTGGGCAGCTGGCATACCCGGTCATGACACAGGTACGCTACCCCCGGGGCGAGATCTTCGAGGATCGCGGCGCCAGTGCCGTGGACGACGATAAGGTCGCCACGCGTGCTGGTGAGGGCGACGTCGAGCAGCTCTGGGGTACTGTCGCCTGGGATGAGCACCTCGGTGGTGCCGAGGTCGCGTTCAGCCAGAGTCCAGCACAGGATTGAGAATGACGAGGGTACTCGCTCGATGAGAGGCAGGTAGGCCTCGAGCAGCCGAGAGGCAACTTGTTGGAGTTGCGGGTCGCGCGTAATGAACCCTACCCGTTGGGCGAGCCAGGCAAAGAGAGAGTTGGTGGATGGGGTCGCACCGTCGTAGCGATCAAAGCTTTGGAATGGGAGCATTCCACCGTGTCGCCCGATGCTCAGGTCTGGGCGATCAGAGTTCATGAACCGCGCGATGACCCGGGTGAGCGCCCAGCTTGACTCGTCGAGCCACGTCATCTCGCCGGTCACGGTGAAGGCCTCGAGCGCCGCACCGGCGTAGTTGACGTAGTCCGATGCATAGGCGTCGATCGTAGCTCCACTTGGGTAACACACGTGAAGGAGATCGTCTCCGTGTCGAAAGGCGTCCCGAATACACTGCATAAGGTCAAGGCCAGCCGCTATCATGGTCGCATCAGCCATGACGCGGCCAGCGCGCAGCAGTGCCGAGGTCCAGCTGGCGTTCCCGTCGCAGGTCGCCTTATCGTCGATTCCCAGCGTGACACGTTGACGCCGATAGTCTGACACAGCCTGCCTGAGTGAAGCGATCGCATCATCGGCGCGCGGGCTGGCTCCGAGCGGGCGATGTACAATGTTGCGACCCTCAAAGTTGCCACCAGCACTCGTGCCATAGAACTCGGCAAAGGTCTGGTACCCGGCGCCGAGAAGATCACTGAGTTCGTTGGCAGAAAGCAGGTAGTAGCCGCCCTCCTCACCCTCGCTGTCCGCATCGGTAGAGGACGCGTAGAGTCCGCTGGCGAGGCGTAGAGTGGTCGACGAGAACGAGAAGATACGTTCGGCCACCCAGCGAAGGTCACGATCGTTGGTGTCGACGGCAACGGTGGCGTAGAGAGCGAGGAGACCCGCTTGATCGTAGAGCATCTTCTCGAAGTGAGGAGTGATCCAAAATCGGTCGGTGGCGTAGCGAAAAAAGCCGCCATCGATATGGTCGTGGATGCCTCCGTTGGCCATCGCCTTGAGCGTGGTGAGCACCATGGTCTCAATCCTCGCTGGATCGACGACCAACGAACGGGAACGCCAGAGGATGTCGAGTAGATAGGGTTGAGGAAATTTGGGCTGGTGACCAAAACCTCCGAACTCAGGATCGAAGCGTTGATAGAGGTCTTCAACCATCTGCTCTATCACCGCGTCCGCGTCGACCGATGACGTTGGCACCGATGGAGGAAGTGCGTGCTGGGATGCAAGGCTCTTCTCATATTCATGACTGGCCTCGGCAATGGCTTCTGGCTGATGGGTTCGTAAGTGAACGATTTTTTCGGCGATGGTGAGCAGGCCAGGCAGGTGCGAGCTGCGGTAGGGTGGCAGATACGTAGCACAGTAGATGGGCACGCCCGCTGGCGTTGCAAAGACCGTAATCGGCCAACCTCCGCTGCCTTGTTGCGCGATCAGCGCCTCCATATACAGCGCGTCGACATCCGGATGCTCTTCGCGATCGACTTTGATGCAAACAAAGTGCTGGTTCAAGAAGGCGGCCACATCGGGTTGGTTGAACGTCTCATGCGCCATGACATGGCACCAGTGACAGGCGGAGTAGCCAATTGAGATCAGGAGTGGACGATCCAGCGCCTGAGCCAGATCGAAGGCGTCAGGACCATAGGGCTGCCAGGCGACTGGATCGCCGGCGTGCTGGAGCAGATACCGGCTCGAGCACGCGTGCAGCCGGTTCGTAATTGGGGGTGGGATCGCAGTCATCGTTTCCCAGAGCCTACCAGCTCAGGTGGTTCATCGCGATGTGTGGATTCGCTCGCGACCAGCTTTGTCCCTGGGTCGTGGTCTAGTCTTGATTCAAACCTACGAGGTCCAAGAGAAGGAGAGTGTGATGGCGGTAGCGATTGTGACCGGCGGTTCTCGCGGTATTGGACTGGCGACGGCGACGCGCCTCGTTCGAGATGGACATCAGGTGATGTTGGTGGCCAGGAAGGTCGACGAGCTCGAGGCCGCAGCCCAGCAGATTCGCGTGCAGGTCCCCGATGGTGTCGTCGGCGTCTGCCCGGCGAACCTGCGCGATATTGATGCGCCCGCTGCGATCTTCGATGTGACCTACGAGATGCTCGGCGCGGTGTCGCTGCTCGTCAACAACGCAGCCACGAATCCATGGGCTGGTCCACTGACCGAGATTACGTCAAACGTCATGGACGTCATCTACCAGGTCAATCTGCGGGCACCAACCATGATGATCCAGGAGTTCGCCAAGAGACTCCAAGAGCATGAGCTCCACGGCGCGGTGGTCAATGTGGCTTCGATCGGTGGTCTGCACGTCGAGCCCATGATCGGATGGTACAACGTACTCAAAGCGGCGCTCATTCACCTGACCCGTCAATTCGCAGCTGAACTCGGCCCACGAATTCGCGTCAACACGGTGGCGCCGGGTCTCGTGCGAACGCAGTTTGCAGCCATGCTGGTGGATTCGTTGGAGGATCGGCTCAGTGAACGATTGCCGCTTGGACGCATCGGTGAGCCAGATGACGTAGCTCGCGCCATCGCCTTCTTGCTGTCCTCAGATGCCGCCTGGATGACCGGCTCGACGATCGTCATCGACGGCGGCAACGAAGTTATGGGCATGTTCTAGCTATACATTGGTCGAATCCAAGTTTTGTTACGGATTCAATAAAATCTTGCCGTTTGATTGCGTGATTCCGTAGCATCTGATATATTACGCACTAGTACCTGTCTTCGATTGGTAAAGGGGGAGTGGAGTAATGGATACGGTGGAGCATGCCTCAGGTTCGCCTGGGACGGGCCACGAAGGTGGTCACAGCCTGAGACGCGGCGCACTATCACTGCTGGATTCGAGCGTGATGGGGGTGGCGGGAGTCGCGCCGGCCTACTCAATTGCCGCGTCGACTGCCGTTTTGGTGGGAGCGGTATCGGTGGGTGGACCAGCGGCGCTGCTGTACTGTGGCATCGCGATGTTCGGCATCGTCTGGGCATTTAACTATCTCGGGCGCTCTGAGACGAACTCGGGCGCGAGCTACGCGTGGGTGCGCCGCGCCCTCCATCCGGTGCTCGGCTATATTGCGGGCTGGGCACTCGTCGTCTCTGCGTTGGTCTTTATGGTCATTGGCGCCTATCCTGCAGGGTCAACCCTGTTGGGTCTATTTTCGAGCTCGGCGGCGAATAGCGTTACCGCGGTCACCATCGTCGGTTCGATCGTCTTTTTGATCATGATTGGTGCGGTTATCGCCGGTGTGACGATCACCGCTCGGATCCAGGTGGTGATGTCTTCGGTTGAGTTGGCGATCCTGGTGATCTTCGCGGTCCTGATGTTGGTCCACGGTCATGACGTGCGCAGTTTCTCCTGGTCATGGTTCTCTCCCTCGGTGTTTCACTCCTCGAGCGTCTTCTTCGGTGGAGCGCTCGTGGCCGCGTTCTACTACTGGGGATGGGATGTCACCGCTAACTTGAACGAAGAGACCAAGGAGGCCAAGGTTACCCCAGGTCTTGGTGGGATCATCGGGGTCATCGTCGTGTTTGTCCTATTCGAGGTGTTCACCATCGGCACCAATATGGTGCTCACCGACAAGATCGTCGCCAATAATGCCGGCGATGTCCTGCTGGTCCTTGGTCAGACGGTATGGCACGGAATCGGCGGCAAGCTCTTGGTGGTGGCGGTCGTGCTCTCGACCATTGCGACCCTGGAGACCACGATTGTTCAGGTCACGCGCACCCTGTTCTCGATGGGACGCGATGGGACCTTGCCACGCGCGCTCGGTGTGACCCATGCCAAACGGCAGACGCCGGTGGCTGCGACCGTCGTCGTTGCCGTCATCTCGCTGGGCCTGTTCATTGCCTCCAACTACATCGGCTCCATCGGCACCGTCCTTAACGATGCAATCAACGCCATCGGGCTTCAGATCGCAATCTACTACGCCCTTGCTGGCTTCTCAGTGGTCATCTTGTATCGCAAGAAGATCTTTACTGGCGCAAACTACTTCTTCTTTGCGGGACTGTGGCCATTGGTCGGGGCTATCTTTATGGCCGTGATGTTCGAGCAGACGATTCCAACGCTGAACGCTACCACCCTGGTGGTTGGGCTTGGCGCGATGGCCCTTGGACTGATCCCTATGATCATCTACTGGGTGAAGGGTCGGCCGTACTTCAACATGCCAGGTCCTGAGGAGCGCGATATCGACTATGAGCCCGCTCTGACGGACTGAGCCGGCGAGGGGGCGAGAGCCCCCTCGCCCAGGGGTTGGCGA
>JAJZXI010000081.1 GCA_021806545.1 Actinomycetes bacterium | reverse complement strand
GAGCAGCCAACGAAGCTGATCCACGGAGAGCGCATCGATATCGTCGACGATCATCCAAACCTCCTCTCGAGGACCCCGCCAAGGATGTCGATACCTTGCTTGAGTTCGGGTTCGGAGATGATGAGCGGCGGAAGGAGTCGCAGTCGATCGGGAGTTGGGGCGTTGAGTATCAGTCCCGATGAGAACGCCTCTTGCATGACCTCTGGCGCCACCGGTGCAGCGAGGGCCAGCCCGAACATCAACCCTCGCCCATCGACCTTGGTCACCCCGGAAAGCGGCTTGAGCAGCGGGAGCGCGAGGTCGCCAAGGTGGCGAACCCGCTCCCGCAACGATGCCTGTTCCATGAATTCGATCACCGCAGCCGCCGCGGCGGTCGCCAGTGGATTGCCACCGAAGGTAGAGCCGTGATCGCCGACAAGCATGGTCGCGGCCAGCTCTGGTTTGGCTACCAGTGCACCAATCGGCACGCCGTTACCCAGCGCCTTGGCCAAGGTGAAGGCATCGGGCACGATCCCGTAGTATGAACAGCCAAGCCATTCCCCCGTCCGACACAGGCCAGTTTGAATCTCATCGGACACCAGCAGTACTCCATGATCGCGCTGGGCATCGATGAGGGCCTGAGCAAATCCATCCTCAAGGGGAAGCACACCTGCCTCGCCAAGAATCGGTTCAAAGAGTACCGCACCGACCTCTGGGTCGGCAGTGATCTCGCGCATGGCGAGGGCGTCATTGAAGGGAACCTCGACAAACCCGGTGAGCAACGGTTCAAAAGGCTGGCGTTTCTTGGGCTGCATTGTTGCCGACAGCGCCCCCAACGTGCGTCCGTGAAACGATCCGGACAGCGTTGCGATCTTGGGTCGATCCGGACAAGCTCGGCGTACAAGCTTGAGCGCCGACTCGATCGCCTCGGCGCCGGAGTTGCAAAAGAACACGCGTGCATCCGCGAAGGGTGCGATCTCGCCAATCCGCTCGGCCGCCCGCAATGAGGAGGGCGTGGTGAAGAAGTTAGAGGTGTGCCAAACACGCGTAAGCTGGCTGACTACTGCCTCGTGGATTACCGGGTGATTGTGACCAAGCGAGGTCACTGCGATGCCCGAGAGAAAATCGAGATATCGACGCCCCTCTTCATCAAAGAGGTAGACGCCAGAACCGCGAACAAGGTTGCCCATTGGCGGTCCGTAAAGGTCCATCAGCATTCCGGTCATTGCGTCCCTCCTACAATCATGGTACCGACACCCTCATCAGTGAGTAACTCCAACAATAGCGAGTGTGGGACCGTGCCGTCGATCAGATGCACCCGCTCCACGCCACCGAGTGCGGCCCCGAGCGCAGCGGTGACCTTGGGGATCATCCCGCCACGGATCTGTCCCGACTCAATCAAGCGCTGTGCGTGGGCCACATCCACCTCTGCAATCAGCGACCCAGGGTCGTCAAGGTGCTCTAACAGGCCGGCGACGTTGGTCAAGAAGATCAACTTGGTCGCTTTGAGCGCCACGGCGAGTGCGGCGGCAAAGGAGTCTGCGTTCACATTGAGGATCTGCCCGCTCACATCGACGCCGAGGCTCGCTACCACCGGGATTGCACTGGTAGCCAACAGATCGGTGAGCACCTGTGGATTGACCGTACTCACCGCACCAACATAACCGAGCTCTGGCGAGACGCGCGATGCGACCGCGAGTGAGCCGTCCATGCCGGATAGGCCAACCGCCGGGGCACCTTGGCTGCCCAATGCGGTCACGATTGCCGGATTGACCGTGCCTAGCAGCGCCATACGCACCACGGCGAGCATCTCCGCATCGGTGACCCGCAAACCATCAATAAAAGCTGGGCGAAGCGCCAAACGATCAGCAAGTTCGTCGATCTGGGGGCCACCACCGTGAACGACCACTGGCCTCATGCCCACCGATCGGATCAGAGCGACATCCTCGGCCAGCTCCGTGAGTGAACGGTCGGCATCACTGAGCACGTTCCCTCCGTACTTGATCACGATGACCGCTCCATGGAATCTTCGAATATAAGGCAGGGCCTCGAGCAGCATTCGAGCTCGAAGCTGGGGGTCCGATGTGATCACGAGGTTCCCCGGTTCTCTTCAAGGTACCCGTGTCCTATATCCGCAGTCAGCACCTCAACCGTTGCGGACCCGCGACCCAGATCGACCTCGATAACGATCTCGCGATCGTTCATGCGTCGATCGAGCGTTCGCCGCTGCGCCAGGCTCAAGCGAGCGGCAGCATCGACGCCATCTTCACAGACCCTGATACCTTGATAGGCAACCGAGACCTGACTCATTTCGATCATTGGCAGAGCCGCGCCGACCTCCGCAAGCACCCTCCCCCAATACGGATCGCCCCCCAACATCGAACACTTCACCAACAGTGAGTTCGCAATACCTCGTGCTGCACGCTCGGCCTCAGCGACGTTCAAGCCGCCGACTACCCGAACACGCCCGACTCGAGAGCCACCTTCGGCGTCGGATACGATAGCGTAGGCCAGCTTCGCAGCCACCTCCAGGAGCCGCTCCTCGAAGTCGGGTCCTGGCTCAGCACCGACTTCGGAGGCCAACAAGACGACCGTATCGTTGGTTGACGTGCACCCGTCGATGGTGATTCGATTGAAGGTCTGATCGACCACCCAACCGAGAGCATCCTGGGCTCGACGCGGGGAAAGCGTCGCATCGGTGGTGAGAACACACAACATGGTAGCCATGTTCGGCGCGATCATAGCTGCGCCCTTGGCCATGCCACCGACGCGAAAGCCAACGCCAGCCGCCTCCGCCTGCTTGGCAAAGGTATCGGTGGTCCGAATAGCATGAGCGGCGCGCTCGCCCGCTCGACTATCAGTGCCCAATTCCTCGACAATGCGCTCAACCCCGGGGCGAATACGATCTTGCGGGAACGCAATACCGATAAGGCCCGTCGAGCAAACGAGGTACTCGCGTTCGTCTCCGCCAAGTTGGTCTGCGCAGCTTCGCGCCATGAGTTGCGCCGCGATACTTCCAGCGTCACCCGTGAGTGCGTTTGCATTGCCCGACGACAGGAGCACCCCACGCAGGTGACCGTTCGTGCTCGCAAGATGTGAGCGCGACACCTGCACCGGCGCAGCGGCCGCTGCGCTCTGCGTAAAGACCGCGGCGCCAGAGTGGACCATTCCATCGGCGAAGCCAACGAACGAGAGATCGAGCTCACCCTCCCCCTTGATCCCAGCGGCTACTCCTGCAGCTCGAATACCCGCGGGAAACGTTACGCTCATGGCCACACTCCGATCTGATCGAGTCCAAGCTCCTCAGGCCAACCCTGCGCGACATTCAGCGCCTGAATCGCCTGCCCAGCCGCCCCTTTGACGAGGTTGTCAAGAGCGGAGATCACGACGTAGCGATTCGTCCTCGGGTCATAGATCGGATAGATTGCGATCGTGTTCGTCCCCAGCACCTCACGAGTTCCCGGGGGGTGCTCGGAGATACGGACGAAAGCCGATCCAGCATAGACCTCCCGGTACATCGTCAACAGCTGCTCGCCCGTCATCGGATTGTTCATCTGTTCTGGCACAGCGTAGGACGTAGATAGAATTCCGCGAGAAATGGGTGCCAGATGTGGGGTGAAGAGGACCTTCCTCCCCAAATTCATCTCCATCTCACCGGTGTGGCGATGATTGAGTAGGCCATACGCGCTGAGGTTCTCATTGACACTGACGAAGTGACTCGTTGGCTTCAAACCCTTCCCCGCACCCGAGACACCAGAATACCCATCGACGACGACAAGGTCATTACCGATAAGTGATCGAGCAACCAGCGGCCACAACGCCAAGCTGGCTGCGGTCACGTAGCACCCCGGCACCGCGATCAAGCGAGCCCCAGGCAACTCCTTACGATGTACCTCAACCAACCCATAGACGCGATGTCCAAGCAGCTCAACCGCCTGATGGCGTGAACCATACCAGGCCTCGTAGCTGGCCTCGTCGCCAAATCGAAAATCCGCTCCCAAATCGACAACGACTTTGCCCTCATCCAGTAGGCGTGGCGCCAATGCCTGGCTGGCACCGTGAGGCAACGCAAGCAGCACAACGTCGGCATCACCGAACTCGGATCCCAGAGGTTCTATAACCATCCGAGCAAGCTCCTTGGGCATGCCAGGCACCGCCGCACCGAGCGTCTCGCCCGCAGACTCATGTCCCTGGACAGCCGCCACCTCGAGTGACGGATGCCGGGCCACAAGCTGGGCTAAAACCTGTCCTGCATACCCGGATACACCGACGATGGTCGTCTTCATAAGTGACTAGTATACATTGGCGCGCATACTAATACCGTACATGGCAGAAACAATCCCGGGCCATTAGAATGTCAATGCGACGGGAGGAGCTAGCGCCGATGACCTTCATGCAGGCCTACGAGCAGATGTGGTTGAATTTTTCCAACTTCCGAGGTAGGGCGAGCCGCGCCGCCTATTGGAAGGCGATGGCGATCAACCTGGTGTTGTCGATCATTTTCCTCTTGACCACCACACACTCACCACTTGCCTCCGCGATCGCGGACCTCTATAGCATTGCTGCCTTCATCCCAGGGCTGGCCCTCACGATACGGCGGCTGCACGACACCAACCATCATGGTTGGTGGTGGTTTATTTGTCTCATACCAATCGCTGGCCCGATCGTCCTCTTGGTCTTCCTCGCCATGCGCTCATATCCCTCCGAGAACCAATGGGGAGTGCCACCTACTCAGGGGTACACCACGCGCTATTAACTCCTTTGCATCTGCGTAGGTGTTGCAGCGTCCAACCAGGCGGGCCCCGAGACTAACGCGAGTGACATTAAAACCCGAGTGTCTGGAACCTCAGTACAGGGCTTGCCGCAGGTTGCGGTGGCGAGCCCAATGTGATCCACCTCAAATGCGAGCAGACCAACCATGATGGATATGGGCAAAGCGTCACACGAAGGGTAGCCAAAACACAAGATCAAGTCGTCCTAGGACTCCCTTCAACTACCCATGCACCTCGACATAATGGCTGTCGCCCAAAGAAATAAGCGACATATGCGACCAACTCGGGTCCACAACGGCCTACGGATACGATCGGTAGGGCGGCCTAGTGCGGGCATCTTGTGCACAAGATGCCCGCCTAAAGGCGGCGCTTCCCAACAAACGTGTAGCAACGGAACGGCGCCACACCACTACCGCGACAAACTATCGCTAGAAGAATCTGCCTGGTGTGAATACCACTCGGGCCGGTGAACTTCGCGTCTTCGCTATGCTCCCGAAAGCACGAACGACATGATCAACACAAAAAGCACGAACGCCGTCACGATCGCCATCGGCGGATCCTCTTCATAGATGAAGCTCACGACACCCGTAACAACACGCAGAATCGGGGTGAGCAGCAGGACGATCAGCCCGAGAACCACAACACCGCGACCCTCGCCATTCTTGCCACCCCGAAGATACTTGATGATACCGCCAAAGGTGTGCGGGAATAGGGCCGTCTTTCCGGCTACCTCATGATACGAGACACCCCCACTGATCTTTGCATAGCCGGGGTGATGAATGAAGATTATGACCAGGCCGATCGTTACGATCACAACAGAAAGGACGACACCGACCCGCAACACCCAGCTGATTGCGATCTCCGTCTGGCGTACCTTCTCCTCGAGCCGCTTCTGCTCCTCTGGAGTCTTTTCACGTTGTGCCATTTAGAGCAACCCCCTTTGGAACATCTCGATCGCAATGACAGCGAGCACGACCACGAACAGCAGTCGCACCTTGTTGGAATGAATCCTTCCGAGAACCTTGGCACCCATCATGGAGCCACCAAGAACCCCAGCGGCGACCGGTGCCGCGATAATTGGGTCGATCTGGCCACGGGCGAAGTAGACACCGGCGCTCGCCGCGGCGGTGACCCCGATCATGAAGTTCGAGGTCGCCGTCGAGACCTTCATCGGAAGGTGCATCGCCAAATCCATTGCCGGAACCTTCAGCGCACCGGACCCGATCCCAAGCAGTGCTGAGACCATCCCGGCCACAAACATGAGCGCCAAACCCGGCTTCGTGCCGACAACTTTATAGGAGATCTCCTTCTTTTCCGCGTCGTCGTAGTAACTACCATGCAGTTTGAAGTAGTTCGCGATCCGGTCGTTCGAGACTGAGAGCAGCGCCGCAGCCTTGCGCTTGCGATACATCGCGATCGCCGAGTAACCCAACACAACACCAAACAGTATGAACAGGAACCGCGCGGGCAGGACCGTCGTAAGGTAAGCGCCCGTCACCGCCCCGGTCGTCGTTGCGATCTCCAAAAACATGCCCGCTCGTAAGTTGGTCATTCGTTCACGGACATAGGCCGCGGCGGCGCCTGACGAGGTTGCAATCACCGAAATAATCGACGCACCAATCGCCAGTCGTATGTCGACATGGAAGAGGAGCGTCAGCACTGGGACGACGATAACCCCTCCACCGAGACCAACCAACGAACCGAGCACACCAGCCACGATCGAGATCAACGCCAACAGGACCACAAAATCTAAAGGAGACACGTCCACCAATCTAGCAGGAAGGCGTCCGGCAAAGAAACGGGGGGCTCATCGCGGTGCCGTGCACCCTCCTGAGCCATCATCGCAGCTCACAAACTAGTTGTACGGATGACCGAACAGGTACGGCCGTAATTCGTCCCCTCGATTGGCTTCTTGCGATATTCGAATCCTAATTCAACTGGCGAGAATTCAAATAAAAGATACGGTGAGGCCCTACTCGATGGCGGCGCTCGACATCCTCATCGTCGAGCCGGCGGAGTTGACCGGCAAAGTCACCTACGAACACTGAGCGCCAGCTCCGTCACCCACACCCACAATGAGGCTGACGACCACGGAGCACCCGTGGCCGTGTACCAAGTAACTCCGAGCCTCGTCATCGTCATCGCCACCGCGCCACGACGATCTCGCAGACCGGGCGAGCCACTTAAGCTCGGCGTAGCTGAACACCCATCTCCTGTGCCGCTTGATCGATCGCCTCGATCAAACTCTGGATCACCTCATCTTCGACGACGCCAGTCGGCGCCTCTAACCGCAGGCGAACGCCGACATAAATCCGTAAGGGCTCTTCGACCGGTTCGAAGCGATCAAAAATCATCACGTCGCTCAATAGGTCTCCGACCCGATCGGTGACCATACGTACCAGCGGTTCGATCGCATAATCGCGGGGTACCGAGAACGAGAGATCCAACGTGCTCGCCGTGTAGATCGACGGGATGCGCAGCTCCCCAAGCGGAACCATACCCGCCACCAAGGGTTCAAAATCGACCTCTAGGTATCCGAATCGCCCGTCCACTAGGTGAGTGAGCTCAGAGGGAATCTGGCGTGGATGCAGCTCGCCCACCACCCCGACGAGTCGATCATCGACACGCAGGACCGACGCCCGACTCGGGTGCAGATCGGGCCATCCCTCCAAAGTGCCGGATGCCTCGCCTACCGACAGTCGACCCTCAAGGCCCAACAGTCGGCTCAAGGCGGTTACCACTGGCGCGATCACGACGAGGCCGTTCTCCCCTCCTTCGATCAACACCCCGAGTCGAAGGTGCTCATCAGGAAGTGGGGCTCCAGGATCCGGGTTAGGGTGCACCACCGGTCCAAGTTCAAAGAGGGCGACTGGTGCGACACGACGGCTCACATTGACCCGAAGGGAACGCAGAAGACCGGCGAGCACGGTCTGGCGAAACTCGCACTCGTTAGCCACGAGAGGATCAGCGAGCCGGATAGGGTCACGAGCGCCCCCCGCAAGGTCGCGCTCCTCCTCGGAGACGATCGTCACCGACCACGCCTCAAAGACTCCCATGCCAGCCAGCATCGCCTTCAGGCGACGGATCAGCTGCTGGCGCTCGGTCAGGCCGCCGCCGACGGCGATGCTCAACGGTGTTGAGCCAATGCGTTGATACCCAAAATGACGGGCAACCTCCTCGATCACCTCGATCTCGGTGGTCACATCGGGGCGGAAGCTCGGCGCCGTGACGAGGTAGTCGCCACCCTTCTCCTCGATCGCGAATCCAATGCGCTCCAACGGACCACCGGGCGCCAGCACCGCCAGTGGCGCCTCCTGTCCCAGCATGGCGATGACTCGAGCGCTACGAACCTCGATGGCGACCGGCGTTGAAAGCACGTTGATCCGCTCGGACAGTGAACCCACCAAGGTCAGGTTGGCCAGCGCGGCGACCCGTTCGATGGCAAGCTCGAGAATAGCTGGGTCGGTTCCACGCTCAAACCTCGCTGAGGCCTCGCTTCGAGCGTTCAACCGCTTCGCCGTGCGCGCAATGCGAGCGGCTGGAAAGTGGGCTGCCTCGACCAACACCGACGAGGTTCGGTCGCTGACCTCGGTGTCGAGGCCACCCATGACGCCGGCGAGTCCCGCGATTCGATCGTCACCGTCGACGATCACGATATCGGAGGGTTCAAGCATGCGAGTGGAGCCATCCAGCGTCACGATCTGCTCACCTGGTCGCGCAAAGCGAGCTGCGACACTCTCACCAGCCAGACGCGCGGCATCGTAGGGATGAGTCGGCGTACCAAGCTCGAGCATGACGTAGTTGCTGGCGTCCACCACCGGTGAGATCGATCGCATCCCCGCAAGCCGCAACCTCCGACTGCGCCAAAGCTCAAAGGAGGCCAACGCGACACCCGTGAGTTTGGCGACCACCAGCCGATCGCAGGCCTGAGGGTCGTTGAGCGGATCCGCTTCGACGTTGACAGGAAGACGCGACTGCTTCGGTGCAATGAAGTCGACCTTGAGCCAGGCCGCCAGATCGCGCGCCACCCCCATTACACAGTTGGCGTCTGGACGGTTGGCCTCGATGGCGAGGTCGATCACGACATCGTCGAAGATACGAAAATGCTCACCAAACGCGACACCGACAGGCGTCCTCGGATCGAGCACCAAGAGACCACCGGCCTCGGTAGAGACACCAACCTCGATCGGAGAGCAAAGCATCCCAAGAGAGGTAACTCCTCGCATCTTGCGCTCCGACAGCGTCATTCCGGTCGGTAGCGTGACTCCGGGCTGAGCCCAGGGCACCTTATCGCCGACCTGAAAGTTCCACGCACCACAGACCACTGACTTGGGCTCGCCCCGTCCGTCATCGACCAGGGTAGCTCGAATCTTGTCGGCACCCTCGATCGGCTCGAGCGACACGACCTGGCCGACAACCACCCCATCGAGTGACGCGCGAGCGTGTTCGACACCTTCAACCACCATGCCGAGCTCGTTCATGGCGTCAACAAGCCGGCGAACGCCGGCGTGGCTGGGCCCGACACGCAGTGCCTCTTGGAGGTCAAAAAGGCACTCCAGGTCCAGGAACTCCGCCAACCACGATAGGGTTATCCTCACAGCACTCCTCTCATCTGCGCCAGGACGCGCAGGTCGTTGTCCGGCAGGATACGCATATCCTTGAGCGCCACCTTCATCTGCGCCAGCCGGTCGATACCAAACCCGAAGGCGAAGCCACTGTACTCCTCTGGATCGATCCCGACGTGGGCAAAGACCTTGGGGTGCACCATGCCCGACCCGCCAAGCTCAATCCAACCAGTCCCCGAACAGGTCCGGCATCCATCACCACCGCAGATCGTGCAGGTGATCTCGAACTCGGCCGAGGGTTCGGTGAATGGGAAATACGCCGGTCGCAGTCGGGCTTGGATCCCGGGCCCGAAGTAGGCGCGGGTAAAGGTTTCGATCGTAGCCTTGAGGTGAGCAAACGAAATTCCACGATCGACCACCAGCGCCTCGAGTTGGTGAAATGCCGGAGTATGCCGCGCATCTGGCGTATCGCGGCGATAGACGCGGCCAGGGACAACGGCATAGATCGGAGGTGTTCGCGACTGCATGAGCCTGATCTGGACCGGCGAGGTATGGGTACGCAGCAGCGTGGACTCTGGCTCACCGTAGTTGAGGTAGAAGCTGTCCTGATTCGCCCGAGCGGGATGATATTTGGGGATATTGAGTGCCTCGAAGTTATGGAACTCGGTCTCCACCTCTGGACCCTCAGCGACCATAAAGCCCATCGACGTGAAGAGATCTTCGAGGATCATCCGCGTCTGGGTGATGAGATGGAGTGCCCCCGTCCCACGCAGACGCCCAGGATAGAGATAGTTGGCAATGTCATCGTGTTCGGCCGCGAGACGCGCGCTGAGCTCAAGCTCGTTGACCCGAGTCTCGGCGGCCTTGAGCGCGGCCTCCAACTCGGCCCTTGCCTCGTGGAGCATCGAACCTACGCGCGGCCGATCCTTGGGGGGAAGGTTGCGCATAGCTTTTGACAGCGTAGCCAAAGGCGACGTGCGAGCATGAATCTGCTCCTTGATGGCGACGAGCTCCTCCGTTGTCCTCGCCGTCTGGAGCATTGTGGCACTTCGCGCGCAAAAGTCTGTCAGCTCCTCCAGCGACGCATCGATCTCGGCCATGGCCCACCTCTCATCGTCTTGATATCCTTAACCAGGATAAACGCTCGACACCCATGCAACTGATGCGATGCTCAAAGGTGCTCAGCGCGCCTTGGCAGTGCTGCGTTCCCGGCAACGATGGACGTCCTCTGCGCCGAACGTCACACACCACATCGGCCGATTCACCAAGTCCCAGCGCGTCGAGGGGCGCTCCTAGCCTCCGACAAGGCCAGCGAAGGAGAACAGGGCAATCGAGCCAGCAACCCCTGCGTTCAAGGAGTCGATCTGTGCACGGTGAGGAATCGAGACGAGGCCATCGCAGTCGGCGAGAAGGTCCGCACCGATACCATGAGCCTCAGATCCTATGAGGATCGCGAACGGCCGGGGCAGTGGTGCCATCAGGAGTCGCGTACCAGCTCGTGGCACCAACGCCACCCGCATCACGCCTCGTTGCCCCAACTCCGAAAGGCAAGCGGTATAGTTGTCCGTCTCGTGAATGGCTGCCAGCGAGATCAAACCGGTGGTTGCTCGGACAACCTTTGGAGAGAACGGGTCCACGGTCCCTGGGCCGACAACCAATCCAACGCTGGCAAAGAACGCGAGCGCCGAGCGCAGCAGCGTCCCAAGATTGCCTGGGTCCTGAAGACCAATAGGGAGAAGAATGCAGTCTCGCTTGGCCACCTCTTCGAAGCGCGCGATCGAGGTAGCGGCCACGCCGAGCACACCATCTGAGGTATCGAGCGATGAGATCTGCGCCAGACGGCGCTCGCCAACGATGCGCACGCGATCCCCTACGGCGTCGTAGTCCTGCGCACGGCTCGCGGTGACAAAGACCAGCTCAGGATCCACGCCGAGCTGCAGCGCCTGATCGAGCGAGCGCCGACCTTCAAGCACATACGTACCTGAAGCCCGGCGCTTGGAGCGTGACCGAATAAGCTCTCGCAGCTGTGCGAGCTCAGCTTGGGTAGCGTTAGCGACCAGAGACGGAGCTCACCAGTCGTGCAAACGCACCAGGATCTGTAACCGCCAGATCAGCCAGAATCTTGCGGTCGACCTCGACGCCCGCCTCCTTCATCTGATACATCAGACGTGAGTAACTCGTCCCGTTGATGCGAGCCGCTGCATTGATACGTTGAATCCACAGACGGCGAAACTCCCCCTTGCGAGCTCGGCGGTCACGATAGGCATACTGCAGCGAGTGCATGACCTGCTCATGGGCCGCCCGATAGCTGCGGCTCTTGTTGCCGTAATAACCACTCGCAAGTTCAAGTATCTTACGTCGATGCTTCTTTGAATTGATGGACCGTTTCACACGTGCCATGTGTTCTCCTTTGGATCTCTCTAACCAACTGATTGATCGGGTTGGAGCCGGTTCAGTCCGGCCCCGACGACACTCCATAGCGCCGATGGCCACCGGCCGCTGCGGCTAGCGCCCTAACAGCTTTCTCACCCGACGCGCATCGCCGCTCGACACCTCAACATCTTGATGAAGGTGCCGCATACGCCTCGACGACTTCTTCTCCAACAGATGCGAGGTGAAGGCGTGTTGCCTGCGCAGCTTGCCCGTCCCTGTGACCTTGAATCGAGCCTTGGCCCCCTTGTCGGTCTTCATCTTTGGCATCTATGCTCCACCTTTCTCCTTGCCAGAGCTATAACTCTGGCTCCTTACGCCACTACGAACCCTCGTGCCTGTCTCTTTGACTCAAACACCCTTGGACTGACAACCAGCGCCCCGGTCAAGACCGACCAACCTGCAAAACTATCGACCTAC
>JAJZXI010000080.1 GCA_021806545.1 Actinomycetes bacterium | reverse complement strand
TAGACTCTGACAGGCTTCGGGCGTTGGCCATGATTCAACCTGGCTCGCTTTCGCTCCGAAACCTAGGTCATGGAGATCGTAGTGGGTGTCGTTCTGGGGATGCTGGGTGGGTCGGCGGCGACCGCCTTGGTGTACCGGATTCCGCGCGACATGCCGTTGGTCATGGATCGCTCTCGCTGTCCGTCGTGTGGGCATCTCATCCGGGTCTACGACAACGTGCCGGTGTTCGCCTACCTCTGGCTGCGCGGTCGCTGCCGGGACTGTCGGGCGCATCTTCCCTTGAGCTATCCACTCACCGAGGTCGGGGGCGCCCTGATCGGGGCGGTGGCAGCGTTATGCCCGGTAGACGGCATCGGCAAGGTGGGGTGTGGTCTGGCGCTGCTCGTCGGCTTGACCGCGGCGCTGATCGATCGGAGCACGTATCGCATCCCCAACCGCTTGACCTACCCAACTGCGGTGATCCTTGTCCTGCTCGGACTCCTCAACGCATCACTTACCGGGCGGTGGGACGTTCTTGCGCTGACGCTCGGACTGTCCCTGGCGGTCTTCGTCTTCTTCGTTGGCCTGCGAATCGTTTCACGGGGGGGCATGGGGCTCGGCGATGCCAAGCTCGCTGCCGTGTTGACGCTCGGACTCGCACCGCTTGGCGCGTGGAGCGTAACCCTCGCCATTCTCGCCAGCTTTGCGGTCGGATCGGTGGTAGGGGTGAGCCTGATCATTGCCAAGCGCAGCAGCCTGCGATCCCAGCTGCCCTTTGGTCCCTTTTTGACCATCGGCTTCGTAATGACCGCGCTGGGTGTTGGAATATATCACTAAATTGGCCGGCTTCGGTCAACTTTCGATCGTCTCGGGTCGATAGACCTCCAGGAGTGCAGCAAGGATTCAAGGATGGAAAGACTCATACTTGTCGAGATTGGAGCGTTCTCCATCAAGGCATGCGAGATTGAGGTCGGTCGGCGGTCGCGCCCCCCCCTCTGGCTCGCGCATCGTGTGCTGCCCGACGGTGCACACGACAACTCAGACATGATGGTCGAGACACTGCGGGGGCTGCTCAAGGATGCGGGAACTCGGACTCGCGCGTGTCGCCTTGTCGTTACCGACCCGGATCTAGTGGTTCGGAGCCTTACCGTTCCGAGTTCGGACAAGAACGAGCTCGAGATGACCTTTGGTTATGCGATGACCGAGGTGCTTCCCCTTCCGCTCGATGAGCTGGTTGTCGACTACGAGACCCGACGCAAGGATCGGTCACCGAACCCGAATGTGGTCATGGCTGGGGCTCCAAAGGCGTTGATCTCCCGGGCGATCGACGTAGCAGAGCGCAGTGGCCTGCGTGTTGACTGGGTTGACGTTGGACCTCTGGCGGCGGCACGAGCGGTCAGCGAACTCCAAGGTGTGCGAGGTGCCGGGTATTACCTGGTGGTGGTCGGCGCTACCACGACGACGATCGAGGTGGTCGTCGAGGATCAGCCGCAGCTGGTTCGCTCGATCAAAATGGGCGGAGAGCTCATCACGCGGGAGATCGCCCGCCGTTTGGATGTCCCCTACGAACACGCAGAGGGCCTCAAGCGGGCAATCGCGCGGACGGAGGCGAACGCGACGGCGGTCGCTAGCCTTCTGACCGCGGACGAGATCGTGGCCCAAGAGGTGCACTCGATTGTTCGCGAGGTCGCCTCCTCCATCGACTACTTCGCTATTCAGCGGGGATACACCGAGATCGATCACCTGGTCCTGGTCGGTGGCTCCTCGGCAGTTGACCTTCTTGGCACTGAGCTCGGCGAGAAGCTGGCATTGCGTGTCGAGCGACCCGGGCCGCGTCAGGTCCTTCGACTCATCGAGGCCGATGCCTTTGTGGAGGAGTCCTCGAGCAACTGGGTAGAGCTCACGGGAGCGGTGCTAAGAGCGAGTGATCGAGACAAGAATGCCAAGCTTGTTAATCTGTTGCCCGCCCGCGTTCGGGCTCGGCGTCTCAGACGCCGCCAGCTCCTCGCGGCGGGTGCCCTTGGCGTCGCCCTCGTCGGTGCTGCGGCATCGCTCACCATCCAACGCCTGGATCAGTTGCGCCAGGTCGAGGGGGCCCAGACCCAGACTGCGGCTCAGCTCTCCGCGGTCACCAACGAGATGGCACACTACGCCAAGTACGGGGCACTCGCCCAGGGGTTGACCGCTGCGCGCACACCACTGTTGGCTGAACTCAAGTCCTCGATCGACTTCCCTCAGCTGCTGACCCAGATCGCAGCGGCAACTCCGTCAGACTCGTGGCTGACGAACCTGAGTATCCAGGCACCGACCGCATCCGTGAGCGGCCCATCGGGGCTCGGTGTCACCTTCTCGTTGGAGGGGTGCTCACAGCTGGCCCCAGCGCATTGGCTTACGTCGATGAGTCAACTCGGTTTTCTCTCGAACCTGTGGGTATCCACCTCGACGTTGGCGCCGGCGTCGTCGTCGAGCGGGGTGTGCACCGTCGGCGTTCCGGCTGGTGACGGGGTCGAGTCCGGCGCTACCACCTACCAAGGTTCCGCGGTGATCTCCAATGTCTTTGGACAATATCGAAGCTCGACCTACCTGAAGCAGTTAGGGGTTGCCCAATGAAAGCTACCCGTTCCAGGATCATGCTCGCGATCGCCGGTGTCTGCGTAGTCGCGGTGGTGGCCGGTTGGTATCTGGGAATCTATGCTCCCTTGAACCGCCACATCGCCACCACGCAGGCGCGGATTAGCGCCCAGCAGACCCAACTGGCGGCCGATCGCGTGCAGCTCGCGCAACTGATCGCGGACAAGCACAACGCGGGCCGGCTCGCCACCCAGTTGAGAGCGTTGACGCAGGCGTTGCCGACGACCTTCTCGCTCGCCAACTTCATCACCCAGGCGGATACGGCGGCGGCCAAAGCTGGGGTACCGCTGCTGCAGGTCTCCCCATCACAGCCGGGTTCGGTGCCCGCAGCATCCACCGGGTCGGCAGCGAGCGTAGCGGGCGTGAGTTCGGTCGCCTTTACAGCGCAGGCAAGTGGAACATTTGTCGCGCTGATGCACTTTCTCCATGCTCTTGACCACCTCGCTGAGTTGGTCAACATTCAGACGGTGCAGCTTTCGGCGCTCGCCGGCGGCGGTGCGAATCCAAAGATCAACCTGTCATTCACTGGTGCGGTCTACTACCGCAGTTAGGAGTACGAAGATGACCAGCATGGAGATTGCGGCCCTGGTCGAGGAGTCTGAACAGGCTCGCTCGCATGATGAACCGCCCAAGGCGGCAAAGAGATCGCGGCGACTGCTGGTCGTCTTAGTTCCGGGAGTTCTCGTGGTGGCGGGGGTTGCCTACTACTTCCTTGCTGGAGGCACCACCCCGGCAACAGTGTCACCATCAACCGTGACGAGGCAGCCATTGGCTCCCACGACGGCCTCGGTCGGCGGCTCCCACGCCGCTGGTCCCAGCGTAGCGGTCAAGCCGGTCCCGGTGGCGCAGTACTTCTCGGTGAAGAACCCGTTCGCTCCATTGATATCCTCGGGAGCGGTGGCGGGTGGTTGAGTCGAGGTCAGCTGCCATCGGCTAATCTCTAGCCATGCTTAGGTATCTTACGGCAGGTGAATCTCACGGCCGCTCATTGGTGGTGACCGTCGAGGGCCTGCCTGCTGGACTCGAGGTGACGGCCCAGCAGCTTGGGGTCGAGTTGGCCCGACGTCGCCTCGGGTACGGTCGCGGACCGCGTATGCGGTTCGAAGCTGACGAACTGGTGCTGATCGCCGGTATTCGCCACGGTCGTACGCTGGGCTCACCGGTGGCGATCGAGATCAAGAACTCCGAATGGGAACGCAAATGGACCCAGGAGATGTCCCCCGACCCCGGCGCTCCCTCGACGAAGCTCACCAAACCTCGTCCAGGGCACGCGGATCTTGCCGGCATGCTCAAGTACGGTTTTGATGATGCGCGTGATGTGCTCGAGCGTGCCTCGGCTCGGGAGACCGCGGCCAGGGTCGTGGCGGGTGCGCTGGCCAAGGCGCTCTTGGCCCAACTCGGGATCGAGATTGTGTCGCATGTAGTCCAGATTGGTGAGGCCAAGGCAGCGAGGACGAACCTTCCTCTGCCGGGAGATCTGGCGCGCATCGACGCCTCTGAGGTACGGTGCCTCGACCCAGATGCCGAGGCTTCGATGATCGCAGAGATCAAGGCAGCGGCCAAGGTCGGCGACTCCCTTGGCGGGTCGGTCGAGGTGGTGGCTCACGGTGTACCGGTAGGGTTGGGCAGCCATGTGCATTGGGATCGGAAGCTCGATAGCCAGCTTGCCGGTGCACTCATGTCGATCCAGGCGGTCAAGGCAGTCAGTATCGGCGCGGGCATTGAGGTTGCCAGCCGACATGGCTCCGAGGCACACGACGCTATTCACTATGACGCCGATCGCGATCGGTACCTGCGTCCGACATGGCTCTCGGGCGGGATCGAAGGAGGGATCTCTAACGGTGCTCCGATCGTGGCTGAGGTGTGGATGAAGCCGCTGGCGACGCTGAATCGCCCGGTACTCGAGACGGTAGACACCGCTACGAAGGAGTCAGCGTTGTCCTTCAAGGAGCGTACCGATGTCGTCGCGGTGCCTGCGATGGGTGTCGTTGCTGAGGCGATGATGGCGCTCGTCCTTGCGAACGAGGCAACTCGCAAGTTCGGCGGCGACTCGGTGGCGGAGTTCGCGCGCAACTGGCGGGGCTACGTCGAAAACCTATCGGCCACCCCGTCGGCGGTCGGAGTCGGGCCTCAGGCGGGTTCTGCGCCGTATGGAGGTGGTGAGCTGCCACATGGCTAATGCACCGGCGGTCGCGAGACTGATGGACGCACTTGGTGACCTCGATCCTGGCTCGCTCGAGCGCTACGAGCTTCACCTCGGGGGACTGACGATTCCAACCGTCGTCGGTGTCGGTGCCTGGAGTCATCTCGGCCAGCTGATTCCCACGAGTTGGTCCAAGGTGGCGATCGTTACCCAGAGCGCGATTCCAGGACGCTTTGTAGTTCCATTCGACGCGACCTGGGTGGTGGTTCCCGCGGGTGAGGCAGCCAAACGAATGGCGGTCGCCGAGAGTCTGGCCGAGCGTCTCATAGCGCTCGGTATGGAGCGTCGTGGTGGCCTGATCGCCGTTGGCGGTGGCGTGGTGACGGATCTCGTAGGCTTTGTCGCCGCGACGTTTATGCGCGGTATCGAGTATCTCAATGTTCCGACCACGCTGTTGGGCATGGTGGACGCCGCGATTGGCGGCAAGACGGGGGTCAACCTGGTCGGTGGGAAGAACCTTGTTGGCTCGTTTCATCAACCGACGGCACTCCTTTGTGATCTGAGCTTGCTTGCGACGCTCCCTCGGCGTGAGTGGCTGAGCGGTGCCGGTGAACTGGCAAAGTACAGCTTTCTCACCCGCGAGGTGATCGCCGACCTCAACCTCGCCGACCAGGTGCGAGCGGCGCAGCATCTCAAGGAGGCCTATGTGGCGGGCGACGAGCGCGAGATGGGACGTCGCAGCCTGCTCAACTACGGGCACACGCTGGGACATGCGATTGAAGGCTTCTACCTCGGTCGGGGGCAAGATGGCGCGATTTCTCATGGTGAGGCGGTGGCCGTCGGACTCGTGTTCGCCGCAGAGCTTGCGCGACGCCTCGGGCGCATCGATCAGGCTCGTGTTGACTATCACCGCGATGTGGTGACCAGCTATGGGCTACACCATGAGTTGCCAAAGGACCCGAGCATCGATAGCTTGGTGCGCTATCTACGTGCCGACAAGAAGAATCGCGGAGGACTGACCTTCGTGCTCGACGGACCGGTTGGCCTCGAGCTGGTGCACGAGGTGGATGAGTCACTCGTGCGTCAAGTGCTCGAGGAGTATCCTCGAAGGGAGCTCACCGATGGCGAGCGCTAGCGTACACTCACCACTACCGGACGCCCCAGGCGAGGGCCGTGTGATCGCAATGGTGCATGGCCCGAATCTGAATCTCCTTGGCGAGCGCCAGCCAGCCCTGTATGGACATGCGACCCTTGACGAGCTTGTCGATCTAGCACGTACGACCGCACAGGAACATGGGTACGATCTGGTCAGCTGTCAGACCAACTGCGAGGCGGACCTCATCGAGGCGATCCATCGGCTCGGACCCGAGGTCGCAGCCCTGGTCCTCAATGCTGGCGCGTTCACGCACTACTCGTGGGCGGTCGCCGATGCCATTGCCGCGAAGAACGTACCGACCATCGAGCTCCATATCACCAACCCGGCGGCACGGGAGAGCTTTCGCACGATATCGGTTCTCTCTGGGGTGGTCAGTGGTTCGATTGCGGGTTTTGGTTCGCTCGGATACGTGCTTGCGGTCGAGGCAGCGATCCTGCTCGATACCCAGGGCGAGGCGCGCCACGGCTGAACTTTGGTCGCAATGTACTTGGACCATCAATATCGCATGGATCGCACGCTAGGATCTCCGAATAGGAACCCCACCTCTCCAAAGACGCGCAAGGTTTGTGTCGTGCTCGTTGTTGGCCTATCGCGCAAGGGGCGAGTGTTTGGCTAGGGGTGGCCGATGGTGTGAGTTGAAGGAGTGTTGTGTCGTCGAGACCGCGGAATAGAGCCGACTACACCTTGACCGAGGAGACACCCAAGAGACGACGAAGTCGTCTGCTCTGGGTGGTCGCAGTCGTCGTGGTTGCCGCGGCGGTGGAGTTATTGATCGTCTATCCCAACAAGGTTACGAAGGGCCAACAGCAGGCGGATTTCAAGTCATTCGTAGTGACGATGCGCAGCGATGTGCTTGGTTGCCAGGTGGCGCTCCAGGACGGTTATCATGCGCTTGCACGGATCCACGGTGGTGACACGAGCCAGCTCGGTGTCGCGAATACCATCCTGCAACAGGATGAGGCGTATTGCACGCTTGCGGTCAACTCGGATCTGTACAACCTGGCCACGTTGTCCCCGCCAAATGACCTGAATCAGTTCAACCTCACCCCAGTCGCACATAACCTGTACTCGTGGGCATATCCTGGTGCCGCGGGTATTCTGGCAGATGCAGAGACGCTCTTGACAAAGCCACACGACCAAGGGGCTATCGAGAACCTGCGCAGCCGAGTGCACAACATGGACTTCTTGTTGAACTCGGTGAACCAAGATCTCGCCAAGATATCCGCACAGCTCAACCTCTCACCTCAAGTGGTCAAGCTGAACCCTTTGACCGATATGCCTACGTTTGTGAAGGCGCAACTGGCGTCGTAGGCCGGTACTGCGTGGCAACGGCGGCCAGAACGCCGTTGATGAACTTCGGTGAGTCCTCCGTGGAGAGCAGATCGGCGAGCCGGATCGCCTCGGCGATGACGACGGAGGTAGGCAGCTCGGGTTTGCACTGCAGCTCCCAGACACCGAGCATGAGGATCGACCGGTCTACTGGGTTGAGCCGACTGAGTGCCCAGTCATAGAGGTGTTCACTGATGGTCGTCTCGAGCGCGGCGCGTTGTTGATCGATGGCGGCGATACGCTCGGTCACGAACGGCGGATACGCACGCGCCTTGTCGCCGAGTACGTCAACCGGGCTGATCTGGCGCAGCAGCGCCTCGTAAAGAATGGCGACCACCTGTTCCCTGAGGACTCGTGTATGCTCGATGGCATCCCGCTGGGAATGGTGCTGCGTCATCGTGATCTAGGCACGGGTGAGGTAGTCGCCACTACGCGTGTCGACCTTGATGCGGTCACCCTGATTGACGAAGAGCGGTACCTGCACAACATGTCCCGTCTCGAGCGTGGCCGGCTTACGGGCACCCGAGACCCGATCGCCCTGGAGCCCGGGCTCGGTCGCGGTGATGGTGAGCTCGACCGCGGCCGGGAGTTCTACGCCCACGATCGTGCCTTCGTAGGTCGAGATGGTGGCGGTCGCGTTCTCGACGAGAAAGTTCTTGGCGTTACCAAGCGCCGCCTCCGGCACGTTGAGCTGTTCGTAGGTCTGTGAGTCCATGAAGATATAGTCGACCCCGTCGTTATAGAGATACTGCATCTCGCGCTTGTCGATGATCGCCTGCTCGATCTTCTCATCGGCGCGGTACGTTCTGTCAATGACCGCGCCTGTGCGCAGATTCTTGAGCTTCGTGCGCACGAACGCTCCACCCTTGCCGGGCTTGACGTGCTGGAACTCGATCACCGTGAAGAGACCATCCGAGATCTCCAGCGTCATTCCGTTCTTCAAGTCATTGGTTGTCGTCGAAACCGACATCGATTCTCCTCGTCTTGAGCCCCTGCTCTTGGCTCACTGTTGGTTGGTCTTGTTGGGCCGACCACGCTGGGCCGTTCGTCGGTGCCAGCCGCCTTATGGGCCTATTCTACTAGTTGGTCAGCCGATTCGGCCGAAGCACATCCCGGTCGCCGATGAGTCGGTCAGGGCGATGGGTTTCGACGCCGTGGTGAGGTAGAGGTCCTCCAGACGAATACCGAACGAGCCGGCGAAGTACAGCCCCGGTTCGACCGTGAGACACATGTTCGCTTCGATGTCGGTATCGGTGCCGGTCGATGTGATGGGGGGTTCGTGGATCTCGAGGCCGACGCTGTGGCCGACGCCGTGCAGGAGGTACTGCTCGACACCGTGCTCGCGCAGAGAGGCTCTTGCGGCACTTTCAACGGAGTGAACGCGATCTCCGGGCTCGAGGCGCGCGACTGCCGCAGCCTTGGCACCGGCCACCTGTTCGTAGGCGAGGCGATAGTCCTCAGGTGGGTCGCCGAGAAAGAACGATCGGGTCGAGTCCGAGCAGTAGCCCTCGAATTTGGCGCCGAAGTCGACGACGACCGGCGTTGGTGCCACGATGCGCTGGCGCGTCGGCTGTGCGTGCGGCAGTGAGGTACGTGCTCCGCTGGCAACGATCGTCGGAAACGAGACGCCCTCGCCTCCATGGACTCGGACGTAGTATTCGAACCAACCAGCCAGTTCGAGCTCGCTGGGCTGATCGTCGAGATGCTCGAGGGTAGCATCCATCGCGAGATCGGCGATTCGACAAGCCTCGGTGATCGCGGCGATCTCGGACGGGTCCTTTCGGGCTCTCATGGTCATCAATGCCGCTGAGACATCGACGAGTTGATGGCCAGCCTCCGTGAGGGCGAGGTAGCTCGTGAGAGTGAGTGAGTGCAGGTCGACGGCGATTGCGCTCGTTCGCGACCCCGAGCTGAGCAGGCCATTGGAGCCGAGGATAGGCTCGAATCCGATCGCGAGGGCGACACCGTGTCGCTCTGCATCGATCTTGGCCTGCTCGAGATAACGTCCATCTGTACACAGATACAGCTCGGGCACTTCGTTGAAGCGCACGAGGAGCGTTCCGTTGGATCCCCGGAAACCACAGAGATATTGGATCATCGGTAAATGGTCGGTGAACAGGATATTTGTAGATGGTGTACCCAGGAGGTCGAGCAACGCATCGAGTCGTTTCGCGCCGTTGATGGCGTGATTCGCGCCTGAGGTTTGACTGTGAATCTGTTGGGAAAGCCTGGTTTGCGTATGCAAATAATTTGACTCCTTTGTCATCGAGAGCCTCCTTGTGTGCTAGATTGAACACTGTACGTAGAGACTCTACCGGAGCTGTGGATGCCCAGGCGGCGCTCTGCAGTCGAGAATGGGCCGGATGGTCCAGTGTGGGTTTTATGGGTATGTGTGTGTTGAGTGGTGTGTCTGCAGGGCTGGGTGTAGTGAGTCACAGTGAGGATGAGGCGTAGATGAGAACCTTGGCGTTGACTGAGGGTAGTTGGGACTGGACGAAGACGGTCAAGGGTTACGTCGGCCTCACTAAGCCGCGGATCATCGAGCTGCTGCTCATCACCACTGTCCCTGCGATGGTGGTCGCCAAGCATGGTCTACCCTCGCTGTGGTCCATCGTGATCACGGTTGCCGGCGGCACGCTGGCTGCTGGCGGAGCGAACGCCGTCAACATGTGGTATGACCGCGATATCGATGCGCTCATGAAGCGGACCAAGAATCGCCCACTCGTGACCGGGGCGGTCTCCCCGACCGGAGCGATCGTCTTTGCCGTCGCACTCGAGATCATCGCTTTTGCCATGTTGTCGTATGGCGACAACGTTCTGTCTGCCTTGCTTGCACTCTCCGCGGCTCTTTTCTACGTCTTTATTTACACCATGTGGTTGAAGCGCTCGACGTCGCAGAACATCGTGATCGGCGGGGCCGCTGGGGCTGTTCCGGTCCTGGTGGGTTGGGCGGCGGTTACCGATTCGCTCTCGCTTGCCGCTTGGCTGATGTTCCTCGTCATCTTTATCTGGACTCCGCCACATTTTTGGGGCCTTGCCTTCCGCTACTCCGACGACTACAGCGCAGCTGGTGTTCCCATGCTGCCCTCGGTAGCCACGCGTAAGCGCTCGGCGCGCGATATCCTGCTCTATACGCTGGTGCTCGCCGTCACCACCGGCGCGCTCGGGTTCGCCGCGCACCTCGGTTGGGTCTACGCGGTTGCCGCCGTGGCGCTCAACGCTGGCTTCATCGGGTATGCGATCAAGTTGTACCGAGATCTGACCCCGAAGGTGGCGATGCGAGTCTTTTCCTATTCGATCACCTATCTCTCCTTGTTGTTCATCGGTATGGCGGTCGATGTGGCGGTGCGGGGTCACTGATGGCTGTGCAGGTGTCGCGTTTTGGGCCGCGAGTGTGGATCTTTCTGATCGCGGTGTCGCTGATCATCGTGGTCGCTTACGCGGTCTATGCGGCCTCCCTCTCGGACGGCACCTCGACGACGGCATCGGCCTCCCTCGGATCGCTTTCCCAGGTTCAGTCGGGAACATCTCCACTGGTGGGTAAGCAGGTACCGACGTTCTCGTTGCCAGAGCTCACCGTTGGCGCCAAGCCGGCGTCAGGGAAGGTTTCGCCTTCGAACTTCGCTGGCCACCCGCTGGTGATCAACTTCTTTGCCTCGTGGTGCACCGCCTGCCAGGCCGAGACTCCAATGGTTGCCTCCGTGGCTCAGGAGCTTGGCCACAAGGTCGATTTTCTGGGTATCGATGAGAACGACACCGATAAGGCAAAGGCACTTGCGTTTATCGCCAAGGATCACGTGACGTACCCGGTGGCAACCGATCACGCGTCGCTTCAGGGCAAGTATCTACTGATCGGGTTGCCGACCACGGTGTTTGTCCGTGCATCAGGCAAGGTCGTCGGCGTGGTACAGGGTCAGATGACGCGCCAAGTACTCGATCACTGGATCACGCGCATCGAGTGAGACAGCTCTCCGGCGAGTAGTCGTCGGAACCGGCCAGCGAACCGATGAGGTTTCTGGTCGCAACCCTACTGTGGGGTGCCGAGTGGGAATGGGAAAATTACAGCGAGAAAGGGGGTGAAGGTTGAACAAGGGTGCAAGAATTTCTATCGTTCTTGTCTCTGCGGCAGTCGCTGTCGGGTTGATTCTGTTTGGTATCTTCGGGTATCTGCGAACGTATCCGCCGACGGTTGTCTACACACCTTCTCCGACGCAACCACATACGGTTGATGTGACGTTGCAGGTTGATGGGACAGTGGGAGCCGGTCCTCACCCGAGCTGGGTGGGCTGGTACGCCAAGGACGCGCAGGGTAAATGGGTCCGTACGACCCTCTATCAGGTGCCAGTGAAGACGTACGTCCATGTGACGGTCTATGAGTATGACAGCGGCGGTCCACTTCGGAACCCGTACTGGGGCAAGATCACCGGGACGGTCGGTAACGATGCAGTACTGAACGGCAGGCCCGTCAGGGTGCTTGACGCTGCTGCCGGCAACGGAGTTGCGCACACCATGACCGCCCCTGCCTTGAACCTTTCGGTTCCGATGTGGGGCTTGAGTGGTACCGAGAAGACGTTCTGTCAATCGGGTCCCTGCACGTTGGCGAACGCTCACAACACGGAGACGTTCACCTTCTACAGCGGCAACGTCGCCCATAACTATCGTTGGCAGTGCTTCATTCCGTGTGGGGCTGGCTTCCTCAACGGCAATGGTGGTCCGATGACCTCGACCGGCTATATGGCTGGCTTCTGGAAGGTGGTGGCCTGATGGCGATGACCCCCGAAGAGATGAACGAACGCAAGGAATACGCCCGAAAAGCAGGCTGGAAGATCTTTGCCATCTGGCTGGTGCTCTCGCTGATCGCGGTCGGGTTGATCCTCTACGTATGGGGCCCACACATGCCGCCGGGTACCATGACGACCTCGGCAGCGAGTCAACAGTTTGACTTCAAGGTGTTGACGGCGATGGTCGCCCCGGTGCTGCTGATGGTCTGGGTGTATGGAGCCTGGTCGCTGATCA
>JAJZXI010000079.1 GCA_021806545.1 Actinomycetes bacterium | reverse complement strand
TCGAGATGCTTGCACCAGTCTTGAAAGGTACGGATCGAGTCTCGTAGGGCTTGGCGTTGGATGGGGGATGAGCCTTTACCGAGCTAGGTGTTCTTTGCGAGCTTGGGCGAGTTTGATCATCTGGCTAGTGCAGGTGATCTTCTGTCAGCGTCCGCGAACCCATACGTTACATTGTTCGAGATAGAGCGAGCATCTGCACCGTGGTGCACGAGAGCGCGTAGTCGCCGATAGAGGCGCTCACGATGCTCATGCTATTGGTTGCGGGTCTGACGGTATTGACTTCGCACGGCAATCGAGGTCACTTGACCCCGCCCTTGCCGATGGGGGTTGCGCTCACCTTGGGTCAAGCACCGGCGCCGACCGGTTCACCCAAGAATAAGGGCCTGATTTCCTGGGTTGTCCCCCGCGGGACCGGGTGAGTCTCGGAAGTTCGGTGTGAGGCTGGCGCCAAGCCGGTTGCAGGTGCGCAGCTGGCAGTGATCTAGGCCGGTTCATGCCCCGACATGTCTGCATTCTTGCGAGCCTTGGTGACGAGATCGACCATCAGGGGGTCGAGCTCCTCGACGGTGAACCTGACCCCGGTCGCATCCACGCCTGGTCCGGCGTGCCAGCCCTCGGCAACGTCGACGTGATTGCCCGCCACGTCGAACACCCGGCCGGTGATGGAGCTTGATCGGTCAGAGCCGAGCCAGACCACCAACGGGGAGATGTTCTCCGGTGCGAGCTGCTCCTTGGCCTTGGCATCATCATCGGCGACAATGCCGAGGTTTTCGGTCATACGAGTCAAAGCGACGGGCGCGATGGCATTGACGGTGACGCCGTAGCGCCCCAGTTCCATCGCAGCGATGTTGGTGAGTGAGGCGATACCCGCCTTCGCGGCGCCATAGTTTGCCTGACCGACGTTCCCATAGATCCCCGAGGCTGAAGTCGTGTTGATGATGCGAGCGTCGCGTGGTGTGCCTGCCTTGGAGAGCTCCCTCCAGTAACTCGCGGCCCAACGGGTCATATTGAACGTGCCCTTGAGGTGTACGCGGATGACGAGATCCCACTCGTCCTCGGTCATGTTGACGATCATCCGGTCGCGGAGAATGCCCGCGTTATTGACGACGACGTCCAGTCCTCCGAAGGTGTCGATGGCGGTATTGATGATTCTTTGTGCGCCCTCCCAGGAGGAGACGTCGTCGCCATTGGCGACCGCCTCACCGCCGCCGGCGCGAATGAGGTCGACGACCTCGCCTGCCGGGCCGTTGCTAGAGCCTGAGCCGTCGACCTCGGCACCGAGATCATTAACCACCACTTTGGCGCCATGTTCGGCAAAGAGGAGCGCGTGTGCACGCCCAATCCCGCGACCCGCGCCCGTGACGATCACAATTCTCTGATCGCAAAACTTAGCCATTCGTCCTCCTTATTGCCTGATGGACAGTCTACGACGCCCGCTGCGCCATGAAAAGCCGACATAGATGTTTTCCCCAGCAGTTCTCTTATATCAGACTCGTGAACGTCCTGGATTCCTTATAGCGCTGGAGATGCCATCGGGCAGCGAGGTGGCAGGTGACCGAAGGATCGCCAACAGCGTCTCGACCACGGCCTTGGAGGCCGCGGATTGGATGCGGTTGCGGTACCTGCCGATGCCAACACGGCGAGGATTGAGGTCCACGATAGGGATGGCGAGTCGCGGTTTTGCCTGTGCGAGGCTGAGGATGGCGCTCGAAGGTAGTATGGCTGAACCATAGCCTGCCAGTGCAAGGATCGCGACCACATGAAGGCCATCGATCTCGGCTGTGTGGTGCAGTTGGAGTCCTCGGGTCGCCGCCATTGCCTCAAGCTCCTCGCGAAAACCGATATGGCTTGGTGGCACGATGAGAGGATATTGCACCGCCTCGTAAAGCGATATCGATGCCTGTTGTGCCAGCGGGTGGTCTGGGCCGATGACGAGCACATAGGTCTCCGTGTACAGTGACTCAAAGGTTAGGCCGTCGATGGTGAGTGGGGTGGTGAGCAGGGCAAGGTCGATATTGCCTGAGTGCAGACGTCGTTGGAGCGAGGCCGCGGTGCCTTCGGCGATTTCGATCTCGAGGCGGGGATGTGTTGCGCTGAGCTGTTCGAGCAAAAGGGGCAGGAGCCAACTTGCTGTGGTGGCGATGATGCCAAGGCGGACTCGACCGGTGATATCGGCTTTGAGCCCGTCGAGATCGGTGTAGATCTCCTCGAGCTCCTCCAACAGGCGACGTGACCGGCGAGCGACGATTTGCCCCTCTTCGGTGAGGGTGCCAGTGCGTCGGTCGATGAGTCGTGTGTTGAGCTCGCCCTCGAGGCGTGAGATGTGGCTCGATATGTTTGATTGCACGGTGTCAAGTGCCTCGGCGGCTGCCGAAAAGCTCCCCGCCTCTTCGACCGCGAGGAGCGAACGTAACTGGCGGAGCTCCATGCGCTCAGCCTATCGGAAAAAGTGATGTGAGCTATCATAAAAAGGCTTTGGATTCACGACCGCCGATCGGTAGTATGTAATACAGCAACGGAAATGGTTCCCCCCCCAGAACCGTTGCTCCCATAAAGGAGTCGGCACCCCCCTGCCGGCTCCTTTCACTTTTTCCTTTCACCACGAACCCAAGTGTCGATCAAGACGCGATGTGGTGTGATTTGTCGAGCGGGTAGGCTGCTCATCGATGTCTCTTGCGCGCCGGGTTCAGCTTGCACGTCGTGTCGCTCAGCTGAGCGCAGCGGGGGTGCGATGTGCTCCTCGCTTTCAGGGTCAGACACTGCCGGGCCGCCTGGCATTGGCGATTGACCCGGATTTTCTCATGCATCGGCGCGATGAAGGACTGGCGGTGAGGTCGATTCTTGTCACGGGGACCAATGGCAAGACCACTACCACCGCCTTGGTGAAGGAACTCTTGGGGCCTAACGCGCTTTCGAACCGCGGATCGAACCTCCCTTGGGGGGTCGCAACCGTACTTGCTGAGGGTACGAGCCGCTCTCGCGATGCCGTATTCGAGGTTGACGAGGCATACGTACCTTCGGTGGCGAGAAGCCTCACACCGGCGGTCCTCGTTTGGTTGAATATGTCAAGGGACCAGCTCGATCGCAGCCTTGAGGTCCGTCGCCTCGCGGCGAGGATTGCTGAGTCGGCAACGGACATTGACACACTGGTGGCGAATGCTGGCGACCCATTGATTGTAGCCCATGCAAGCGAGTTTCGCCGGTGCCTCTGGGTCAAGGGGCCAGAGGAGTGGCGCAACGACGCGCTGTCTTGTCCGCGATGCACAAGCGAGCTGCTCTATGAGACGACATGGCGCTGTGTGAACTGCGGGCTACATGAGCCAGAGGCTGACTATCAGGTCGACGCCATGGGACAGCTGAGCGCACACGGAGAGGCCATCGCACTTTTGCATCCTGGTCTACCGGGCAGCTTCAATCTGCTCAATGCCTCGTTGGCGGTGGTCGCCGTTGCCGCAGCGACGGGAGGGGCAGTCGAACAGCTCGCGCGACACGCAACCGTCACGCGTGGCGTCGAAGGGCGCTTCACGACGTGGTGGCTCACTGGTGTCGAGACGACGCCATCGCTCACCACGTATCTGGCCAAGAACCCCGCTGGCTGGCATGCGAATTTGGCGATGCTCAATGATGCTGACGCTGAACTCGTCCTTGGGCTCAATGCCAAGGTCGCCGACGGGCGCGACACCTCCTGGATCTGGGATGTGGCCTTTGAGTCACTCGGAATAGGTCCGGTGATTGCTACCGGTGAGCGGGCGACGGATCTCGCCCTGCGCCTCGAGGTGGCTGGATTCGATGTCACCGTGGAGGCGTCGCAACGAGCGGCAATCCGTCTGGCAGCGAGTCGCGGTCGCAATCGGATCGTCTATCTCGGCAACTATACCGCCTTTCGATCGCTGATCGGCGATCTGCCGGCGTTGGGTGCCATCGCGGCGCTTGGGTCCGAGGTGGCCCTATGAACATCAAGATCGTGTCGATCTTTCCGGACGTCCTTGGTACCTATGGTGATCAAGGGAACGCTCGTGTGCTGGAGTATCTCGCTCGCAGCACAGGTGCGACGACTGAGCTCGTCTCTGTGGGCATCAACGACGTCGTGCCAGTGGATGGGGATCTTTACCTCCTCGGTGGTGGAGAGGACGGACCTCAGGCGCTGGCGGCGCGACGACTTCAAGCGGGAGCACCGTTGCAGCGCGTCGTAGAGCGAGGTCGTCCAATACTGGCGATCTGCGCAGGCTACCAGATCCTGGGCAGGAGTTTTGTCGCCGAAGGCAAGACGCTTCCTGGGCTCAATATCCTGCCAGCGGATAGCGTGCCAGCTACAAGGCGCATGGTCGGGGAGGTTCTCTCGGAGCCGCTTATTGGCATCGGGCAGGCTCTGATGACTGGATTCGAGAACCACGGCTCAATGACGGTACTTGATGATGGCGTTGAACCATTGGCGCGGATTCGCCGTGGGAGCGGCAACGGTCGTGACGGCTACGACGGGGTCATCGTCGGCTCGGTCATTGGCAGCTATATGCATGGTCCCATCCTTGCGCGCAATCCAGGTCTTGCCTGTCATCTGCTCTCCTGCGCTGGTCTCGGCGAGGTCCAGCCTTCGCGGCGGCACCGACAACTCCACCATGAGCGCGCCCGAGCCCAGATCGAGAGCCTTTGGCGTACGGTTCGTGCGTGAAGCGGAACCGGGCCACCCGCGCCGTGACTGCTCCAGATATGGCGCCGGTGTCGGCACCATGTGCGCCGCTGTTTGTCACGCCTGAGCCGCGACGGCGCAGGGGCGCTCGCACGTGATCCGAGAGGGCGCGGGGCTAGCGGGCCCGCTCCCGGATGATGTTCAGGGCGCTGCCCGCGCGAAACCATTCGATATGAGTGGGCGAGAGCGTATGCGTCATCTCGAACTCGGTCTCAGCTCCATTCGCATGGTGGATGCGACCATGAACAGGCTGATCGGGTGCAAGTGACGCCAGGTCGACGATGTCGATAGTGTCGTCTCGCTCGATCAGATCATAGGTCCCCGGGTCAGCGAATGTGAGCGGCAACAGACCCTGCTTCTTCAGATTCGTCTCGGCGATACGGGCGAAGGAGCGTGCGATGATGGCTTTCGCCCCGAGAAATCGCGGCTCCATAGCAGCATGTTCGCGAGAGGAGCCCTCGCCGTAGTTCTCATCTCCGATTGCCACCCAGGCGATCGCCGCCGCCTTATAGTGACGCGCAATCTCAGGCAGGGACTCTTCGGCTTGGTGAACCCTGCACCAACCCTTGCCGGCTGTGGAGCCAAAGGCATTGTTGACGCCAAGGAAGAGATTATTGGAGATGTTGTCGAGGTGACCTCGATAGCGCAACCACGGACCTGCGGCAGAGATATGATCGGTGGTGCACTTGCCGACGGCCTTCATGAGCACGGCCAAGCCGAGCAGATCGTTGCCGTCCCACGGACTGAAGGGCTCGAGTAGCTGAAGCCGCTCAGAGGAGGGGTCGACCTGGACGGTGACATGTGAGTTGTCAGTGGGAGGAGCCCGAAAGCCCGACTGTTCGCTGGCAAAGCCTTGCGACGGAAGCTTCTCCCCAGATGGTTGGGGGATGAGTTCTCCTGCGATGGCGTCGGTAAGTGGGTTGAAGTTGAAGTTGCCCACGAGCGCATACGCGACGACGACCTCCGGTGACGCAATGAAGGCAAGCGTATTTGCGCTGCCGTCATTGCGCTTGGGGAAGTTGCGGTTGTAGGAGGTAAGGATGGAGTTCACTCCCTCGGCCGCTGGGTCGGTTCGCTTCCATTGGCCGATGCACGGACCACAGGCGTTGGCCAGCTCGGTGGCGCCAATCGCGCGTAGGTCATCGAGGAGGCCGTCGCGTTCGACCGTTGCACGGACGCGCTCGGAGCCAGGAGTGACCAGGAGAGGGCTCTTGACCTTGAGTCCGCGTTCATTGGCCCATCGAGCAATCGAGGCGGCGCGGGCGATGTCCTCGTACGACGAGTTGGTGCACGAGCCTACCAACGTGTAAGCGAGCTGAGTTGGCCACCCCTTCTCGGTCGCCTCTGCGCCGATCTCACTCACGCCTCGGCCGAGATCTGGGGTTCCCGGGCCGACGATCTGCGGTTCGAGCGTGCCGAGGTCTATCTCGATCAGTTGGTCGAAATAGGGGTGAGGATTTTGCTCTACCTCGGGGTCGTCGGTGAGGTCGTCGAGGTGCTCGGCAACGAGGTCAGCGATGGCATCTCTTCCGGTTGCGCGCAGATAGGCGACGGAGTTCTCGTCAGCGGGGAAGAGCGAGCAGGTTGCTCCAATCTCAGCCCCCATGTTACAGATCGTAGCCTTACCTGTCGTCGACAGCGCCCGAGCCCCTTCGCCGAAGTACTCCAAGATAGCGCCGGTGCCACCCTTGACGGTGAGGATCTCGGCGACACGGAGGATGACATCCTTGGCCGCGGTCCATCCTGAAGGAGCTCCCTTGAGGTGAACGCCAATCAACTTTGGAAGCCGGACATTGAAGGGCATCCCAACCATCACGTCCACCGCATCGGCTCCGCCGACACCGATAGCCACCATGCTCAGACCGCCGGCATTGGGCGTATGTGAGTCGGTCCCGATCATCATGGCCCCGGGGAAGGCGTACTGCTCGAGTACGACCTGGTGGATGATCCCCGACCCTGGCTCCCAGAACCCGAGCCCGTACTTGGCTGAGACCGACCGGAGGAAGTCATAGACCTCCTTATTGGTGACCTGTGCGGCCTCGAGGTCGGTTGAGGCACCATATTGAGCTTGGATCAGATGGTCACAGTGCACAGTAGCGGGCACGGCAACCTGTGGTAGACCGGCCGTCATGAACTGCAGGAGCGCCATCTGTGCAGTCGCATCCTGCATGGCGACACGATCGGGCATCAGCTCGACGTAACTGATCCCGCGCTCGAGCTCGGTGGTCTCGGGCTGGAGAAAGTGGGCGAAGAGTACCTTTTCTGCGAAGGTGAGAGGGCGACCGAGTCGCTTGCGACCGATGGGTGTCGTCTCTTGGAGCCGCTCGTACAGCTTTTTCACGCTGGTAGCTGGTGTTGAAGCATCAACGGTTGTCATGGCCATCCTTTCGTCGGTATCCGCAAGTATAATACAAGTTTAAGACAGGTGCAACATCTACACGAAACACGCGCTCAGGTCGGTCAACTTGGCCTTGGCGCCGAAGAATGCGTAGCCGGGCTTGGAGAGTTCCAGGCGATACGGTCCATCGGCGAAGTTGTAGTAGCATCTCAGATCCCAGCGTTGAGAACAGGGTCACGTGCGGAGAGGATCGGTGAATAGTTGCGCAGCACTGGTAGCGCTGGTAGAGTACAAGTATAAGACATGTGCGCATTCCCCGTTATGTGAGTGTCGCTGATGAGATCAGGGCAGAGATATCGGCCACTGATTTTCGTCATGGCGACCTCCTGCCATCCGAAGCCGAGTTCGGTTCTCGGTTCGGCGTGTCGCGTATCACCATCCGTAAGGCACTCGAGATCCTGCGCGGTGAGGGGCTGGTCGAATCCCAACAGGGTCGAGGCTGGGTGGTTACCCGGGCCCCGCTTCGTCAGGTGCTCGGTGAGTTCTCCACGATCGAGCGCCAGCTCGAAGAGATCGGCGTAGTTCCCCGCCGACGTATCATCGCTTCGCGAGTGATCGAGGCCACCGGGCGCCTCCAGGAGGTCCTCGGTGGTGGCGAGGTACTTGAGGTCACCCGGGTGAACCTTGCCGATGGTGTGCCATTCGCCAAGGTTACCGTCTGGGTTCCTGCATATCTTGGACGAGGCCTGTCCATCACAGACCTGGAGCATCGCTCCTTCTATGACCTCCTGAGTGCGTCACGGCTCCTCAAGCGGCCGCTCAAACGAGCGGTGCAGACGATTGCAGGGGTCAGCATCCCCGAGGTCGACGCCAGGATACTCAACGTTGCAGCGGGCGTCCCTGGACTGTTATGCGAACGCATCACCTTCGATGAGGGCGATCATCCGGTCTTGTTTTCTCGCTCGCTCTTTCCCGCGTCCATGGCGGTCTTCGAGATCGAGCTTGCACCGGCGCTCGATTCGATCGCACCGACGGGTTTACGGCTCATGGAGTCGCCATGATCCGCGAGGGAGGGAGCGACTTCGTGCGTAGGCAGGGGTGATGGTTCTGGTTGGGCCCGATCGTGGGGATCGGAATTGGGTCGATCCTCCTACGCGACGAGGGTCAAGGTCGGTCAACACCCAACACGGGGTTGCAGCGGGTAACGAGCATATGTACTACAACTGGCTCGAATGACCTTACGCGAGTAGACGCTATTTTGGGATATGCATCTGCAGATAGCGTGGAGGTACTAGAGGATCTGCTTATCCATCGCACGACGGCGACCCACAGGTGTCGTTGTCATACCTCAGCGATACTGCTCGTGCAAAAAGCCTGGCGACAGCGTGTCTTCCACGACGAGTTCCTATAGCACGGCCAGCTGTCTACGAACCACTGCCTGGCTAGTGCCGTAGCGAATACGCACAACGACGACGCAGACGGTGGACTTATGTCAACTGGACGTAGCCCTGGCGTCATGCGATGGATATGCAGAATGGATCTCTGGGTCTGCACTACCTGATGATCAGGTGCTTTGAGACCCGGCGTTCCTCGCTGTCTGGAGAATGCATCCCCTCGACATCGATGGGAGTTCCCCGGAGCTACAGGAGAGAGAGTTTTTAGGGGAACGGAGGACGTTGCGTGAGGATCCTTTCCGAAGCGAAGTTTGCTTTGGCCTTTAGCACACATCGATGCCTGTGGCTGCCCATAGAGTGTGGCCGCCATTAATTTACCTTTCGGTCAGACAAGGATCAGAGAATGTTCACTGGAGTCCCGTACGATCGAAGTCAGCCCATGAGTTATGAAGTTAAAGGACGGTGCATGAAAGCATAAATTGACGATCCTATCGCGTTATTGGCCCTCCAGGCGTTCCCGGTGAGGGAAGTTGCGTCTGGTGATATAGGAGGGAGTCACTATTCAAGGGCCGAGTTGTTGTTGCTGTTCAGATCGTACGGTATGTACATTTGTCGTGACATGTTGCGCCTGTTGATCTGGTGCAACACGATTGGAATGGGAGTTAATTAACATGAGCATGGCCGAACTGAACACCAAAGATGGGATCCTAGATGACGAAAGACTGCATGGGTTCCATAGGAAGCTAACATTGTTTTCTGCAGGAGGAGCATTTCTTGATGGCTACGATCTAGCAGTTATAGGTGTTGCCCTACCATTTCTAACACAGCACTTTCATCTTTCCACCGTTATGCAGTCCTGGACAGTTGGTTCTGTCCTTATTGGAAATATGGTAGGAATGCTTATTTTTGGTTTTCTCACCGATAAATTGGGTAGACGCTCCATGTACGTAATTGATTTGGTGGCATTCGTTGTCTTTGCTGCACTCACAGCGGTCAGCACCCAATTCTGGGAGTTGCTACTATTTCGCTTTTTGCTCGGGGTTGGCATAGGTGCGGACTATACGATATCTCCCGCATTGGTCGCCGAATTTAATCCGGCTGCCAGGAGGGGTGCTAGGGTAGGAAGCCTGACGTTGTGGTTTTTTGTGGGCGGTCTGCTGAGTTACGTGCTTGGTATCGGGCTGGCGCCATTTGGAACTATAGCGTGGCGTATTATGTTGGCATTTGGTGCGCTACTTGCCTTGGTGGTGCTGATCCTGCGGAGTCGGATACCAGAGTCCCCGAGATGGCTCAGATCTAAGCATAGAGATGATGAGGCTGACAAGGTCTTGGAGCACTTGACTAGGGTCGCGACGGATGTGGCTCCGATGGTCATCGATAACTCTAATCATGTCCTTCTACCATCTGATAGGCGGTTGCGAACTCTGTTCGGAAGAATTGCCTTTGTCAGTGCATTCTGGTTTGCATGGGATGTTATGTACTACGGGGTAAGTCTATTTGCGCCGTCGATAGTGAAGGCGGCGGGACATGGTTCAGTCTTGATGGCGGACTTCGCTGGGGCTTCGCTCTCGATAGTATCAATCATCGGAACCGTCGTATGCATTTACGTCTTGGTTGACAAGGTTGGGCGCAGACCACTCCTGATATTTGGGTTCTTGGGGCTGGCAATTCCACTGTTGGTCTTGGCGAGCATCCATAATCCTTCGATATCGTTACTGGTGCTCCTGCTGGATTTGGGTGTACTGATTGGTAACTTAGGCCCGGGAGTTCTACCTTGGATTTACGCGACGGATTTGTTTCCTACGAAGGTCCGAGCCCTTGGCACCGGTGTGGGAGCCTTCGTCGGTCGGATTGGTGGTCTGCTTGGAGTCTTTCTGTTTCCGAACTTGGTGGAACATCTTGGCGTTGCGCATGCCACTTTTCTTTTTGTCGGGGTGGGAATAGTTGGGAGTATCATCGCATTCATTTGGGCACCTGAGACAAAGGGTAGATCGTTGGAGTCACTTGAGGCGGGGCTTGGAGATAATGGTTAGTGGAAACGGTGGTAGGCCTGTCGCCGCATTCGATCTCGACGGTACTCTAATTGACAGTATGCCAACTATTATCCGACTGTTGACACTGGCGCTCACTGGGTCGGACTCAGATCACGCTATGCCGCGTTCACGCCAGTTTGTGGATTCACGGTTAGGCCCGCCGGAGGAGAGGATCATCGAGTTTCTGGCCGACAGGGACAAGGTGGGGTGGTATGTGGCGGAATATGTATCGTTTCTGAATAGCCTTCCGTTAAGCGATGTGCGCAGGTTTGCCAATGCTATTTTGGATCAGGCAGAGGCGCGTGGGTTCGGCATTATTGTCGTGACCAATAAGAGCACTCGTTTGGCCACAGCAACCTTAGACGTATTGGGTATCTCCGATAGGTGTGAGGTAGTTGTGGACGGCTATTGCCCAGAAGGACCTAAGCCCTCGCCCGGAGGACTGCTGCGCGCGATTGATGATGTAGGTGGCTCACCAGGGAAAACTGTTTTAGTGGGCGACAGTGATACCGATGGTGCTACCGCGCGTTCTGCAGGTGTCCGGTTTGCTCGCGCATGTTGGTTTCCCAATGTTCGTGACGCTGGCGTCGCACCAGATTGTTCGACTAGTTCCGATGGCTATGAGTATGTTTATCGGCCTGAGGAGCTCGCAGCGGTACTTGATTACGTTCATGACTACGGTTTGAGCGATTGCTAGGGGTTTGGGCCAATGGTGACAGTGAAAGATGATCTTGCAAGGATAATTCACATTTCAGATCTACATGTTGCGGGAGGTGGTGCCGTATCGGAATTGGCAGTTATGAGTGATTTACGTGATACGGCCGAGGCATTGCGAAGCCACCAGGCTGACCTCATTGTCGTTACTGGCGATCTTACCAGTTATGGTACGGTGAGCAAGGCGGATCTTAGGCTTGCGAAATCGTGGCTTGATAGCTTAGGGTGTCCCGTCGTGGTCGTTCCTGGTAACCATGACCTTGGTGCGAACCATTCGCGCTCTGTGTTGAGTCCGGATACGGAGCGATACGAGGATGTTGTTTTTGGCAACACGCACTTTGGCTCGGTATTTGGCAAGTCGATGGTTCACGTAACACGGCTTGGGAATATTCAGATTGTTGGTATTGCTCTTCGCTCAGGAGATGCTGATGCGGTGCTGTCCGAGCTGGAGCGTGCAATTGCTAACCAGATCCCTACGGTGGTTGCAGGTCACTATCCGATAGTCCAGGTTCGTGATACAGGGCCGCTACCCAAGGTCCAGCCCATGGACGGATGGTTGGAGGAGGGAACGGTTACGCGGCTGCGAGATATGATCCTTGGCTACAACAACGTGATTGCATACCTCTGTGGGCACGTGCACGCTTCGACTGCGCGGTTGATCGATGGTAGCGTAATGCAGATTAGTGCAGGAGGGCTGGGTCCGGGCCCGAGCGTTTACAGACTCTATCGGGTTCAGGAGGGGTCGCTTGTTGTGGAGACCCACTTTGGTGCGGGCCCACTGGGTTTCTGGGAGAGTTTCGGTCAAATCGATGGGTGTCCTTTGGAATATCACTTGGGTGCCAGTGACGAGCGCTCGTTCACGGTCGAATTGGTCGGACGTGGCCGTCACCTTCCGTCGTAGAGGGAGCTTGAAGTCCTTGTATGGGACTGCTCTTTGTACGCATTACGAAAGGGATAATGGCATTTCATGCTGCGGGTTCGTGTTGTTTCCGCTCTACCCTGAAGGGTGGGTTCGACCCCGATTGTAGGTTCTGGACGGCCGCTTGTGACTAAGGAGTCAAGCGACCGGAACGACGACAGCGCAAAGCATGAAATGACGGATGAAGTCACCGCCGATAATGATGTCAGGGGTTGGTCTTGTGGTAACGGTGTCGGCGAACAAAGAGTAATCGCAAACGAAGCATCGTGAAGCACCTCTATCATCCCTATCACCTTGTCTGGCGCGAACTACCGCCTGACCCGCGATGCTTGCCACGTTGTATCGTGGTTGTGAAACCAGGCAGTTGATTGGATCCATGGTGACTGCAGAGCTCAGCGGTCTTCGGGTAACCATGAGATTCAGTCGTTCCTCATGTCTTTGCCA
>JAJZXI010000078.1 GCA_021806545.1 Actinomycetes bacterium | reverse complement strand
CTTAGCCCTGATATGGCTCCGAGACAGATCCGAATCCAGGGCATCGCTTTGATACACGTCGCGCTACGCTCGGAGACGATGACAGACCGGACTCTGCGCCTCCAGGAGATACTTCTGGAATGGGGGACGACACACCGGCGCCAGTTGCCGTGGCGCGAAAACAGGCATCCCTATCACATTCTGGTCGCGGAGACGATGCTGACGCAGACCCAAGTTGGCCGGGTAACGCGCTATTACCAGGACTTTTTAAGTCGCTTCCCCACTCCCTTTGTGCTGGCTGAATCCTCCGCTCCAGAGGTGCTTGAAAGCTGGGTAGGGCTCGGTTACAACCGACGGGCGCTGCGACTTCGCCAATGCGCCCAGGTCCTCGTGGAGGAGCACGACGGCCTCGTTCCCGATGTCCAGGAGACACTACGCTCGCTACCGGGAGTCGGAGCCTATACCGCAAACGCCATTCTCGCCCAGGCGTTCAACAAGGACGTCAGCGCCGTTGACACGAATGCTCGTCGTGTTCTTGTGCGTGCCTTTGTTGGGCAACCGATGACGCAAGTCGCGCTCCAGATACGCGCAGATTCCCTCGTACCCCATGGCAGGTCCTGGGAATGGACCCAGGCCATCTTCGATCTCGGAGCGCTCATCTGTCGTGTAAAGCCAAGCTGTGACAGATGCCCGTTGGCAGCTGACTGTCTCTTCGATGGCCACGGCCTCGATCCGTACATACCACCTCGTCGTCAGTCCACCTTCGCAGGCTCGCGTCGGCAGTATCGCGGGCAGATCGTGCGAGCACTTGCTCAGGGCGTACAGGATAAGGAGGAGCTTCGGCGGCACACCGGGCTGGATGCCGATAGTTTCAACAGCATCTACCAAGAACTCAAGAACGAGGGGTTCTTCGGCACCACCGAAACAGCGCCGCCAGGCGCATCGAACCCTTCTACGAGTACCCTGGGAGGATGCACAGGGACTTCACACGGTACCCAGCACCATATGGACTCGGCAGCGATCAACTATACAGAGGTCTACTCAGTCGAGGATTGAGCATCGTGACACCCTCCCCGCCCGTACAGGCAGAGCCGCCTCCGCCACTCATGCGACTTGGGCTAGTCGGCGCTTCACCGGGGTCGCGCGCTGTGCCTGGTAGCTACGGATTCTACGTTACCCTAAAGAACGGACCCTGTCGGCGCTCTTGGTCAGCCTGATCCACCGAGGCTATTGTCCTCGCAACTTCAGTAGCTCCTCCATTGCCTCGGCGAACCCATCCTCCTCATTCGACGCCGTCACCCGATCAGCTGCCTGTTGGACCTCAGCCATTGCGTTACCCATAGCGATAGCTAGACCAGAGCGCGAAAACATATCGATGTCATTAGCCATGTCCCCAATAGTCGCAATCTCTTCGGTTGTGATCCCACACCAGTGTGCAAGGTACTCCACGACGGTTCCTTTGTTGGCTCGTGGATGGGTGACGTCAAGGTAGTAGGGCTGGGATGCTTCTGCCGCCATCCGGTCACCGAAGAGCCCACGGAGTTCATCGGTGGCTCGAGCGATGATCTCGTGATCATCACTCACACCAACGATCTTGACAATCGATCCACTCGGGACGCGACCACCAGGCACAACCTCTGGAGAGAACCCAACCGTGGCAGACTCATGATCGACATGAGAGCCATCCAACCGCGGCACATACCAATTGGAACCGGCATAGAACCAGACATCAAGCTTGTGTCGGTCCAAATAGTGCGTGATCGCCTCGACCAGGTCGTCGTCGAGTGTGTGTTCGATAAGTACATCGAATCCCGGCGAAAGAATCTGCCCTCCATTAAACGCCGCAAATGGCAGCGCAATCTTGAGGGGAGCAACGAGCATCTGCATTCCCTTCGGTGGACGACCACTCGTCAGTGAGAAGAGCACCTGTGCTCTAGACAGGGCTACTACCGCCTTGCTTGCTCGTGGCGTGAGCACCTTCTCGTTCGTGACAAGGGTACCATCCACATCTGCCAGGACCAGCCGTATCTGACTATCCTTCGTCATGCTACCTCCAACATACTCCACTGCCCTCTTCACTATCAATACCCCAAGGGTACTCGTACGCGACTCCCGCACCATACACGCTTGACAGCGCCCTACGCAGCTATGCCTGGAAATCGGCCAACGGTACCGATATGCTCGCGGGATGGGAAGTGCGAGCCCGTTGAGCGAGAGTGGCGCGCACTCCATATCCATAACGCTCGCTGGCCGTGGGTCCGTACGTGCATCGTTGACCCCGACGGTAGGCTCACCACTAAGCCACCGGTTTAGTGGTGAGCTCGCTAAAGGGGCGGCGCATGCAGACAACCGTTGAGTGGTGAGTCCAATAGGAGGAGGAGGAGGATTGGCTGTACTCAAAGCAATGTATCACTCCTTCAGGAGCGGCGAAACTCGCAGTATCTGGAATCATCCATCATTGCTTGCGCCCGAGCTGATTAGCATGACGAGTACCGACTTTGCGCCCGGGGGGGCCATCCCACTCATCCATTCCGGCACTGGAGTTGGTGACAATCAATCACCTCAGCTCGCTTGGACCGGAGTACCGCCCGTCGCCGAGCAGCTTTTGCTCATCATCGAAGATACCGATGCTCCACTACCTCGCCCGATCATTCACACCATCGCTCTTCTGGGCTCTGCTCACTCCAGCCTCCCAACTGGGGGTCTCAGCTCGGCTACCGCCTCACTTATCTTCATGCCAGCGTCCTTGCGCAGGCGAGGTTATCAAGGTCCCCGTCCACTACCCGGGCACGGCCCACATCACTACGGGTTCAATCTCTTCGCATTGGCCACCGAGGTCGTCCGTCCGGATCGCATACGGAATTGGCATCAGCTCATCAACACCCTTGACGGGCTCGTTCTGGCCCGTGGGCGCCTCATTGGACTCCAGGAGAGATGATACCGGCACGACCTCGCTGTCAAAAGACCATACAGACTCCAAAGGGTTCCGTAGCATCGATGATGTCCACCCACTGAAACCCACCGCTGTCGCGGCGAAACCTGAATCGCGAAAGACAACACCATCGTGGAACCCACCATGACGACAGTTGTCTACCTCTCCCCACAACAGTGCTTGACGCAGTTTGTGGGGGGTCGCACCAGAGGATCGTATATCTAACCGCGCGATCCCACGGCTCGATAGCAAGGCCAGCCCCTCTCTCGCTGAGCCGTGGCCCATTTCGACAATCTCTGCGATAGCCGTTGGCGGCTCCAACAGACGACTCGGCCCACCGGCCACCATGGGTTCAGCCCTGAGAGAACGAACCAAGAACGTAACCGGCTCAACCAGTCGTCGATCCCATGGGTGTTAGTGCCGAAAGTCATCGCACGGAGCGCAAGCAGCATCGGTGAAGAGAGATCCCAGTATGGCAAGCACCACCTCACCGCGGGCGTGCTGACACCCGACACAACAACGAATGCAGGCTCTACGAGCCGCACCATATACTCCAGCGTTATTCCGGGTGGCCGTCCAGTCCCAAGCAGCGGACACACCACGACAACGAATTTGGGCACGCTCATTCAGCAATCGCAAATCCGCCACCTGCAAAACCACGCCGGATCTTGGCCGACGCCGTGCATTCGATCAGCGAGATGAATCGTGGTCCTAGAGTGCAAGCTAAGCTCGACTGACGGCGTGACCGCTCAAGGAGTCGAACTCAACGCCAGAATCAACCGAGTCGAAACGAGTAAAAGAGAACGATGGATAACGATCTAACGATAGCGCGACGCGCTCATCTCAAGCCGATCACCAAGATCGCCAGCGATATGGGAATCGGCCCCGAGCTACTGGAGATGTACGGCGAACACGTCGCAAAGATCAAGCTAGGGGCTATCGAGCGCTTGGCCGACCGACCGCGGGCAAAGTACGTCGTGGTATCAGCGATCACACCGACTCCTCTTGGTGAGGGTAAGACAACGACCACCGTGGGTCTTGGCCAGGCAATGCAGCACACGGGTCGACGCGCCACGATTGCGATTCGTCAGCCCTCCATGGGCCCTACCTTTGGCATTAAGGGAGGTGCGGCGGGAGGGGGTTATTCCCAGGTCGTGCCGATGGAACTGTTGAACCTGCACCTGACAGGAGACATGCATGCCGTCACCAGTGCTCACAACCTTCTGGCAGCCATGCTCGACAATCACCTCTTCCGCGGCAACGAACTCAACATCGACCTGCACAACATCACCTGGCGACGTGTCCTCGATGTCGACGATCGGGCGCTACGCAATATCGTGATCGGGTTGGGAGGAAAAAGCGACGGCGTCACAAGGCAATCCGGCTTCGACATCACGGCAGCCTCTGAGATCATGGGAATTCTCGCGCTCGCGACATCCCTTCAGGATCTCCGTGCTCGACTCGGCCGCATCGTCGTAGGTTACGATACCGACAACCAGCCGGTGGATGCCGAACGGCTCAAGGCGGCAGGTGCCATGGCCGTGATGATGCGCGATGCCATCAAACCGAACCTTCTCCAAACACTGGAAAACACACCGGTTCTCGTTCATGCCGGTCCGTTCGGCAATATCGCGCACGGCAACTCCTCGATCGTTGCCGACCTGATCGGCATCCACACCGCAGACTACCTGATCACCGAAGCCGGATTCGGTGCGGACATGGGTGCTGAACGGTTCTTCAATGTCAAGTGTCGAACCTCCGGTCTCACTCCAGATGCCGCCGTCCTTGTCACAACTGTGAGAGCCCTCAAGGTACACTCTGGTATTCACCACGTGGTAGCCGGCCGACCGCTGCCGCCGGCGCTACTCCAAGAGAACCCTGATGAGGTTCATGCAGGTGGGGCAAACCTGCGCAAGCAACTCGAAAACATCAAGGTCCATGGAGTGACACCCGTGGTCGCCATCAACTCGTTTCCGGGCGACTTCGCCTCAGAGCACTCCGCCATACAGGAGATTGCGGAGTCACTCGGGGTACAGGTCGCAGTGTGCAACAACTTCATCGAAGGTGGTAAAGGGGCTATCGATCTGGCCGAGAAGGTCGCTGAAGCTGCGCAAAAGCCCAACGACTTTCATCTGCTCTATCCAGATGACTTAGCTCTTCGAGAAAAGATCGAAATCGTAGCTCGGCAGATTTACGGTGCCGAAGGGGTTGACTATGCCCCGCCGGCGAGTCGTCAGCTCGACAACTACGAGGCCAACGGCTTTGGCAAGCTGCCCGTCATCATCGCAAAAACACATCTATCCATCTCCTCCGACCCGAGCCTCAAAGGTGCACCAACTGGCTGGCGGCTGCCAGTGCGCGAGGCCAGAGCTTCGGTTGGGGCAGGTTTTGTCTACCTAATCTGCGGCGATATCAGCACCATGCCGGGGCTGTCGGCCCATCCTGCCGCCGAGGGCATGGATATTGACGATGCAGGTGAGATTGTCGGCCTCAGCTGAACATCCGGACTATACAGCGCTCAACATACATGACCTTGTCGAGCTACTAGCCCGACCTGAGCCAGCCCCGGCCGCCGGCACGGTCGTAGGGCTGAGTATCGCTCTCGCAGGGGCTCTTTGCGTCAAGTCTGCACGGCTCTCCTCTCGCCATACGCCAACAGCCCTTGAACTGCAACAGCGCGCAGAACGACTCGTCATACGGGCCAAGGAATTGGCTCAATCCGATGCTGAAGGTTATGTGCAAGTCATCGCCGCACGACGTCATCAACGCGGCCAACCAGCAACACCGAGTTTGGCGCCAGGCATGGCCAGCGCGCTACGTGCGGCAAGCGAGACTCCATTCGAGCTAGCCAAGATCGCCGTTGCCACCGGTGCAATCGCCGCACAGCTGGCCGAAATAGGCAATCCGAATCTCATTGGTGACAGCCTGACGGCAGCTCACCTCGCGGATGCGGCAGTACGATCGGCAGCTGCGCTCATCGCCATCAATCTTGCCAGCCTCTTATCCGCAACCCAAGCCTTGACTCTTGCTGATCTGACCAAACAGTCTCAAGAAAATATCCAGCGCGCCCAACGAGCCCATACCACGAGGCTCAGTCTTTGACTGCGCGATCTGCAACAACCCGCTAACTCCTATTGAGTACGCGCACAACATCGTGCCAACCGATACTATGAACCAGCCAGCTCAGCCAACCTACAACTTCGATCCCCAACTCGACACAACCACGCACAATACAGGACTCACCAACACGAAGACAAGCGGGTATTGGCGGCAGTGGACATGCCGTAACGATCGCTAGGTACGAAGAAAACGAAAACTATAACCCAAACCCAGCGACCACCTGACAACCGTCCATCTCAACCATGACGAACGAACGGTCGCAGACCTGAGTTCCGATGGACACGGCATCATTCAACACGAGGTAGTACTGCGCGCGAGTGGCACCAGCCCCCACAGTCCTCTGCACGATACCCTGCCAAGCATTCAACCTCGATAAAGCCTGTGCTAAACCTACCACTAGTGGCTCACCTGATACCCAGACCGAGGTATCTTCAAATCAAGAAGGCACCGCCGCACAACGCACCTAATCGCTCTCCGCCGCCTCCACACAAGACAATGCATCCTGACCGGCGATGACCGCTTCCAACCCCGGCAGGTAGCGGTCAGTCGTTACAATGCCCGCGAGAAGCAGATGGTCGACCAACGCTTCGCTAACATCAACACCCTCCATGTCGACACTCGTCTTGAAACGAACCTCATTACCATCAAGGTCCATCTCAAAATTGCCAACCACCAGACCGAAATTGGCTCTAGTCAAGTACAGCGCAGCCTCGACGCGCCTATCCTCGGGTATCTCAACAGGTAGAACGGAGTGGATCAACAGCTGACCCTCATCTTCTCGCACATTGAAATAAGCATTCCAAGTACCACTTTGTCCCGCTACAGGCATGACAAACGTACTGTCAGATAGCTCCTCATATGGCCACTCCCGACCCCCCAAATAACCTGCGACCAAATCGTGTATACGTCCCATAGTCAACCTACTTTCATCACCTCATCAGATTCACTAATGGGGAGCTAGTTGTGGATTATGCTTAAATCTGTTGAGAAACTCCGACGCCTTCCCCCACGGTGTTCTATTGATAGTACTCCCGACCATGTGTATATAATCAACACTGGTCAAGTCAACGCCTCGGACCCGAAGCTCATCAAGCACCTGGACCATCTCCTCGGCCCTCGGCTGATAATGGCCACTCTTATTGCTAATTGCCTTCAAAGTGCCAGATTCAACTCTCATTTCGCCTGCGCCAGCAACTGCAGCTCCAGCCAAAAACGAGGAATGATGGAAAAGTCCTACCTTGTGCTGAGCCGAGAAGATCCTCCCTGACTTATCCATTACAAAGATGGCGTACCCATTTTTCATAAACTTGCTGAACATCTGGCTAGTATCATAAACGACCGGTGGATCTCCCTGCGTGAGTTTGCTACCACCGTGAAGTTCAAAGCTTGCTCGCTCGTCTTCAGATAGTGCGCGAACGGGAGGTGCTTTACCCGGATCATCAGGGTTGTTTTGCCGTGCCGGAATCACCTTGGGAAGAAATTTATCGCAGTCATCTTGTGACCAACCCATCGACAGTTGCATGCCCTCTGCAACCGATCTAACCAGACCAGCAGCTACTTTTTGCCCCATCAGACCAATAATATCTTTTCGAAGATGCTTCGATCCATTGATAAATTCGTCAAAATACTCCGCCACCCGCGGGCGCAAAGTCGTATAACCACTCGAAGTTTTGAGAGGCTTCTGGACAGAAGGTACGGGCAAAGGACGGTCAGAATTTGGGTTTGGTCTCATGATCGCACCACCACCAGGACCATTCACTGATGCTTCACTGACGTAGGTGTATGATTCTACCGAGGAATAATATCCCTCAGAGTACTGTCCTATAGGGGTGTTTGATCCCTCAGAGTACTGTCCTATAGGGGTGTTTGATCCCTCAGAGTACTGTCCTATAGGGGTGTTTGATCCCTCAGAGTACTGTCCTATAGGGGTGCGGGAGTAATCCCCCACGGGGGTCCCCTCTTGCGTGGGCCCATTCTCCGGTACCTGAGAAACGTCAGGGTGGGAACTCTGAGGCTTGGTCGTCGCGTCGATGATAGCCGGATCAACTTCGATTGGCGCTGTCAGGTCAATTCGCTTTCCCTCATCCAAGGCCGCCATCCGTTCCGCCAAAACGTAGGCAATCGCCCTATTGCCAAATGCCTCCTGCAGACGCACCAGCTCCTCGGGTTTGAGCACACCTTCATGGGCGAGTCTCAGTACCGCTGGCACCGGCCCTCGACTCGTTTGCACCCGCGCGCCCCCGACCGGCTTCTTCGCCTTTTGGGTTTCCGATATCTCCTTGGTTTCCAACATTAGACCTCCCCAACGTTGATCAGCCCAACAAATACTAGAAACATGAATTCCACAACTGGCTATAACCTGTACGATCATTGGCTGCCACCAACAACCAGCCTCCAAAGGAGACAAGTCCAGGCCCGCGACACGGTACCACAGCCGCCCCGCTCAATCGTGACCAACCAGGCCATTCGATGCCAATGGCCACAGCTGACGTCCAGCTACCTCCAGTTGGAAAGCAACCGACACCGGCAACTCGTCACGAACAAGTTCAACAAAATCCCCGTCACTCAACCAGCCGGTTGACGCAACACGAATCCTGACAAACGGAGAGGGACTCGGCTCATCTGCATGGCGCCTCACCCCCCCTGTCTCTTCAACGACAATCGGTGCCCCAGTGACTGCCTCGAGGACGATCCCAAGTCCCCTGGCTGTACCACGCCAACCAAACGCCTCGCTCAGGCTGCGCACCAATCGACGCTGTTCACGCTCCGGTAGCGAAGAGTCGATCCAAGATACTCCCAGCCATGATCCCAACCAACTCAGCAGCGGCACCGGAGCAACCGTCGGGTCGACTAAGTGATCGATCAGATCAGCATCTTCCAAGAAGGATGTGGCGACATCCTGAAATATTGACACAAACCTGACAAAGAAATTATCATCCGTCATGCCCATCGGCAGCTGATTTACCAACCAATTATCCCGTCGCACCACTCTGTCTCCTAACGAACTACAACTTGGTGGTTGTGCGAGAGGAAGAGCGAACGACTATCAAGCTGCAGAAGCTCCCTCCCACGGCCCTTGCGCTGCCCAGTACGCAGATCGGCTTCGAAGAGGAGAACCTCCTCAACGCGCTCGACACCATCGACCGCCTCCAGCTGCTCCATAAGATACGATGCGTTAAGGTCAACATCGAAGGGCCAACCAGCCTGACTCGGACCGCCAACAAACGGGTCTAGCAGTGAGTAGAGGAGATCAAGCGCACGCTGCTGGACGACCGCCGACGGGCGCCCTGGGAACGCCCGTAGTAACGCTGCTACAGTTACTCCTTGATAGTAGGGGGTCGAGATGTCAACCGTGGTCCCGATCATGCGGCGGGGTTCCAGGTGCGCAGAGATCGCCTCCACCAGTGCGTCGGTGAGTTGAAAATCGTCGAGCTGGTGGTCCTCAGGTCTGCCCAACAGCCTTGGCACGACCAGAAGTCGCACCGGTTCACCGACTATGGCGGGAGGGTGACAGCGCACTCGGGCCACCTCTGGCGATGCCTGAATCGCTAGACGCTCGAAATCATGAGCGGTCACCGCACGATCACCTGCTCTGAGTGCCAGAGGGCCTCGAAGCTTCGCATTCGCTGGGGACTCTGCATCGACACCACCGGTCGCAGGCTTCGGGTTAGTAACGCGATCGATGTAGGCGACCGACGTCCGTAGAACCGTCAAAGTGTCGGCGCCAACATTGCCAACAGCGCCTCCTCCGTATCGATAGCTTTCCATGAGCAACTCGGCACCATCGGGAGGAATTGCCCCATGTTGACGAATGGAACCGTCAGGGTAGCGGATTCGTGGACCAAACGAGATGACGCCAGTGGCACAATCCAGGGTGTAGTGACAATCGTCTGGACCAGAACCGGTGAAGTCCTCTACTTCTTCCCAGATAGCCGAAGACTCGAGCGTGGAGACTCTGAGCACTTCACCATCGCGCAAAGGCAGCACCGGAGAGTACTGGAGACGAAACTGCTGACGCGGGCTGCCATCGCTCCTGCCAATGCGCTCCCGATTCACGGAGCTCGCATGTTCACCGATGACTGACCCGCCGAGGGTGTCTACTACTAACGACTTGAGCATCGGCGACGCCTTGTAACCTGGCTGGTGAGACCTCGTCGGGAGGAGGCGGACTCGAATCCAAAATCCTCGTGTTCCACCAAGGGTAACCGCACTCATTTCACGCGGGCAAGCCAGGGTTATCTGGCCATCGCGATTGAGTCCGCCTGTCGTGTCCGACTGGACCGTCATTGCAACCCAGGACTCGTCACAAAAGGCCTCCCAGGCCAACGGTGGATCGGTCGGGTCGACCCCGATACCCTCGATCGTGGCGCCTATGGTGAGTCGGATGACGGACCCGCCAAGTGGATTCGCGAATCCAAAATATGCAGCATCCCCGGCTGTCAGAGGGTCTGACTGGAAGCACCGAACCGCGCTATCGTCATAGCGCAAATCGTCCCATACGTCTACAAACTGATCCTCACGGCCATCGGTTGTGATTTTTGCGCCAATCAACTGTGGCGGTCGGATCACAAGGTCTTCGACCGTCGAGAATAAGACCTCCGACTGATTGACGGCAGGCAACGTCGCCACCAAGGTTCCCCCTGGGACCAGGACCTCCTGGTCGAGCGCCGCCGACAGCCAGAAGAGCAAGTCCGTTCGGGCGACAGCGGGTGGGAACGGGACAATCCCAACGAGATCAAGAAACTTCGTGTACAGCCGATCAGGAACCTGGTTGATGCGATAGAGCACCGTCTCACTCATCCACGCAAACAGCTCGATCAGAGCCACTCCCGGATCTGATACGTTATGATTCGTCCATTCTGGACAATACCTTGGGATGAGGCGCTTCGCCTCATCGACGATGTCTTGGAACTTGCGGTCATCGAGTTCCGGTGTCGGTAGCGGCATCAACTCTCCTCTCTCGGAATCGTATAGAAGGGGTAGACCAGATTACGCCGGTCGTTTGTCGCCTTGAAGCGATAGCTGATATTGATATGGACCAGGCTCGCGTCTGCGAGGTCCTGCTGCACGCGGACGTCCTCGACGTCGACGCGTGGCTCCCACTGCGCGACAGCCTCGCGTACTGCCTGTGCCATCAAACCGAGCGTGTTTGCGTTGACTGGTTCAAACAGCAGGTCCCAGATCTTGCAGCCAAAGGCCGGTCGCATAACTCGTTCCCCAGGTGCCGTCGACAGTATGACGCGAATTGCGCTGTCGGCCGCGAGGCTACCCTCCGACAAGGCAATGCCACCGCGTGCATCAACCCGCAAGGGGAAGTGAAAACCTCGCCCGATGAACGAAGGATCATCGTGGATGACCCGCTCTCTCTCATCACCCATCGCAGACGCACCTACCATAAATCACCTCGAAGGACACCCACCAGAACCTCCTCACAAGACATCGGGCATATGTCGACGGCCCTGGGACTCCATCTCCCGAAGCATCCGTCGTTCGACCTGCTCCACGAGCCAATCGAGGAACTCCTCGGCCTTTGGTGCCGACGAAGAACTCACAACCTCACCATCATCCGTCACGGCATTGCCTCCTCGCATTTGAATCGGTGCCAGTCTTGGCCCGCGAGCAAGCACGTCACGTCCTTGGAGGGCGCCCCAAGGAACACGAGTACCCACGGGAGATACCGACGTCGTTGACGATGGCCCTTCTTCGCCACCGGCGTTCCTCCCTGAGAGAGCCGTTGGCGAGAGAGCGGCAGATCCTAAGGAGCCCGACTCGGTCGTGCGGAAGCGCTCATAGAGCGCAGCAAGTGTCTCGGCAGCGCCATCCGAATGCTGAACGGGGGCGGTCGGCGCCCATCTCCGGGGCTCCTCTGGCGTCTCAAAACGACTGCGAGAGCCGGACGCCATGATCCCCGGGGCAATGACCGCAAGAGAGTCGACAGGTGAAACGCCATTACTCGTACTCGCTTGCATCAGGCCACCCCCACCGGTGGCCTCGCCCACGAGCGAAGCGACCAAGTTTCCTACGCGACGCGCCCTAATCTCCTCCTGATCGAGGCGCTGATCATGATAGAAACGAGGACCCGCATTGGAACGTCTTGCCTGATGCTGGACATGCACGAGCTCATGGGCCAGCACTCCTAACGCGTGTGGCGAAGCATCATATTCGCGCTCTAGATGGATGATTCCGTGAGCGGTTGCCGCCTTTTTACCTACCCTCCGCAACGCTCGGCTCGTCGCAGGCCCGGTGCGCACCCGCACCGACTCACCCACACCGAGCGCCATCGCCAACGGCAACAGAGCCGCGGGCAAAGAACGTGATCGCTCGGCAACCGTATCAGTATCAGGGAATGTCTCATGCGACTCCCCCAATGACGAGGCGTCCTCCTGGAGGCCGATGACTCCACGCTCGTGGCGACCGCGACTCGCACCATCTTGATCAACGCGTAAGGGCCCGCGGCGACGTGGAATCGTCGTAGCATCTGAGTCCGTGCGCTCTTGAGGAGTGACCTTCCTTGCCACGAACGATGCCGGAGTAGTTCCACTACGAGCCAGAGGGATCA
>JAJZXI010000077.1 GCA_021806545.1 Actinomycetes bacterium | reverse complement strand
GCGACGAGTTGGCACGGACATCTTGCCTGTCCTATGTCGTCTGCGGGTGTATATGTTGAGACAGCGCCAACTCACCTAAGGTCACGGAGTCTCTCATGGTACATGCGTGCGTCGACTACTGTAACCCTCACCCCTGCGCTGGTTGAGATGGCCATTGACAACTGGCAAACCGGCCGACCGTCAGATCACCACTGATGAGCACTTGGTATACGGTTTCACCACTTTTCCCATCATAGGTCACGTGCTCAAAATATTGGGTACAACAACCCATTGCCGCTACGAGGAATGGGAGACAATGCAAAATCCTGCTGCCGCCTAGAGTGATCACAGAAGCGATGAACAGGGAGGACCAGCCGTGAGCCAACAACCAATAGAGATCGTTGAGGTATCCCCCAGGGATGGACTCCAAAACGAAGCCACCGCATTTTCTACCGAGGACAAGGTTGCCCTGATCGAAGGATGCCTGTCCGCTGGCCTTCGTAGGATCGAGGTCTGTAGTTTCGTCAATCCCAAGCGCGTCCCTCAGATGGCCGATGCCGAGGCTGTGCTCGCACACTTGCGGCCGGAGGCCTTTGACGGAGCCATCGGCCTGGTGCTGAATGAGCGTGGTCTCGATCGCGCGCTCGCCACGCCACTCGAGGAGATCAACTACGTCGTCGTTGTGACCGAGACGTTTTCTCAGAAGAACCAAGGAATGTCCGTGGAGGCCAACCTTTCGGTGGCTCGGGCTGTTACGAGACGAGCCAAGGAGGCGGGACTGCGCACCTCGATCACCATTTCGGCCGCCTTTGGCTGCCCCTACGAAGGGGAGGTATCTGTTGATCAACTGTATAAGGTCATACGGCAGGTCGCTGACATGGAACCCTTTGAAATCGCCATAGCAGACACCATTGGCGTAGCGGTTCCCAGAGATGTCCACGAACGCATCACTGGGGCCCAGCAGATTATCGACGGTCGACCAATCAAACTTCGGTGCCACTTTCATAACACCCGCAACACTGGCCTCGCCAATGCAATGGCCGCGGTGGAAGAGGGCATCACCACCCTCGATGCCTCGCTCGGAGGCATCGGAGGTTGTCCTTTTGCACCCAACGCTACCGGGAACATTCCCACTGAAGATCTCGCATATATGCTCGATCGATCCGGCTACGAACTCAACCTCAACCTTGCGGCCCTCTTCCCTGTGGTGGACTTGCTGAGTCACAAGCTCCCAAAACCCGTTCCCGGACTCCTGACTCGAGCTGGGCTCTTTCCACCACCGGCGTGAGGTAACCGAATTGCGGTACGGGCCTCTGAGGCCTGTCGTGCAGCACAATGCTGACTACTCCTCGACGCTTGTCTGTGTCTGCACCAAATCCGAGGGATCGGAATTGGCACCGCAGAAGATGATCCCAACTCGCGTAGTGTCCGGAAGGTCGATGTTCCCCGCCAGATAGGCAGCCAGCGCCGCCACGCCACCATATTCACCAACGAGACGAAACTCATCCCACAGGCATCGCCGAGCTTCTATCAACTCCTGTTCGCCCACTAAAACGGAGTCAACCCCCATCGTCGATAGGATCTCATAGGCAAGATCGCCGCACCTGCGTGCCCCCAGTGAGTCAGCAGCTAGGCCTGCTACCTCCACGTCAACTGGGCCACCCTCCTCGATAGCTCGACGAACTGTCGGCGCTAGCATTGGCTCGACCGCAATCACACGAACCTCGGGTGGTAGTGCGAGCCTCACGCCAGCCACGAGGCCGCCCCCGCCTGCAGCTACCAACACCGCATCGAGACTCCCTACCTGATCGAGCAGCTCCAAGGCGACGGTCCCCTGACCGGCAACCACATCGAACTGATCGTAGGCGTGAACAAACAGTGCTCCGGTCACCTCTTGCCGTGCGAGGGCGAAGTCGTAGGCATCACCATAACGACCCCCCTGCACGACCACATTAGCCCCAAGAGTACGGAGCCGTTGGACCTTGATCGGGCTTGAGGTTTCAGGGACTACGATCTCTGCCGGAATTCCCAAGCGATGGGCAACATACGCAAGGGCCAAACCGGCGTTACCGCCCGACGCGCCAATCACGCCAGCTTCATGGATCTGACCAGCCTCGCGAGCAGCCAGCACACGGTTGAAGGCTCCCCGAGCCTTGAAGGAGCCCGTCACCTGGAGAGCTTCAAGTTTGAGAATCGGCTTTCCTCGATGGTCGTCCCAGGTAATGACGGGGGTTTGGCGAACCCACGGAGCAATCCTGCGCCGCGCGGCAACAACGTCTTGTGGAGTCATCATCTCTCCAGGCTAATGACCCAAAAACCGAGACAGAGCAACCCGTCAATCCACAGAATCTCTTGGTCCGACCTCAGTCAGAAGAGCCTACCTCTTTTCACGAAAGCTCTTGGCGATTGCCATATCGACACTTGATGCGGCATCACCACGAGGTTTAGCAACACTCAACAGCGCCATGGGGCAGGTGCTCAACCATTGACACCTTCATCAAGGAACGCGCAGACCAAGCGCCAGCTGGCCAACCTCAATGAAAGACAAATCGCGCCAACACCGTCACTAGGTAACGGCAAGGAGAAAAGGCATGGGGAGGGAAGCCATGAGTGGTGTTCACAAGCAAAGCTTGGTGCGGGCGATGCAACCAGTCCTAGCAATTGGCTGTGATCGTCGATGCCATACCAGTTGGCCGCGCTAGCGTGTTGGAGGTGATGTTAGGTAACCCCAACCGGGCGGAAGGGCCAGGAGTCCCGTCCGTGAGGGCAAGGAGGCTCACGCTCGCGAACCAATGCAGGGAACGTCTCATCAAAGCGACGGGTGATCGACCGCAGAGTACGGAGCCAATGTCGTGGTAGCGAGCCCTGACAATGGAATGGTTGAGGATCGCCGAGGGTGGCGCCTGGTCCTGTTCGGAACATTGATCTCTTCGATTGGCAGTGGTCTGACGCTCCCTTTTCTCGTTGTCTACTTGCACAGTATTCGACACATGAGTCTTCCAGTAGCAGGCCTGATCGTGGCGGCGTCTGGGGTGACCGGGCTGGCTACGGGCACCATGGGGGGAAGCCTGGGAGATCGTATTGGCGTTGGCCGTCTTCTATTCGGTGGACTGCTTATCTCAGGGCTTGCAACCATTGCCTTGGCTGGGGTTCATACACCCTGGTCCGCCGTCGTGGTGGTGGCATGCATTGGGATGGGTGAATCGGTAACTTGGCCGGCACTCAACGCGCTGGTAGTCAGCCAACGAGCCAGCCAGGATCGGTCGCGTGCATACGCGGTGCGCTTCGGCGTGCTCAACGGCGGGCTCGGCGTGGGTGCCTTAATTGCTGGGTCAGTGGTGTCCCTCCATCGACCAGTAAGCTTTGAGGCAATCTACCTGGTGGATGGCCTCTCCACATTGGTTTTTGGCATGATCGTCGGCATTGGACTCCGTCATCGCCCTGGTTATCGAGCCTACCAGGCTCAATCGTTGGACTCTCCAACAAAGGAGGGTTACCGAGTCGTCTTGATGGACCGACGCTTTCTTGCCTGGCTTATTGCCTTGGCCCTTTTCGTATTCTCCGGCTATGCGATGGTCGATGGAGCTTGGGCCGCCTACGCTACGGTGATCGTCCACGCAAGCCCTCAAATTGTAGGAATTGGCTTTGCCGTTAACACTGGGGTCATCGTGATATCGCAGCTGGGGGTGGTGCATGCTACACGGCGTTGGCGTAGAACCACCATGTTGGCGGGCGTAGGGGTGCTATGGTCGATCGCGTGGTTAGCGGTGGGATTGGCCGACCTCCCTCACCTTGCCCATCTCGAAGTCGATATCGCACTCATATCGTCGCTTGGCATCTTCGGCTTGGGTGAGACGCTACTGAGTCCCGTGGCAGGTGCGCTCCCGAATGACCTGGCTCCCGAGCGGCTACGGGCTCGCTACAACGCGTTGAGTTCGACCATTTGGGCCGCCGGCACGGTTCTCGGCCCACCGATCGCTGGGGTCTTGTTGGCCAGTTCGCTACCCTTGTCGTGGGTCGTACTCGTAACGGCTGGTTCCGCACTCGCAGGTTTCGTCGGCTTCAACCTCAGACGTGTCCTACCCTCCGAGATCGATCGTCCGGGATTCAGCGAGACGACGGATTAGCTCCGCGAACGGGTTGCTCTACATCGCGCCCTCTCCGACCCAAAACACGCGGACCTCGGTAAAGAGCAGCACTACAGGCCAACGTCACCACTGGATGCTTTGCCCCAATCGGACTCCAAACCCTCCATCGCCATCGTAACACTTACTGGCGATCCAGACCGCACAGTTCGAGCCCGGTAGCTGGCTGGACGAGGTGGCCAAGTACACATCTTGCCAAGGGTAACAAGCATGGGTGACTAAGGACTCTGGGTCGAGGCTAGGAACCGACGTACGGTATGTTCATGGTAAAGCGTATCGTTATTCTCGGCGGAGGAACCGGCGGCACCCTGGTAGCCAATCGTCTCCGCCGATCGTTGGATCGGGAAACAGTGGAGATCGTGGTGGTCGACCAGGACAATAGCCACGTATATCAGCCAGGACTATTATTCATTCCGTTTGCAATGACTACTGCCGACGCGATAACGCGTCCTCGCGAGCGTCAGTTCCACCCGGGTATCCGCTTCCATCGCGCCAGTATCGAGCGTGTCGATGTAGAGCACGACCAGGTTATCCTGGGAGACGGGGTTACCCTGGACTATGATATCCTGATCGTCGCGACCGGTGCCATCCTGCTGCCGGAGGAGACCGAGGGTCTTGCTGGACCCGTATGGATGGATCGCGCCTTTACGTTCTACGACCTGGAGGGAGCCGTCGCGTTGCACCAGCGACTCGAGTCCTTCCCCGGTGGGCGCCTCGTCGTCAACGTCGTCGACACACCGATTAAGTGTCCCGTGGCCCCTCTCGAGTTCTGCTTCCTTGCCGACTGGTACTTCCAGCAGCGCGGAATCCGTGACAAGGTTGACCTCGTCTATGTCACCCCACTCGATGGTGCATTCACCAAACCGGTGGCGTCACGAACGTTGGGAAACCTCCTCGAGCAGAAAGGAATCCAGCTCGTTACAGACTACAACACCGCCACGGTTGATGGGTCCGAAGGGCGCCTCATCTCCTTTGACGATAGAGAGGTGTCATTCGACCTCGCCGTGATGATACCAGCTCATGGGGGCGCAGCCTATGTAGGGGCATCCCCAGGCCTTGGTGACGCGCTTGGGTATATCGAGACCGACAAGTACACCCTCCAGTCCAAAGTCAAGGACAACATCTTCGCGCTGGGGGATGCCGCAGGAATACCGGCATCAAAGGCAGGCTCGGTACCCCACTTCGAGGGCGATGTCCTGGTTACCAACATTATGCGTTTCTTGGCGGGACAGACACTCGATGCACGCTTCGACGGACACACGAACTGCTTCATCGAGAGCGGTTTTCACAAGGCACTACTCATCGACTTCAACTACGACACCGAGCCCTTGACTGGCCACTACCCGACGGACGTGGGCCTACCACTGCTCAAGGAGTCTCACCTCAACCATCTCGGGAAACTGATGTTTCAAACCTTCTACTGGCACAGCTTGCTTCCGGGACACGACGTGCCTGGTGTTGGCTCTGCGATGCCGCTGCGGGGCAAGCACCTTGAGGCTACGCCACATTAATTCGAGATAAGGAGAAAACCACCATGACAACGGCTACCTACGCGGGAACCCACGTGATCCTCAACGACGAAGGTTTCTTCACGAACCCAGCCGAGTGGACCGAAGCGATGGCACCCGAGATTGCACGCGCCCTTGGCATCAGCGAACTCACGGATCGCCACTGGCAAGTAATCAGGTTTATGCGGAATGAGTATCTGACCAAAGGTACGGCACCAAGCGTGAGAGCCCTAGGCAAGACCTCAGGAGTATCCATCAAGGAGCTCTACCAGCTATTCCCAAAGGGTCCAGCAAAGACCGCGGCGATGATCGCCGGCATTCCTAAGCCCATTGGCTGCATCTAGAAACTAGTGAGAAGGAGTTACAATTATGAGCACCACAATTGAGAAGGTAGCAATAGTTATTTCAAAGGGATCGCTCGAAGGTATTTATCCAGCTCTAATCCTCGCTAACGGTGCACGCGCCGAGGGGATCGAGGCGGAGTTATTCTTCACCTTCTTTGGCCTCGATGCGATTCATAAACAGCGAAGCAAGCATATCAAACTAGCAACTGTTGGAAACCCAGGTCTACATCTTCCAACACTCGCTGGAGCACTGCCCGGAGTATCCGATGTAATGACCCAGTATTTCAGCCAGAAAATGGAACATTTGGACATCCCACCAATTCCTGAGTTCATAGAGATGATTGCCGACAGTGGCGCTGGGCTCCACGGATGTAAAGCTACATGCGATCTTTTCGGACTGACGCTAGACGATCTTATTGATCAAGTCAAAGACATCATAACTGTTGGAGACTTCTACCAACTTGCGGCCGGGGGCCAGATCATCTATACCTGATACAGCAATATACACGTCGGATATCATCAGCTCACGCTCACAAATGTCCGTATGTATGGCGGAATCAATACATGATAAACAGCTCACGATAGCAAAGTAATGTACGCGCTCTGTCTCAGTTCATCTCGCTACTGGCCACAATACGAAAGTATTTGCCATACCTGAAAACACGATTCTGCTTCGTAAGACTCCTGCGAATGTCCTGACCTCAGCTTGCCACATGAAACGATAAGTCCAGATCATCGCGAGGCCGAGCCAGCAGTGCGGGTAGATCCTAGCACATGCCAACTCGCCGCCATCTTGAACCGCTCAGGTGGCCATCTTCGAGGGGCGTTCCAGCACCGTATACATATCCTCTCGACGATCCCCGATCAAAGGGAGGTCGATGACCATACCCACCCGCACCAGCTGCCATAGTCGTTGAAGCCCCTTGCGCTCCCCGGCCTTCTCGATGAACCCATACTTGGCGAGCTGTCGCAGATGGAATGAACAGGTTCTCGGGCTCTCACCCACCAGTTCACCCGCTTGTGTTGCGGTCAAGCTCCCGTGCACGATGAGCACCTCCAGAAGTGCAACGCGGATGGGATGGGATGGGCAGGGGCACGCATAGCATTCGCCTCGCGCAAACGACGCGGTTGATCTTTAGAGAGTACATTACCAGTTAACCGGTTAATCTCGATAGTCATCTCTCACGAATATCATTGCGCGAGTGTTCTTGCACTACCGATTAGGAGCTCTTCGTGATCGGGTGTGAGGTCTTCGCCCGCCTCTCGATCGAGCGTCGGTGCCCAACCATGCGCTATGGCAGCTCCCAGATGTCAGGGTGAACCACCGATGCGTTGAGTCGACGTTGACGAGCTCGCCAATCTGGCATCGCCTGGCCGAGAAGCTGCTTGAAACGTGGGCCGTGCCCGCGCTCCAGCAGATGGGTAAGCTCGTGCACAACGACATGTTCGAGACTCTCGGGATCCTTTCTAGCAAGCTCGAGATTCAACCAGATCTTTCCGGTCGCCACGTTGCACGAACCCCACTGCGTCCTCATGCGCCGAATCCCCCAGGAGGTGGCACCAGCACCTACGACCGGCTCCCAAACGCGAAGCACACCAGGAATGGCACGCTGCAGTTCGATACGGTACCACCCATCGAGGAGTCTCCGCGTGCGATCAGCAGTCGTGCCGACCGGCACGCGAAGAACCAGGTGGCCCGCATCCAGCGTCACCTGAGCCCGACCGGGACGTTCAACAATGACAAGCTGATACTGTCTGCCCCAGACGTAGAGTCGTTCACCAGTGATCATCAGCGGACTGCCGTGGCGCTGTAACTCCTGTATGCGGCGCTGGTGAGTTCGAATCCAGTCGATACGCTCACGCACCAGACGAACCACAAACTGGGGATCGGTCCCGATTGGAGCTGACACACGAACTTCGCCTCTCGGCGGGCGCACGCTGAGCCGAAGTCGTTTTATCGACTTATAGACGAGCTCGACCTCGACTCCATCCACCTCGATGTGCGCTCCTGTCACTGTCACCATCCTCAGACTCGCGACTCGATCCCAGCTGCTTCGTCTACCGTGTCGTCGAGAGCATCCAACCGCCAAAACGTCGCCGACCACACCGAACAACCAGGCATCAGTCAGTTCCACCCAAGGGCGTGGGGTCCAGCGACAAGCCTGAACCATTGCGTTGAGCCTCCGCTGAGTGCACCCGACGAAACGACCTCCACAGTGTGAGGTCATAGGAGATCTTCACGATGCCTCCAAGCAAGAACGGTGCGACGTTACCGAGCGCCGAAAGTGCAGCCCCACCAACGATCGGACCCACCGCTGCGCCCGCCTGAGTTCCTATAGATGTCCTATTGACAGCGAACGCTCGAAGGGACGGCGGAACGATCGAGGATATGTAGCTCTGTTGTGTCGGAACGTCCATCTCTACGAGCACTGCTCTCGCGAGAAGCAGGATGGCTGCAATCGACCCACTGGGGACGAACGGCACCGCTATCAGGAGAAGGCTCGACGGGATATGTGTAAACACGGCGGTATTGAGCAGCCCGATCCGTCTTGCGATACGTTCCGCCAGCGGGAAGGAGATGGCAGTCAAGATATCCATACCAAAGTACAGCAGTGCCAATTGGGGCAGTCCAAGGCGAAAGTGCACGTGCAGCCAAAACAGGAGCAATGTGGAAGTTACGATCCCGCTTCCGGCCGCATCGGCAACGAACAGCAGTGCCAGTCGGTAGACCAAAGCCCTACGATCATCCCCCGCCACATCGGTCGGTCCAGGTTCGGCATCCGACGAGTCACCAAGCCAATGATCAACTGGCAGGAGGATACTGACAAGTAGCAAGACCGCGCCCAGCAGAACGAGACATAGCATCAGTATCAAGATGCTCCGCTGAACTGAAAACCCCGCCCAACCGGGGAGTGCCGCAAACAAGGAACCGGTTGCCCCAGCTATCGTTACGATAAGACCGTAGTTCGCAAAGATCTTCGTGCGCTTGACAGTTGGCGTGTGGGCCAGCGATCCCTCGACTACAACCGCTACAAATTGGCCTCCGAGGGGCGGTAGAAAGCCAAAGATCGCCACGAGAGGGACCCCAATGGTTGCCGGAAAAATCAGCAAGACCGCGCCGGTGCCGACCATCAGCAGACCGGCCGAACCGAAGGCAAACCGACTCCCCCACCGCGGAACAACCCAATCCATGAGGCGCGTGGTTGCGACGCCAATCACCACCGAGATCGTTGTGAGGATTCCAATAGCGAACGCGCCGATCCCAGCCGAGTGCGCAACCACAACAAAAATTATCGTAAAGAATGCGAGTCCAAAAGTTCGCACGGCGTCGACAAGGTACAACTTTCTCCGATAGCCAGCCTTGGTGCGCTCGTCGTCCACGTGCTTCTCCCTCTACCGTTCAGGCTCCTAGGCCGCCAAAGGTGAGACACCAACCGACCTTCCCCCTCACAAGACATCTCGAACCCCGGCAGACACGCAGCGCCCGGTGTCAAGGACAGGTGCGAAAACACCATCGAAATCCCATCAGGCAGCATACCGCGCATTCGGTTGGCCATCTCCAAGACCTCATCGCTCTTCCTGCTCCGGCGGACATTGACGTTCATCTCAACCGCCATGCCCACCTCCTCCACCGCCCAGCTCTGCAGAGTCCTCCATTGGAGGCTATCGAACAACCTACCGAAGTGAATCCAATCACCCTCGTTCTGATCAGGCATGCACCGCATGAAACATCGTGAGACCAGTTGATGCGGCCAAAGTTCTCGTCCACCGTTGATCATTGGCCCACCCAGACCAAACTGCTCGATGCTATGAGACCACTCATCGGCACACTTGAGATCGCGGATCCACTAAGACAAGGGGTTGCACTCACCCTAGAATGTGGGCGTGAGGGCAAACTCTTCTGCCTTGAGCACCACGATCGGCCGCGCTGTCAGGTCAACGCTTCGCATCGATTCTAGCGCTCTGTCGCTGCGCAGTGGGGGGTTTGCCACCCTGGGTGTGATCGTCCCGCTCACGACGGGGTTCCTGTTTCACCAAGTTCTAGTCGGTGCCGTCGCCGCTATTGGAGCACTTCTGGTAGGCTTCGCAGGCTTTCAACGCGGTTATCGAGGTAGGATTGTCACGATGCTGCTCGCCGCGGTAGCGGTCGCCGTGAGCCTAGTCGTCGGCGACACTATTCATACTCAGCTCCCCACCTCGGTAATTGCCTACCTTGTGCTTGGTTTGCTAGCTGGAGGCGCACTAGCGTTTGGTGAGAGCGCATCGACCATCGGCATACAGGCAATTGTGGCCTTCGCGATCGGAAGTGGGCTCGGAGTCCCCAGTTCCCAATGGCTTTCCTTGATGCTCGCAGGATCCCTCGGTGGGATCCTGCAGATCCTCCTGACGACCATCGCGATCCTGACCTCGCGGGCGCCCATGGAGTGTCGTGCTCTAGGTCAAGTCTACGCTTCCCTCGGTCGCTATGCCGAGTCTCCGCTACTCGACCGTGCGCCGAACCCACACCTGATCTCGGTACTGCAGGACTCGTTAGTCGATCCACAACCGTTCAGGGCACGTAGAACCGCATCACTGCTCGAGCTAACCGTTTCGGCCGAAAATCTTCGCTCTCAGCTTGCGATGCTTCGAGTTACCCAGACACAGCCAGGTGCGTCTCAGCTCACCGCACCAGCTACCAACAATATGATGGGTCTCACCAATGCTGTATGCCAACAAGTAGTCGCATTTGCTCGTGGACACCATCACGTTGCGCGATGGCGATCCCTCAAACAAGAGGTGGAGCAGACCCAAGGACTGCTTGCGGAACAGCCCCACGCTCGCGTGCTCCTCCAACTTCTCTCCGACCTCACCGCCATCATGAATATTCTCCTTGGACTTGAGACCAATCAACTACGCAGGCCAGCGCGAACTCGGCAATCGTTCAACCCCTTCGATCGAGCCTTTTCAACATCGTCAAAGTCAGTCGTTAGCCGTCATGCCATACGCCTCGCTATCGCACTCGTCGCGAGTGATATTGCTGTCCATCTCCTCGGCGTCGGCCATGGCTATTGGGGTCCTATGACAGTAGCGCTGGTTCTCCGACCCCAGAACGTCAGTACGATCGAACGAGGATTGCTTCGCATTGCTGGCACCGTGCTTGGTGTAGGCATCGCAACCGTGATTATTATCGCACTCACCCCACCGGTCGCGGCAATGATTGTGTTAGTAGCGATCGTGACCTGGGCCGGCTTTGCAAGTTTTCGAGCCAACTATTTCTTCTACAGCATTAGCATCACGGCAGTCGTCGTCGCCCTCTTCGTCCTTCTTGGTGCGACCGCCACCACGATCGCGGTCGACCGTCTGATCGACACGCTGGTAGGTGGGGTAATCGCGGTGATCATCGCATTTGTCGCCCCGACATGGATTTCAGATCCGCTGCCAGCACTCGTTGGGTCGACACTGCTCGCACAGGCGTCGTTTATGGAATTTCTCGGGACACACTGGGCTAAGAATGAGGTCCACGGCTATATGCTGCTCGAGACCGCGCGTCGCAAACGCGTGCTGGCCATCGAAACCCTCAATGCAGCTGCCCATGAGGCGCCATTACGCAAAAATCCACGGGACACCACACGCGAGCGAGAGCTGCTGGTCCAGCTCGATCGCTCATCACTTGCGCTGCTGGCAATTCAGTCCCTTTCGGCTCTGGGAGTCCCCATCGGTCCAGAGCGCATCAGAGAACTCGTGCAGCTCGCCGACGAGATTCGTAACCAAGCCAGCTCTACCGCTTCCTGCCCGCCTGTTCAAAACAGCTCGACGCACCCTGTTGGCTCTCACGAAACGCAACAAATCCTATCACCCCTTGATCTTCCTTTCGAAGTACTCCGGGACGCCTGCAAGAACATCCAGGTCTTGTTGGCGTACTGACCAAAACCGCCAGACTCACACAGATGTTGACACATGCGAAACCAGCCCAACGCCCCCTTGTCACCAAGGCACACTGTATCTTGTTGGCACCCGTCGAAACGTGCATGGAGCTGATCACAAGAACCTTTGCTGGCTAGTCAGCATCAGAGGGTGCCTGCCGCCATGGTTCTACTATTCCCAAGCGCAAGCGTCAAAGACATTCTCAGCAATGCCTTCCAAAAGGCAACGGACCTCAGCGTACCGATGCACGTCCCACATCATGGTGCGACGTCGCACCGTACTGGGTTCAGCGTGTCAAAGAGCGAGATCGCCTGTATGGAGCACGACACGCCATTGGTGGCTTGGGAATGGTTGGGTAATTACCGGAGGCGACCAAGATATCGCTTGCTGGGTAACATCGGAAACCGACCCAGGGGGCATTAAACAACCCCGGGTTTCTTGGAGACCCAGTTACTTGAGAACCGGGCGGTTCCCAAGCGTCCTTTGTGAGCGTAGCAGAGGACTCTGATAGAGCTGACGGTTTCGCGCCAATTGAAGCGGCGGATGACTCGTCGATGGAGGTGGGTGATGGACGAGTCGGGATCCGGGAGCGGTTAGCGTTAGGGGCGTCTCACAACGCAAGTGGACGTCGATGGGTTGAGATGACGAACTCGCGCGACATGTTGTTTTCGCTACGTTACGTTATGAGCGAAGGGTGTTGTGAGCGACTCTGAACTTCAGTCGCTTCACGATCGCGTGTTCCGTCTGCCAAAGGGCTGACCCCCTCATCGGAGACTA
>JAJZXI010000076.1 GCA_021806545.1 Actinomycetes bacterium | reverse complement strand
CTCAACACATGGTGGGGATGAAGGGTGCAAAGAATATCATCGCCATCAATAAGGACAAGGATGCACCGATTCTCCAGATCGCCGATCTTGGCATCGTTGGGGATGCCCAGAAGCTGCTTCCTCGGCTGATCGAGGCGGTGCGCCAAAAGACCGGCGCTTAGTAGCTGATACATACTAACTGAATACAGCAACTGTTCCGGAGCGATACCTCCAACTTCTCTAGGAACTGTCGCGTTACTTCGTCAATAGAGCTGGCGGGAGCCTGGGTCATCACCCGCTCCGTGTCTTGCGTTGTCAGATGAATCCTTGTCAAAGGGAGCTGCGACCGGAAGGAGTGTGATATTATATGGTCTAGATCATTAACACCCGCGGTAGTCGGCTCTGACGTGAGATAGCGGTAGTGATATAGTTTCGCGAAGGGAAGGGGGGCGTGTTGGAAGGACTGCAGCGCGCGGATGGTGTCGGCGATGGCCGTCCTCCGTCGATTCTCGATGCGATAGGTGGCAGTCCTCTGGTTGAAGTAGAGGACGGGATCTTCGCTAAAGTTGAGTTCCTGAACCCATCTGGGTCCATCAAGGCGCGCATTGCTAAGTATATGATAGAGCGTGCGGAAATCGAGGGGCTGCTTGAGCCTGGTATGACCATAGTGGAGGCGAGTAGCGGCAACACGGGAAATGCTATGAGCATGGTTGCGGCTGTCAAAGGCTATCCGATGATTGTGATGATGCCTGGTGGAATGAGTTCAGCACGGCTTGCCATTTCAAGGGCCTTTGGGGCCGAGGTTCGCGAGATTGGAGACTTTCACGTCAATGATGCCTTGGTAGCGGCCAAGGAACTCGGCCAGGTAAAGGGGTATTATTCGCCTGGACAGTTCGAGTCGGAGTGGAATGTGGATGAGAACCGTACCTGGCTCGGACCGGAGATAGTTGCCCAACTGACCAGTGAGCGTTTGCCGGATGCATTGGTAATGGGAGTTGGGACGGGGGGAACTCTTATCGGAGTCGGTCAAGCGTTTCTTGAGGTGAATCCAAAGGCAATGGTGGTGGGCGTGGAGCCCGACGAGTCGTGCACAATCCTGTGTGGTGAAGTGCACCATCATCAAATAGAGGGTATCTCTGATGGCTTCATTCCAACGATTTATCATCGCCATCACCATCTGGTCGATGAAGTGCTGCCTGTGACCAGCGCTGATGCGTTGGTGGCGATGTACGAGATTGCGCGAAATCAAGGCATGTTTGTGGGACCGAGTTCGGGTGCCAACCTAGTAGCATGCCGCCGGTTGAAGACTATGTATCCTAAGCTGAAAACTATCGTGACACTGTTTTGTGATGAGGGCGAGAAATATGTAGGCGAGTACTTCCTGGCAGATGTTCCTTTGCGAGGTGGCAAAGCGGGACTCATTGGTGAGTTGGAGAGGGGCAGTTAATAGCGACGTGTGTGGTTCGTCATCAGTAGATGCCGATGATTAGTCGGTCATTATGACTTATGGCTACGGTATCGGGTAGGAAAACGCGTTGCAATGAGAGCAGCGGAGTTGGGTACTGGGCAGAGGTCAGGTTGTCGCGCTGCAGCGGGGTCGGCAGCTTGTTGTTATCGGATATTGGTTGAAGTTGTTCGAGGATGCATGGGATGTTGCAAGGATGAATTGAAGGACTCCATGAATAACGGGGGCCTTCCGTAGTTGACGTGGCCGCAGCGCGTTTGTGGCGGAACTGGGAAGACGACGTAGTAACGAGGTCATGAATTGAGGTAGTGAGTTGGGTACGTCTGGGAAACTTTCGATAGAGGACCTAAGGGCTTTAGTGGGTCGTGGTGAGGTGGATACGGTGCTTCTTGCGGTGACCGATATGCAGGGGCGTCTACAGGGGAAGCGATTTGAGGCTGAGTATTTTTTAAACGAGATCGCTATTTCGGCGGCTGAGGGCTGCAGCTATTTACTGGGTGTCGATGTGGACATGAATACAGTCGACGGCTACGAGATAACCTCGTGGGACCGTGGCTATGGTGACTTTGTTCTGGAACCAGATCTTCACACGCTACGCATGGTTCCCTGGCATGCCAAGACGGCCATCTGCCATGCGGATATGCTCTGGTCGGATGGACGAACGGTTGAGGAGGCTCCTCGGCAGATTCTTAGACGACAACTGGATAGGCTGGCGGAACGAGGATGGACGGCATTCGTCGGCACTGAGCTGGAGTTTATCGTGTTTAGGGATACGTACGAGTCTGCGTGGAACGCTGGCTATCGCGATTTGACCCCTGTGAATCTGTACAATACGGACTACTCGTTGCTGGGAACCGGTCGTATTGAGTCTCTGTTAGGCCGTATCCGCAGAGAGATGCGGGGCGCTGGGATGGTCGTAGAGTCAGCAAAAGGGGAATGCAACTTGGGTCAACAAGAGATCGCCTTTCGATACTCGGAGGCGCTGGCGAAGGCAGATGAGCATGCCCTGTTCAAGATGGGCACCAAGGAGATAGCTTCCCAGGAGGGCTACAGTCTCACATTTATGGCCAAATTCAACGAGCGGGAAGGGAACTCCTGCCATGTTCATCTGTCACTGCGGAATCTGGACGGCAGTCCGGTGTTTGTGGCTGACCAGCGTGAAGGAAAGGTTCCAGGATCATCTGAAGTGTTCGAACAGTTTCTTGCTGGTCAGCTGTCCACAATGGCTGAGATGACGTTGTTTCTTGCGCCAAATATTAACAGCTATAAGCGTTTTGCGGAGGGTTCATTTGCACCGACTACGATTGCGTGGGGTTTGGATAATCGGAGTTGTGCTTGCAGGGTAGTCGGGCATGGCGAGGGGCTGCGAATCGAAAACCGCGTTCCCGGTGCCGACGTAAACCCGTATCTTGTGATTGCCGCGCTTGTGGCTGGCGGTCTTTATGGAGTAGATAACGCATTGCGTTTGGAGCCAGCAGTCCATGGGAATGCTTACCTATCGAATAAGGATAAGGTTCCTCAGAATTTGCGTGATGCGATGATTCGTTTTCAGACAAGCGGGATCGCTAGGGCCGCGTTTGGCGATGCTGTCGTTGACCACTACGCCAACATGGCGAATGTTGAATTAGCTTCTTTTGATTCCGCCGTTACCGACTGGGAGAGAGTAAGAGGTTTTGAGAGACTATGAGGGACGTTAGCAATGTGGTGAATCCCGCAACAGCGGAGACGGTTCGCACGTTAGAGCTATTCGGTTTGGAGGATACGGATCGCGCTATCGCCCGGTCTGTCGCTGTGGGCGATAGTTGGCGACTCATGGCTCCCGGGGATCGGGGAAGGTTACTGCGGCGTTTTGCGGATGTGATCGATAGTCATGTCGAGGAGTTGGCACGCTTAGAGGTGTCAAATGCAGGTCATACAATTTCAAATGCCAGATGGGAAGCTGCGAACGTCCGCGATGTAGTCGAGTATTATGCTGCTGCGCCGGAGCGGCTGTTTGGTAGGCAGATCCCAGTAGCAGGTGGGGTGGATATTACATTTCGGGAGCCGCTTGGGGTTGTCGGTGTGGTCGTACCGTGGAATTTCCCCATGCCGATAGCATCCTGGGGATTCGCCCCTGCCTTGGCCGCCGGGAATACCGTAGTGCTCAAGCCGGCAGAGTTGACTCCACTCACTGCGATGAGACTGGCGGAGCTTGCCCTCGAGGCTGGCTTGCCAGAGCATGTGTTTCAGGTGCTGCCGGGCAAGGGGTCGATAGTTGGCTGGAGATTCGTGACGCATGAGGCTGTGCGCAAGATTTGCTTTACTGGGTCTACAGAGGTTGGTAAAGCCATCATGGCCGGTTGTGCAGATCAGATTAAACGTGTAACACTTGAGCTTGGTGGGAAGAGTGCAAATATTGTTTTTGACGATTGCGATATCGAACGTGCGGCGGCAGCTGCTCCGATGTCGGTTTTTGATAACGCAGGGCAAGACTGTTGTGCGCGATCTCGTTTGTTGGTGCAACATAGCATTTACGATGACTTCCTTTCGAAGTTCGAGATCGCAGTGAAAGCGGTTAAAGTCTTAGATCCATCCGACGAGGCGAGCGAGATGGGTCCGTTGATTAGTGGAGACCAACGCGATCGTGTCGCTTCTTACGTCGAGGGTTCGAACGTTTTGTTTCGTGGCAGCGCGCCCGCCGGTCCCGGGTTTTGGTTTCCTCCTACCGTTGTTGCTCCGAGTTCAGATCAGGAGCCGGCATGTCGTGAGGAGATTTTTGGTCCTGTGGTAGCGGTGATTCCGTTCGAAGACGAGGCCGATGCGATTCGAATTGCAAACGATTCTATTTACGGTCTATCAGGGTCCATCTGGACACGAGATGTAGGCCGCGCCCTCCGAGTTGCTCAGGCAGTGCAGACTGGCACATTATCTGTGAATTCGCATTCGTCGGTGCGGTATTCTACTCCGTTTGGTGGGTATAAACAGTCTGGACTGGGTCGGGAGCTTGGGCCGGATGCGCTTGATTCGTTTACCGAATTGAAGAATGTTTACTTAGCAACGGAGGTATGAAATGGGAAGATTGGATGGCAAGGTCGCAGTCATCACTGGTGCCGCGAGTGGGATCGGTAGGGCGAGCGCTCGCAAGTTCGCCGCAGAGGGAGCCAGGGTCGTTGTTGTCGATATTTCGGCTGATGAGGGCGTGAAGCTCGCCGAGGAGATCGATGGGTTGTTCATCGCCGCTGACGTGACAGACCCTCCGAGTGTGGCGGCTATGTATGCTACCACTGTAGAGCGCTTTGGCGGGTTAGATGTGTGTTTCAACAATGCGGGGATCTCTCCACCCGAAGATGACTCTATTCTCACGACTGGCTTAGAGGCTTGGCGCAAGGTTCAGGATGTCAATTTGACCAGCGTCTATCTGTGTTGTAAGTATGCTATCCCCTATATGTTGGAGCGAGGGAGGGGATCGGTAATTAACACTGCCTCCTTCGTCGCGCTGGTGGGCGCTGCCACTTCTCAGATCTCTTACACGGCATCTAAAGGTGGTGTGCTCGCGATGTCGCGAGAGTTAGGTGTTGAATTCGCTCGACGCGGAATCAGAGTTAACTCTCTTTGCCCGGGTCCAGTAAATACTCCGTTGCTTCAGGAGCTCTTCGCCAAAGACCCGGAGCGTGCTGAGCGGCGTCTTGTGCATGTGCCCATGGGGCGTTTTGGCGAGCCAGAAGAGATTGCGGCGGCTGCAGCCTTTTTGGCCTCGGATGAGGCATCGTTTATCACGGCAACCTCCTTTATCGTTGACGGAGGGGTTCACGCGGCCTACGTGACACCGCTCTGGCCGGATGGTGGTGTGACGGCAAGGGAAACATTGTGATTAAGTCACCGGTGATCGGAGTCACAACCTATCGCGAGCGCGCAATGTATGGGCAATGGGATAACGTTGCAGTTTTGCTACCAGAGGCCTACGTGTCTTCGATCAGAGCGGTAGGCGGAGTCCCCGTGCTCTTGCCTCCCGAGCCTGGCACTGGAGTCGAGTTAGTCGAACGTCTTGACGGACTAGTTCTCGCGGGTGGGGCTGACGTGTCGCCTGATCGGTACAACGCTATCAAAGACGTGGCTACAGGCGAAGCACGAATTGATCGTGATGGTTTCGAGTTGGAGCTGATTCAACTTGCTTGGGAGCGAGCGTTACCGACCTTGGCAATCTGTAGGGGCCTCCAGATTCTCAACGTGGCCCGTGGAGGAACTTTGGTGCAGCACCTACCTGACTTGTTGGGCCATGAACAGCACGATCCTGTTAGCGGAGGTTTCGGGAGTCATGGCGTACGTACACAACCGGGAACGCTTCTAGCCAAGGCGATCGGTGACGGCGTCGAGAGCGTTCCAACGCATCATCATCAGGCCGTGGATTCCCTTGGTGTCGGTTTGGTTGCTAGCGGATGGTCTGAGGATGGCACTATCGAAGCTATAGAGGATCCGAGCCAGGACTTTTTGCTCGGTGTACAGTGGCACCCGGAAGTGATGGATGAACACGATCTGTTTCGCGCATTGGTAAGAGCTAGTCAAGGAGCCCGTTAGGTACGAGACGAGGTGTTGCTCGATGGGTAAGGGTCTGGCTATTCGATCGCTTAGCTGCTTGCTTTCTGACCAGAGCATGCTTGGAGGATAGCGATGAGTGAGGCGCGTGATGCACAAGTAACGGTTGTCGGTGGGGGAACTATTGGTTGTGCTGTCGCATATCACCTAGCAAGGGCCGGGTTCAGCGATGTACAGCTGTTGGAGCGTGCTGAGCTTTGCGGAGCAACCTCGAGTCAAGCAGCGGGCCTTGTTGGTCAGGTTCGTATGAGTGTGGATCGGACTCGACTCGCGATGAGGTCCGTTGAGGCCTTTGCTAGCTTAGAGGAGGAGACGGGTGTATCCCCAGATTGGCGACAGACTGGAAGTATCCGTCTCGCGATGGAGCCTGCGAGGGTGGCCGAGCTGGAAGAGATGGCGGCGATCGCTGGTAGAGCAGGGTTAGAGGTCGAACAACTTAGCATGAGCCGTCTTGGCGAATTGATGCCAATGATTAATACTGCGGCGGTTTCGTCAGCGCTGTGGTGCCCAAGCGACGGCTATCTCCAACCCAACAGTTTGACCTCTGCATACATCCAAGGTGCCCGATCGCGCGGCGTAACTTTTGCCACACACACCGAGGTTGTCAGCGTGACGGTAAGGGCGGGTGAGGTTGTCGGAATATCTACTGATCGAGGCGATTTCACTACGGAAATGGTTATCGATGCGGCAGGGCCATGGGCCGGGGTTGTCGCATCCATGGTTGGTGTAAGTCTCCCTATAGTGCCAGTTCGTCATCAATACTATGTGACGGAGGCGGTTCCCGGTTGGCGTCCTGACCTACCGGTACTGCGTGTTCCCGATGCTCGGATCTACGCTCGGGCGGAGATGTCGGGGGTTCTGTGTGGTGGGTGGGAGGCACGGGCATCGAGCATTGACCCCCGCGACGTTAACAGGGAGTCGGCCTTGAGCGCAGAGCCGGACTTCGAAGTATTGAGTGGCTTTGCCGGTGCTCTTGCGAACGTGGCCCCCACGACTGGTGACGCCGGGGTACGGGCGGTTTTCCGTGGCTATCCGACGTTTTCGCCGGATGGTCGTTTCATAGTTGGCCCTATTCCGGGGCTTCGTGGTTTCGTGATGGCAGCAGCATGCAACGCTCATGGCGTGTCAGGCTCGGCTGGCCTTGCGGCTCATGTGGTAGAAAGTCTGTCGGTGGACGTGTCCCCCTACGTCCGCTCGCTCAGCCCTGCACGTTTCCTGACGTCGGGTTGGGAGATGGAGCAAATGCGCAAGCGCGCGCAGGCGGTGTACGAGAACTACTACACCATCGGCGCTGCGGCGCAAGGTGCGCCGGTAACCCCCCTGGAGGAGGAATGATGACCCTATTGCCAGGGCTAGAGGGTGTCGCTCAGGCCGCTCTGTATGAGTATTCGGGTTCGATCCGAACGAAACAGGTCCCTCGCATATTCAACGACGCAACCAGTCTTCGCGAACGCGCTACGGCAGATCTGGATTACGGCGCTGTTGGTAGGCACGCGCAGGAGTTTAGCCCTTTGTGCGTCAATGATGAGCGCCTCGAGGGACTCCGTAGCGCGAACGGGTCGCTGGCCGTAGCGTGTGTCGAGGAGGGTGTAAAGCGATCCTTCCAGCCGCTCTTCGAGCAGCCCGGGGAAGAGGTGAGCGGGAAAGTACGACTGCTCGAGCGCGATGGGGAGATCATCGGCGAGGCGTACCCTGACGATGTCGTACACCGGGGCCCCCTCTTCGATATCCAGCGCAGCCGCAGTTTCGGTCGAAGCGGGTTTTTCGCTTGCACTGAGTACCTCAGCTCCTGGTTTCAGACCGTGACGGCGAAGCTGCTCCGTAAAGCCCGCTACCATCGTGAGATCACAGGCGATCTTGGGCTCTTGAATAAACGCCCCGCCGTTACGACCGATCATTCTGGTCACCAAGCCGCGGGCCTCAAGTGTGGCAAGGGCGTGACGCAACGTCATTCTGCTGACCCCAAAAGCCTCCGCGAGCTCTCTTTCTGGGGGAAGTTTGGCTCCTGGAACGAGGTGGCCGCTGCTGATGGCGTCGAGCAAGTAGTGCTCGATCTGCTGGTATGGCGGGACCTTCGACTCTCGACGCAGCCTGGGTGCTTGGGAGAGAATTGTTGATACCACGACACTACTGTACCGTCGGTATCGGTTGTGTGTGCCATGTCGTTGTAGTTTTGTTGCCGTAGCGTAGATGGAGGGCAAGACAATGAGCAAACAAGTCCACGCCAACGATTGGACGGCCGAAGGTCCTGTGTTTCCGCAAGAACTTGAGGGACTTTCGGGAAGGGTGAACGTGCTCTCGGGGCAGCCATTGGAGGTGGAAAAGCTTTCGGGAGGTTTAACTAATACCAATTTCAAGGTGAGTACACCCGGAGGATGCTATGTCGTTCGCCTGGCCTCAGACAACTCCAATCTACTGGAGATAGACAGAGAGAGTGAGTATGTGAATTCAGTGAGGGCTGCTGAAGCAGGAGTAGGGGCGCCGGTGATCGAGCGCCTTGACACCCCGAATGTGTTAGTTGTGGGATTCATTGACGGTCGTACGCTGTCTGCATCCGATTTGCAGCACGGTCACCTCTTGCAGAGAGTAGCTGGCGCATGTAGGCAACTCCACGGAGCCAGGCGGTTTCGATCGGATTTTAATATGTTCGATGTGCAGCGACGTTATCTCGAGCTGGCGATAAGTAGGGGCTTTCGAATTCCAGATGACTATCAGGATTTTGAAGAACTGTTTGTTCGGGTGCGCCGTGCAATGGAGATTGCCCCTGAGCCTACAGTGCCTTGCAATAATGATTTATTGGCGGAGAATTTCATCGATGACGGTGAGCGTGTTTGGATTATTGACTATGAATACTCGGGGAACAACGAACCTAGCTTTGAATTGGGGAACATATGGAGTGAGTCCGAACTGTCGATTGATCAACTAGAGGTTCTCGTTCGAAGTTATTATGGTCGCGCTGATCGCGCAACTATGTCTCGTTGTCGACTTTGGGGTCTTGCGTCGAAATACGGTTGGACACTGTGGGCCGCGATACAAGCTAACGTTTCGACTCTAGACTTTGATTTTTGGGAGTGGGGCATGGAGAAGTATGAGCGAGCGGTAGCGGAGTTCAAAGGCGAGGATTTCGAGCGCCTACTCCAAGATGTAACTGGAGGGCTATCGTAGGTGTACCTCGGGGAAGAGGTGGGTTGACAGAGGTGGCGTAGCGTTCTATAATGGTCTAGGCATTTTAGTTTCAATGCAACACGAGATCGAATGGCGGTGTGACAATTGGCAGGGTCGGTGACAGACAGAGAGTTGATAGTGGCTCATGCTCCGTTTTCTGCAGTCATCTTCGACTTCAACGGAACGCTTTCGGATGATGAGGTATTACTTTGCAGATTGTTTCAAGATATCTTCAGTCGTCGCCTTGGTTATCAGTTGAGTGAGGAGCGTTATTTCGCGCTGCTTTCGGGTCTTAGCGATGCTGAAATTGTGGAGACCGTATTGAGCTGGGTTGGAAGAGGTGGCGATTCTAGGGTTCGCGACGAATTACACTCTGAGAAGGTATCTCGTTATCGGCGCGAGGTGGCCCTTCGTCCAAGAATATCGGGAGAGACAGTCGCTGTAGTGCGACGGATAGCACAAAGTGTCCCGGTGGCTGTCGTAACAGGAGCGGTGCACGCCGAGGTTGACACTGCGCTAGAAGCATGTGGGATCCTGGATCTGTTCCGGGCGGTTGTTGCTGGAGATGATACTGCGATGGGAAAACCCGACCCGGAAGGGTTTCTGCGGGCTAGTGAGGTTCTCGTTCCGGCGACTCCATCTCAGATCCTGGTATTTGAGGATTCGTGGGTGGGTGTTCAAGCCGCTAAGGCTGCTGGGATGATGTGCGTAAAGGTTGGAGATGTGCAAAGCCAATCGAAGGAGGGGCTGAGTTCCGATTGTATAGTCGATGGACTGTTCGAGTCGTCTCTGTCCTGGATTTATCCGTTATTGGGTTGTAATGGGGATGTTGCGGTACACCGGTAGTTTCGGTGCGATAAGGAAGGAATGTTTTGATGTCAGCGTTGCCAACTGCGGCTCGAGTAGTCATTATTGGGGGAGGTGTTGGGGGCACGAGCATAGCGTACCACCTAGCGGAAATGGGCTGCAGCGATGTCATCTTGCTTGATCGAAACGAATTGACAAATGGTTCGACCTTTCACTCAGCGGGCTTGGTTGGGCAGCTCCGCTCTACGGTGACTTTGACCAAGATGATGATGTACTCTGTTGAGCTATATCGGTCTTTGTCCGCAGATGAGGATACGGATCCGGGCTGGGTCGAGAGTGGTGGAATTCGTTTGGCGTGTACTGCGGAGCGTCTCGAGGAATTGCGTAGGCAAGTAGGATGGGCACGGTCATTTGGTCTTCCCCTAGAGGAGATATCTCCCCGCGAAGCCCAGGAGCTGTTTCCTCTTATGAGCACAGATGGGGTGCTTGGGGCCACTTTTCTTCCCACCGATGGTTACCTTGACCCGTCGCAGTTAACGTATTCATTGGCCAAAGGTGCACGTTCCGGCGGGGTTTTGATAGCCACAAATACGAGGGTTACTGGCATCGAGGTTGACGACGGTAAAGTCCGGGCTGTTGTGACCGATGCGGGTCGGGTTGAAGCGGATATCGTTGTAAATGCGGCTGGTATGTACGCTGCTGAGATAGGACGGATGGCAGGTGTTCGCATTCCCGTGGTTCCTTTCTCTCATCAATACCTGGTGACTTCTGGTTTTAGGACGGAGGATGATTTGGTATCGCTTCCTACCTTACGTGATCCAGATTTGTTAGTCTATTTCCGTCAGGATGTACGAGGTCTTGTGATGGGTGGGTATGAGCGAGATTCCAGAGCGGTGTTTTTGAATTCTGACAATGTTGATATGATACCTGGAGACTTCAACGGAAGGCTCCTTGACGAGGATTGGGAGCGATTTGAGGAGATCGCTGCAAACTCGGGTCGTAGAGTGCCAGCGATGAGGGAGGTTCCGATTCGTAAGCTTATCAACGGACCCGAGGGGTTCACCCCTGATAATGAGTTCTGCTTGGGCGAAACTGAGGTTCGTGGTCTCTACGTGGCGGCAGGATTTTGTGCTCACGGTATCGCTGGGGCTGGAGGGATCGGCAAGGTGATGGCGGAGTGGATCCTAGAGGGGGAACCAAGAATGGATCTATGGGAGATGGATATTCGGCGGTTTGGCCGACACTATCAGTCACCTTCGTATACGCTAGCGCGTACGCGTGAGAACTACGAGACGTACTACGACATTCGTTACCCGAACCATGAACGCGAAGCTGGTAGACCGCTTCGGCGTTCGGTGATTTACGATTGGCATCGTAGCCATGGTGCATTCTTTGGGGAAAAGTCAGGTTGGGAGCGTGTAAATTACTACGAGTCAAATGTTGATCCGACTTTGGAGAAGTTCCGCCCACGGGGATGGGCAGGACAAAACTGGTCGAGTGCAATAGTCACGGAGCACATCGCGACCAGGACTTTTGCCGGCCTCTATGATGAGTCCTCGTTTTCGAAATTCGAAATTGTTGGTCCCAATGCTGCTAAGGCTTTGGAGTACCTTTGCGACAACAGAATCGCTCGAGGTCCGGGTAAGATAACTTACACTCAGATGCTCAACCATAGAGGTGGAATTGAGGCAGACTTTACTGTCACGCAGCGAGGTGAGGATAGTTTCTTAATCGTTACCGGGACCGCTTTTGGCGCCCACGATGGTGCCTGGATTCGTCGCAACTTGTCGCAAAACGGTGATATTCAAGTTCGGGATGTGACTGGTGCTTATTCGTGTTTTGGTCTCTGGGGGCCAGCTGCACGTGACATTTTATCGGGCTTAACGTCTCAGGACTTATCCAACGCTCAATTTCCATATATGACCGCGAAGGAATTTACGGTTGGGGATGTGCCGGTATTAGGGTTACGCGTCACTTTCGTTGGGGAGCTGGGCTGGGAGCTGTATTGTTCGACGGAGTATGGGGCTCGTCTATGGGAGTCGTTGTACGAGGCTGGACGTCCACATGGAATGGTGGTAGGCGGATATCGGGCGATCGATAGTCTTCGACTAGAAAAGGGCTATAGGGTTTGGGGATCCGATGTGACTTCCGACGATACGCCATTGGAGGGAGGACTTGAGTTTTGCATCCGATGGGATAAGGAGGGTGGCTTCCTCGGCCGTAACGCCTTGATTAGCGAGCGCGAGAATGGACCATCTCGTCGACTCTGCTGTCTGGTTCTTTCGGATTCTAAGGCTGTCGTGCTCGGTAATGAGCCAGTTAGGATTGGTGAAGAGGTCGTTGGGAGAGTTACGTCTGGGGGCGTGGGTTATAGCGTCAACCAGTCCATTGCCTTTGCCTACCTTCCGGCAGATAAGGCTGCCCTTGGAATGTTGGTTGAGGTCTATTTGTTTGGGGATTGGACAGTAGCAGAAGTGGTTGATGCACCATTGTTTGATCCTAAGTCGGAGAGAATACGAGCTGATTCATCCATCAAGGGATCCTGAAGTAGGTCTGGACTCATGGTTGCGTGTGCGAACGCGCCGGTTCGCATTCGCATCTGGCGCTCGTTTAGGATGCCCAGGCGGAACCACCTGATTAGTCCGAAAGGCGATCCTGCGAACGACCGGTACCACGAGGTACGTCGCCATAGCGGCGACCAGTGTCACCAGAACGTATTGCACACTACCGCTCTGACGGTGGGGG
>JAJZXI010000075.1 GCA_021806545.1 Actinomycetes bacterium | reverse complement strand
GGAGTGGAATCGGACGGCCGCATGATCTGAGCTGTTGGACCTCTTCATTTGCTAAGGTGGCGAGTCGCCGACTTTTACCGGTGATGGTTGTGGCGCATGGCAAAGCGACCGGCTGCGGGCATCGAGGTGACATGAATACCAATGTTTGGTTTTGGTTTACCGAATGTTCCTCGAACAGGCTGTCTTTGTTGGTATAGGCCCTCTACGGTACTTCTTGCTGGGTTATTGGACGCAAGGTTCCAAGGGAGATGATGGTGAGGGCTGTAAAGATCGGTGTGGCGATGGTGGGTTGTGCGGCAGTGCTCCTCAGTGCCTGCTCCAGTTCGTCTGCCGCGAATAGTGTTTCGAAGTCGTCGATTGACTACGCGACGTGCACGTCGCTCGCCGCCTGTGGTGGCATGACGAACCTTGTCAAAGCTGCAAAGTCAGAGGGTTCGCTCACGGTCACAGCACTGCCGGCAGATTGGGCCAATTATGGGCAAATAATGACTGACTTTGAGCAAAAGTATCATATCAAAATCACCGATGTGAGTCCGGATGCTTCATCCGCTACGGAGATCGATGGCTTGGCGACGTTAAAGGGATCGTCGCGCTCAGCAGACGTCGTCGATGTCGGGATTCCCTTTGCAGTTCAGGGCGCACGGCGGGGTCTATTTGCCGACTATAGGGTTAAATATTGGAGCCAGATTCCCTCCGACTGCAAGGCACCAACAGGTCAGTGGTTCTGCGACTACGGTGGCTATATCTCCATCGGCTACGATGCAGGACTCACCAAGAGTCCGGTGACTGGATTTGCCAGCCTTAGCAACCCAGCATTTCATGGCGGCGTCGCCTTGGACGGCAATCCCGAGGATGCAGGAGCTGCCTTTTCGGCAGTCATTGCCGCAGCGCTTGGCAACGGTGGGTCCTATAGCAATGTCATGCCGGGTATCCGGTACTTTGAGCATCTCAAATCAGTCGGAAACTTCATTCCGGTGCAGTCGTCGCCGGCGACGATCGCCTCGGGCGAGGTGAAGGTCAATATCGATTGGGATTACCTCAATGTCGCCTATGAGAACGCACTCCGAGGCAAGATCAACTGGAAGGTAATCATTCCCAAGGGCGTCCATTACGCCTCCTACTACGCCCAGGCAATCGCTAAGGATGCGCCGCATCCAGCCGCAGCCCGCCTATGGGAGGAGTACCTGTACTCGAACACCGGACAGAATTTGTGGCTAAAGGGCTACACCGATCCGATCCGACTTGCCTCGATGATCAAGGATGGGACGGTCAACAGGACCTACTTGGCGGCCGTCCCCACGGTCACCGGCACCCCTGTTTTCCCGAGTCAGGCCCAGCTGAACGCTGCACAGACGGTAATCCTCGCTAACTGGCCCAAGGTCTAATGCTCGTAACGCTTACCCCGAAACGGGAGGAGAGTTCCCCCAGCTCTCCTCCCAGATCACAGCGAGGACACGAGTTTTGGCGTTACGGCGGGGTTGTACCGTATCTCGCGTTCATGGCGTTGTTTTTGCTGATCCCGGCTTTTTCGGTTCTCATTGGTGCGTTCGAGTCCAACGACGGTGCATTAACGTTCTCGAATCTTCGTATCGCCCTATCCGGTCCCTACCTTCAATCATTCGTGACCTCTTTTGAGCTCTCCGTCGGCAGTACCGTCATCGCGGTGGTGGTCGGTTTCGTCTCGGCCTTAGCGGTAGCCGCTACCCGGGGTCGCCCGCGAGCGCTGGTGCAGTCGAGCTCCAGCGTGTTAGCGAACACTGGAGGGGTCCCGCTGGCGTTCGCCTTCATCGCAACCATTGGGAATTTTGGAGTCGTGACCAAGATCCTCTCAGGGATGGGCCTGAACATTTATGCGCACGGATTCTCGTTGTATTCGGTCGTTGGTCTGATCATCGTCTACCAGTACTTTCTGATACCGGTGATGATTCTGGTGATGCTCGGTCCCATTCAGAACCTACGACCGGCATGGGTCGAGGCGGCGCGTACGCTCGGGGCGTCGAAGCTGCGTTTCTGGTGGTCGGTCGGCCTGCCGATCCTGTCCCCAGCACTGCTCTCAGGTACGGTAGTGTTGTTCGCGGATGCATTCGCAGCCTATGCTACGGCAGAGGCCCTCACCTCGGGGACTCTGCCGCTCGTTCCGATACAGATCGGCAGCCTGATCTCGGGCAATGTGGCCGCTGGGGAGGCGAACCTCGGTAACGCATTGGGACTTGGAATGATCGTCGTCGTTGCCTTGGCGGCGACGGTCTACGTCCTGAGTCAACGGCGTGCGTCACGGTGGCTACGATGACGTCGCCGACGGATGGATTGTACCTCCGACAAGCGGGTATTGGTCGTGGTTTTCGCACGCTGGTGCTCGGCGCGGTAGGGGCATTCTTTCTCATTCCGATACTGGCCTCGGCGCGTTACTCGGTTCTTGGCAACCATCACCACCTCACGCTCTCTGCGTATCGTTCGCTGTTTGAGGATCCAAACTTTCGTTCGTCTCTGGAGTTGTCACTGCAGGTGGCAATCGCCACGGTGTTGCTCACTGGGCTGTTGGTGATCCCCACGTCGATCTGGGTCAGCGTGCGCATCCCAAAGTTGCGCGCTCTCTTGGACGTTCTGAGTATCGTGCCACTCGGGGTACCCTCGGTCGTGGTGGTGTTGGGCATCCTGGGCGCCTATCACGGCATTTTGAATCTCATCCTTACCTCACCATTCATCCTGGCCCCGATCTACGTGGTTCTCGCTCTGCCCTATAGCTATCGGACCTTCGATACCGCGGTGCGGTCGCTCGATATCAACACCCTCGTTGAGGCGGCACAGTCGCTGGGCGCCAGCTGGAGTCGGACGCTGGTAGGGGTCCTGTTGCCGAACCTTCGAGCGGGTATGATTGGCGCGCTCATCCTGGCTGGGGCCTATGCACTTGGCGAGTTCGTCGTAGCGTCGTTGCTCAGTTTTAATACCTTCCCTGTCTATATCGTACAGATTGGGCTAACAGCCGCCGCCGAAGCGGTCGCTGTGTCTCTGGTCGCACTCCTGGTCGCTTTTGTGCCACTTTCGCTGGTCGCGATCGTAGGTGGTGGCCGTACCAAGAGGAGGGGTGTCCTTGCCACGGGTTGATCTACACCTTGAGAGGCTGGAGAAGTTTTATGGTTCAATGCATGCCCTCGATGGGTTCTCTCTCCACGTTGAGGCTGGTGAACTCGTCGTCCTACTTGGACCGTCTGGCTGCGGAAAGACGACAGCACTTCGCTCGGTGGCCGGTCTCGAGCGCCTCGATGGCGGTCGGGTCATCGTGGGGGGTATCGACATCACCCTCCAACCCACGGCCAAACGCAATATGGGTATCGTGTTTCAGCATTACAGCCTCTTTCCACACCTCACGGCGGCACAGAACATTGAGTTTGGTCTCAAAATTCGAAGGGTTGGTGCCCCAACGCGTCGCAGGCGCGCCAAGGAGCTGCTCGAACTCGTCGGCCTCTCCGGACTGGGCGACCGGTTTGCCCACCAGCTCTCCGGTGGACAGCAACAGCGCGTGGCACTCGCACGAGCGCTCGCAATTGAACCGTCGGTGCTACTCCTTGATGAGCCGCTCTCTGCTCTCGACGCTAAGGTGCGGATCAGTCTTCGCGAGGAGATTCGCCGAGTGCAGCGGGAGGTAGGCATCGCCACCATTTTTGTCACTCACGATCAGGAGGAGGCACTGGCGATCGCTGACCGAATCGGAGTAATGCGTCATGGTATTCTCGAGCAGCTGGGCTCTCCTGCGGAGATCTATGCTGCGCCGGCATCTGAGTTTGTCGCAGAGTTCGTCGGCAAGGTGAACCGGATACCAGGGAGGGCCACCCACAAGACGACGGTAGAGAGCAGTGGCTTTGGATCGTTCTCGGTCCAAAGCGAGGTGTTCGTTGGTACTCATTACGAGGTCCTCGTGCGGCCAGAGCATCTCGGTATTCGTGCGGAGGCTCAAGGCTCCTGTAGGCTCGTCGAGATGTCATTTCTGGGGTCGAGTTTTGCGGCTCACGTGCAAGCGCCGGATGGCACTCGGATCGTCGTGTCAGTCTCGCCTGAGGAGTCGGTCGGTCTGAGCGTGGGTGAGGCTGTCGACATCTTCCAGCGGGGGCCGACGCTGCTTGTTCTTCCCCAATCGGGTACGCGCGATCCGGTCGTAGTCCCGGAGTTCGCGGGGTCGGAGTAGCGCGCGATGGGGACGGTCGATGCTGTGCGGTGCCTCCTTTGTGAACCAGCGCTGCTGGACACCTACGGTGAGGAGCTTCCCCTGATCGACCACCTGCTACAGACCGCTGAGCTGTTATGGGAAGATGGGGGCGACGCTGAGTTGGCGGTAGCTGGATTGCTCCATGACGTGGGGCTGGCGCGGCGATCATCGGAGTTGCACCACGCGCGCGATGGGGCCCAGCTTGCCCTGTCGCTCGGGTTCTCCACACGTGTCGCCGAACTCATAGCGTTGCATGTAACCGCTAAGCGCTATCTCGTACGCACCGATGAGCGCTACTGGGGCGTGTTGTCGAGGGAGTCGCGAGCCACCCTGGTCGAACAGGGGGGTCCCTTGCCGATTACCGAGGTGGAGGCCTTCGAGTCGAGCGGACATTTTGATGATGCGATACGCCTGCGTCTCGCCGATGACATGGCGAAGGATCCTCTGCGTGGCGCGCGGCGAGTAGAACACTTGTACCCTATCGTCGACCGCGCACTTGCGTCTTCGACTGCGCGACAGGACGATCAGCGTCGTTAGGATTGTTGCTGTCAGGGTGAGAGCAGGTCATCCATTCGAAGCCTTTGTTGTTGTGTGTTTGGAGGAGTCGCTTGGTCGGTCGGAGCGATGACTGGTCGTTGATCGATGCCTACGATTATGACCTTCCGCCGGAGAGGATTGCCCGGGTTCCTGCGGAGCCGCGCAGCTCTGCAAAACTGCTGGTTGGCACGGGAGACAAACCGTACACGGTTACTGTCGCGGATCTTGGTGATCTTCTAGAACCTGGCGATGTGGTGGTGGTCAATGACTCCAAGGTCGTTCCCGCTCGGTTTCACGTTGAGCGCGAGTCAGGCGGTCGGGTCGAGGTACTGCTGTTAGCCCCTCAGGGAGTGATGTTCGAGGCGCTCATTCGACCCAATGCCAGGATTCGCGCTGGTGAACTCCTCTATCTCAGTGGGTCGCCAGTTTTTCGCGTCCATGAGGGCGGGACCGAGAGTTCAGGGTTGCGGATCCGACTGGTCGAAGTGTTGGGCGATGCGGTGTTCTCCCAGGGCGAGATCCCACTCCCCCCGTATCTCGCTGGGGTTACGATCGATCCACAACGATACCAGACGGTTTATGCGAAACGACCGGGTTCGGTCGCAGCGCCAACGGCCGGGTTGCACTTCGATGCGCCGTTGCTCGCCGATCTCGAACGGCGTGGCATCGAGATCGTCAGTGTTGATCTCGAGGTTGGGCTCGGCACCTTTGCGCCAGTCAAGGAGCGCGAGCTCGCACGTCATACGATCCATTCCGAGCGCTATCGTGTCACCCCCGAAGCGGTCGAGCACATCAGTGCGGCGACCAGAGTGGTCGCTATTGGCACGACGGTTGTACGTACGCTCGAAACGGTTGCCCACGGAGGTGACCTAGTGGGCTCCTCTCAACTCTTTATTCGTCCCGGTTTCGACTTCCGCTGTGTTGACCTAGTTTTGACCAACTTCCACGTGCCTCGATCGACCCTCGTTGCGCTGGTAGCGGCCGCGATTGGCTCGCGCTGGCGTACCTTGTACGAGTATGCTCTTGCGAATGACTTTCGTTTTCTCTCGCTTGGCGATGCGATGTTGATCCCGACGAATCGGCCGAGGGGGACCGACGTTTTGCGCTGGAGTCGTCCCGACATCGTGCCGAGCACATCGTGAGTATATTTTCCTTGCTTCAATCGTCCGGTGCGGCACGGCGCGGTCGGCTGTCGCTGCGCTCTGGCGTCGTAGAGACGCCGTTGTTCATGCCGGTCGCGACGCGAGGAATGGTGCGGTTGCTCCCGACCCAGGTGGTGGCCGAGCTTGGGTACCAGGTGCTGTTATCAAATACCTATCATCTCATGTTGAGGCCCGGTGCTAAGGTGATTGCTGAGATGGGCGGACTCAATGCGTTCACCGGTTTTGCCGGTGCATCGCTGACGGATTCTGGTGGTTTTCAGATCATGTCGTTGGGAGCTACGATTACGACGGAGGGTGCCCGTTTTCGCAATGTGTACGACGGGTCGTGGGTGACCTTGACCCCGGAGGAGGCGGTGTCGACGCAGGAGATGATCGGTGCTGACATCGCGATGGTGCTGGATGTATGTACGAAGTTGCCGAATGACCGCGGTGTCCTCGAGCGCAATCTCGATCTGACCTCGGTATGGGCCGAACGGTCGAGGTCAGTACATAACGACGACACGCAACGGTTGTTTGGCATCGTGCAAGGAGGGGTGGACTCGGAACTGCGTGCCGTGAGCGCCAAGGCGATCGTGGGGCTTGATTTTGACGGTTATGCGATTGGAGGACTTGCGGTTGGCGAGAGCCAAGACAGCACGCTGGACGCGATCCGGGCCACTGTATCGTATCTGCCTCCAGATCGTCCTCGTTACCTCATGGGAGTAGGGGATCCCTATCTGTTGGCCCATGGCGTCGCGCTCGGTGTCGATATGTTCGATTGTGTCGCTCCCACGCGAATCGCCCGCCACGGAACCGCCTTGACCCAGCAAGGGCCGCTCCGGGTCAAGGGATGGGGCAACCGTGGGCTGGACGAGCCCCTCGACGCGGATTGCAACTGTCGCGTATGTCAGAGTACCTCGAGGGGTTTATTGCATCATCTAATCCACGTCGATGCGCAGAGCGCCGGAGCGTTACTCTCGGTGCATAATCTTTCGTTCCAGGCTCGCCTGATCTCCCGCCTGCGTGGGGCGATCGAGGATCATACGATAGATGAACTGGTAGCGAACGTCGATAGCATTTGGCGTCGTTCTGGCTGAAGGATGGCTGACTTCGTCACGCCAGCGGGGGCTAGGATGTTGTGTTTGGTTCCATGGATAAAGGCGGGTAATGCGTAAAGGGCGTTGGATCAGGTCGGTCCTCATCTCCACGGTGGTAGCCGTCGCTGCGTTCGTTGCAGTGATAAGCGCCCACTACCATCCGGTGCTGGGCTTGGACCTTCAAGGTGGTGCTTCGGTGGTGTACAAGCCGGCACGAAAGGTCTCGGCGTCCACCCTGAACGAGACCATCTCGATCATCGAAAACCGCGTCAACGCGCTGGGTGTCGGTCAGCCATCCATTGGACAGCAGGGCAGTGACATCGTCGTCGACCTTCCCGGTGTCAAGGATCCCAAGACCGCGCTGAGTTATATCGGGCAGACGGCAATACTGCAGTTTCGTCCGGTACTGTGCCAGGCACCTCTGTATACGAAGCCGCCGGCGAGCCTGCATCTCAAGAAGTCCCAACTGACCCCTACCTGCCCGAATCCTAGCGCCAAAACCGCCTCGCTACTCCAGTATGTCCCCTCGACGAGCCCGCTCAAAGCTACCTCTGCCAGCACGGCGCTATTGCCTGAGTATCAGGGTAACTCCAAGAAGGTCATTGCTCGTTATGTCGTTGGACCAACGCTGTTAACAGGCAATGCTATCAAGAGCGTGTTTGCGGCTCCACAGCCTCAGAGTGCGTCCAATCAGTGGGCGATCAATTTCACCCTGACGGCAAAGGGCGCACCGATCTTCAACCAGATCGCCAAGACCTACTATCATCAGTTGCTCGCCGTTGTGTTGGACGGTACGGTTCAGTCGGCTCCGCAGATCAATTCGACCAACTTCAATGGACAGGGCCAGATTACCGGAAACTACACCCGAGCCTCAGCGACGGATCTCGCCACGATACTGCACTATGGGGCGTTGCCGGTGCAACTGGTGCAACAGACGGTGCAGACCATCTCACCTACGCTGGGTGCAGCTTCGTTGAGGGCGGGCTTGGTCGCCGGTATAGCCGGACTGATTCTTGTGATGCTTTACACAATTTTGTACTACCGATTACTGGGACTCGTGGTGGTCGGCGGCTTGGCGACCACCTTTGGCGCTCTATGGGCTATCATTGCCCTCCTTGGACATACGGAACAGCTGACACTGGACCTGTCAGGGGTGACGGGAATTATCGTATCTATCGGTGTGATCGTAGACTCCTATATCGTCTTCTTCGAGCGACTCAAGGATGAAGCCCGCCACGGGAAAAGCCTGCGCGCCTCAGTTGACACCGGGTTTTCCAAGGCGTTTCGAACGATTATCGCTGCTGACCTGGTCTCGTTCATTGGAGCAGCATTGCTGTATTACTTTAGTATCGGTGATGTTCGTGGCTTTGCCTTCTTTCTCGGTCTATCGACGATCTTGGATGTCGCCTCAGCGTGGTTTTTCACGCGACCACTGGTGCTCTGGATCGGGAACACGATCGATCCGAAGCATTATCGCTGGTTAGGAGTCCCGGTGGTGCAGGTAACGCAGAAGCCAATAGCAGGTACTGGAGTTATCAAGCCCAGCCGCCGCGTAGTGACCAAGGGGGTATGAGGGACTATGAATAACGAGGAAGACTCCACGACCAGAGACCAAGAGACGGCGGCGAGCGCATCACGCGAGCCACAAGGATTCCACGTCGCGACGATTGATGCTAGCGAGGCGTCGTGGTGGCGGCGCCTGGGCGCCGGTGCCACTCATTACCCCTTCGTCCACCGGGCGCGTTATTATTTCGTCCTGTCGTTCCTGGTTATCGTTGCCGGACTCGGGGCTCTTAGTGCACGGGGTCTCAACTTCGGGATCAGCTTCAAAGGGGGAGTGAGCTGGCAGGTCCCATCAGCGACATTGACGGTCCGACAGGCAAGCAAGATCGTTGCGAGTGCCGGGGTGACCCAAGCCACCGTGGTCACACTGGGGGCACATGGATCTCGCACGGTCGAGGTCCAGGCTGGTTTGAGCAAGCTATCAGGTGCCGCACGAACGGCGAAAGAGAATCAAGTTGCCTCACTGTTGGCGTCCAAGGCTCACATCCCGTCCTCGGCAGTTGCAGTCGAATTCGTTGGTCCTACCTGGGGTGGCCAGATAACGAATGCGGCCGTCAAGGCGCTTATCGCCTTTTTCATTGGTATCGTCTTGTACATCTCCATTCGGTTCGAGTGGAAGATGGCAGCAGCGGCACTGATTGCGGTCATTCATGACCTGCTGGTGACGGTGGGTATTTACGCACTGAGTGGCTTTCAAGTGACGCCGTCTACTGTTATCGCGGTCCTCACCATCCTGGGTTACTCACTGTATGATACCATCGTGGTCTTTGATCGCATCAAGGAGAATGTCTCTGGTCTCGTTGATCCTGGGAAGATGAACTATTCGGATGCGGTTGATCTATCTGTGAATCAGACGTTGGCACGCTCGCTCAACACCTCACTCGTGGCGGTTATCCCGATTCTTTCGGTCCTTGTCCTGGGGGCCTATGTCCTTGGCGCGACGACGCTGAAGAACTTTGGACTCGCGCTGGTGGTTGGACTGACGAGCGGTGCCTATTCGTCACTGTTTATCGCATCGCCACTCCTGGCACGTTTCAAGGAGCGCGAGCACCGGTATCGTCAGATCAGGGCACGTCTCGAGCGGCGTAGTGCTACCGCCGATCACGAGGGGTTCGTGGCCTCGTAGGATTGTGATGATGGACCGCGATCTCCAGTCGCTCTTGGATGCCATGGACCTCGATGTATCGAGTGAGGCTGCGATGACCATGGGCCGGGCACTTGAGTTCGCAAGGACGGCGCATCGGGACCAGCGGCGTCGGTCAGGGGAACCGTATGTGACGCATCCGGTTGGGGTTGCCTTGATCACTGCGGCCCTTGGTGGGGATCTGACCGCGGTGGTTGCGGCGCTGCTTCACGATACGGTTGAGGATACACAGGTGACCCTTCAACAGATCGGCACCGAGTTCTCTATGACCGTAGCTGAGGTGGTCGACGGACTCACCAAGCTTGACCGCATCAGCTTTGACTCACGTGAAGCCCAGCAAGCAGCGACGATGCGCAAGATGCTCATTGCCATGGCTAAGGATGCCAGGGTTTTGGTGATCAAGCTTGCGGATCGCCTCCACAATATGCGCACGATCGCCGCGTTGCCGATCGAAAAGCAGCGCCGTATCGCCCAGGAGACGATGGATATCTATGCGCCGTTAGCCAATCGTCTAGGAATCGAGGATATGAAGTGGCAGCTCGAGGATCTTGCCTTTGCCACCCTCCACCCAAGACGCTACGCCGAGATCGATCATATGATCGCAACCAGAGCACCGGAGCGCGAGCTCTACCTTGCACAAGTGACGGCAGAGTTGGACAAGCGACTTGCGCAGGTGGGTATCGATGCTGAGGTGACCGGGCGACCCAAGCACCTCTGGTCGATCTACGAGAAGATGATCATCAAGGACAAGGATTTCGACTCAATCTACGATATCATTGGTGTCCGAATCGTGACCGAGAGCGATCGGGACTGCTGGGCTGCTCTGGGTGTCGTGCATTCGCTTTGGGCTCCGATCCCGGGGCGATTCAAGGACTATATCAACGCGCCGAAGTTCAATCTGTACCAATCACTGCATACGACCGTGCTGTTGGATAAGGGTAATCCACTCGAGGTGCAGGTCCGCACGCGGGAGATGCACCGACGGGCTGAGTTCGGCATCGCTGCCCACTGGGGGTACAAAGAAGGTGCTGGTACTAGCAGTGCGGCCTGGGTTGATCGACTGATTGAATTGCAGGAGGATATCCCCGACCCACTGGAGTTCCTGGAGCATCTCAAGTCAGATCTGGAGATGGACGAGGTTTACGTTTTCACACCGAAAGGTAAGGTTGTCACCCTGCCACTCGGTGCGACACCGTTGGACTTTGCATATTCGATTCATACTGAGGTCGGCCACCGGTGTATCGGTGCTAAAGTCAATGGTCGCCTCGTGCCGTTGGAGTCCGCACTGCGTTCGGGTGATACGGTGGAGATCGTGAGTTCGCGCTCGAGTACGGCTGCGCCATCGAGGGACTGGCTCTCTATCGTAGTCACACCCCGCGCCAAGGCCAAGATCCGTCAGTGGTTTTCGAGAGAACGACGCGAGGAGTCGATCGAGATTGGACGTGAGGAGCTTACGAAGGCTCTTCGTAGAGAGAACTTGGCGGTAACGACGCATCTCTCCCAGGCCGGGCTGGCCAAACTGGCCAAGATGAATGGTCTCCATGACGGCGAAGGTTTGCTGGTGGCGGTTGGCGAGGGTCACGTATCAGCGCGCGCAATTGTCCAGCGATTACAGCGCAATGAGTTAGAGACCGAGGGGTATGCTCCGACTGTTTCGCATCAGCGATCGCGGCGGACCGCAAAGGGTCCTATGGTCTTTGTCGAGGGAATGGAGGACGTCCTCGTACGAATATCGAGGTGCTGCAATCCGATCCCCGGGGATGAGATCGTCGGGTTCGTCACTCAGGGGCGTGGGGTCGGTATCCATCGAGCGGACTGTCCCAACGTGCTTGACCTTCTCAAGCGGGCTGGTGAGCGCCGAGTCGAGGTCGAGTGGGCCCATGATGGGGGCGCTAGCTACCAGATGGCCATCGAAGTATTGGCGCTGGATCGGGCTCGCCTGCTCGCTGATGTCTCCAAGGTGCTCAGTGAACATCATGTCAACATCACCATGAGCTCCTCGCGTACTGGTGGAGATCATGTCTCTCGAATGCGTTTTGAATTCGAACTCGTTGATCCGGGACACCTATCATCGGTGCTCGGTGCGATACGTCAACTTGATGGTGTATTCAATGCCTATCGAATGCTACCGGGGGCGTCTAGACGTGTCGGTGAGGTCGAAGGTGTTGGCACGGACAAAAACAAGTCAGCGACCTGATGGCCGCTATCGCCTGCTGACGGCCGGCTCCCGCGCCGTTGTGCACTGCTGGCCCAGGACGGAGCTGCGTGTGCGTCAACGGGTCTGATGGCTAGGGTTCACTATCGACAAGGAGTCGATCGTCTGTCCGTACGACAAGCCTTTGGAGCATAGAGGTCTCGACGAGGGAGTTCGGTCGAGACCTAGTCGGGTAGCGACATACCGCTGCGAAGGTATGGGTGAATTTGCCTCTTAATGATGAGGCGCTCAGAGAATAGGCGAGATGCGTTGATGCTGAACTCCGTCCTTTGCGTACACGGATGGCTTGCAAACGGCGTCGTCGGTTGCGAAGCATAGCTGTCATCGGTCGTTGGCTCTGGCGCAATGTGTTGATCGTGCCGCTTCGGAGGTGAGCTGGCGTGCAACGTTCTCGGCAGCCGTAGCTAGCAAAAACCGAGGGGTCATTCGCTGTGGACTTTTCAACTGGTGGTTTTGTGGTGGGTCTGGGCGCTGTTCGACTACGGGCAGATCTGTAGGTGCAGGATTGGTGCGTAGGCGGTCGACGGGTCGAGCGATCTTTCGTGTAGGGCTTCTCCAAGGTTTTGGTGTCCAGAACACAGATTCCACGAAGTCCCTGCGAATCTGACTTCGTCGCGCTAACGATGAGCCGAACCAAGTTATGGGTAAAGATCCAGGGAGCAGCCGCGATTTGTGACTGCTGGTAATTGTCCTCGGATGACGAGAGGCGTTGTGTCATGAGCGTGCCCAACGGCGCCGAACTCGTTGCGATCGTCTTGGCTATTAGGGAACGATTACGTCGACATGACGGGTGACAAGAGTATGGTGATCCAGCGAACGTCGGCGTGGTGCACTCGAGTGCAGGCGTCTTAGAGCCTGTTTGCTCTTGGCAGTTGCGGGCGTGCGTCGATCGAGAAGCTGAGAGTATGCGAAGTTGCCGACGG
>JAJZXI010000074.1 GCA_021806545.1 Actinomycetes bacterium | reverse complement strand
CGAGCCTTGGTTCCTTCGGGCTCGCAGCTCCGTTTTATCATCGAATCGCGATCGAGGCGTTGATCCTCGCCGTCGCTGCCTTCATCCTGATTGCGGCCCGGTTTCTGCTCTATGGCGCGGCGTTCCGTGGCGCTCCATCGCTCGCGGTTCGCGGTGGTGATGAGGCGGGTGCCGCAATCCGCGTCGCGGAGCCTCGCGCACGCGCGGTGCTCCGCTATGGATTTGGCGCGTTCTGGATCTTCGATGGGCTGTTGCAGCTACAGAGCTCGATGCCCACGTCGATGATCTCGCAGGTGGTTCAGCCGATCCAGGCGGGACAGCCTCACTGGCTTGTGGAGCTCATGCAGCTGGGAGTCGGTGCCTGGTTCCGGCATCCGATCTGGTCGGCCTCTGGCGTGGTCTGGATCCAGATAGCGATCGGGTTGTGGCTCCTGCTCGGGCGTGACGGGTGGTTCGCCCGGATCGGCTATCTGCTCACGGCTGGTTGGGGTCTGTTCGTATGGATTTTTGGGGAGGCGCTTGGCCAGACCTTCGGCCATGGGGGATCGTGGCTCTTTGGCGTGCCAGGGGGCGTGTTCTTCTACATCGTCGCGGCACTGGCGCTGCTCGCGCCGTATGGGTGGTGGCAGCGCGACAGGTTGCCGCGGTGGATCCTTGCCGGTATTGGGGTGATGCTCATCGTCTTGGGGATCGAACAGGCGTTACCCGGTCGTGGGTTTTGGAGTTTCAAGACTCCTGCGATGGTCGAGTCGATGTCCAAGGCTGCTCAGCCTGGGATCATCGCCGCCAGTCTCCGTGGATTCCACAGCCTTCTCGGAGCCCATGGCGGTGCAGTGGTCAACGGGGTCACGGTCGTGATCCTGCTGGTAACCGGGTTATCGTTCGTGCTTCGCCGCGGACTGAGGGTCACAGTTGTCGTGTTCGCCGTGTTTTCGGTGCTGGTCTGGTGGCTGATTCAGGACTTCGGCTTTCTGGGTGGGTCAGGGACCGACCCGAACTCAATGTTGCCGGAGCTCCTGCTTGTCATCGTCGGGGTGCTTGGCCTGTCCCAATCGGCGGCTTTGGAGACGACCACCGTTCGGTTCTGGCCCCAGGCACTTGGCCAGGCGGGTCGGCTTCTTGGGGTGTGGATCGCCGTGGTCGCACTCGTCGGGCTCGTTCCACTGGGTTTTGCGGCAGCAAACACCAGTTACTCGGCCGAGGCGGCGCTTGCAAGCTCCGGGGCACCGTTCCAGATCGATCGACCTGCAGCTCCCTTCACGCTCTTTGATCAGTCGGGAAGGGCGGTATCCTTATCCCAGTTCAAGGGTAAGACGCTGATCATCACGTTTCTCGATCCCGTCTGTACCGACACCTGCCCCCTCATCGCCTCAGAGTTGCGCCAGGCCGATCAGCAGCTCTCTAGGACCCAGCGAGCACACACGGATGTCATCGCGATCGCCTCCAACCCGATTTTCCACAGCGTGAGCGCGGTGCACATCTTCACAGATCGCGAGGGGATGTCATCGCTTCCCAACTGGTACTTCCTGACGAGCCCCTCGCTCAAGACCCTGGCCGCGACCTGGCGAAACTACGGTGTCGGGGTGTCTGTGCCGCAAAACGGTGTGATGATCGTGCACCCGAGCCTGGTCTATGTCGTGGACTCCTCCGGCGTTGAGCGTTGGATGATCCCGGCGGACCCGTCGTATACGGGCGCGGTGCAGTCGAGTTTCGCCTCGTTGGTCGATTCGCTGGTCAAAAAAGTACAGTGATAGAGTTCACCGTACCTCTTCGCCAGCTTGGGCCATGGATCGGAGCCGAGAGTCGTCTATGAAGTACTCCCTCAGGGTTGGCAGCCTCTCGCTCGGGGTTGGCAGCCTCCTACTGGCGGCCTGTGGATCGACGGCGACGGCGAGCGTGACGCGACCGTTGGCTCCGAACTACTCGACCGTGCTCGAGACCAAGACCGGAGACCTCTTCGCCGAGGTACGAGCGTATCAGCATGGCCAGGTACTCGAGGCAAAGGGGGGCGTGCTGCGTCTCATGACTCCCCAAGGGGTCTCGACACGCGGAGGTGTCAACCTGTCATTGACTCCGAATGGCAACACCGCTTGGGCGGCGGTGATCGCCGCGATTGATCTCTACGTCAGTCCGATCTATGTCGGCCCTATCGGGTCGTGGACACCAGCGGAGCTCTCCACCGCGGTAGCACCATTTCCGGGATCGGTCGTACCGCTGAATGCCAACGCCGCGGTGGCGCTCGTTGGATCCAAGGCCCATGGTACTGGCCGACAGGAGCTCGTCAAGATAGCGAGCAACGGCACGGTCGATCAGCTCATTGCGACAAACCCAACGCTCGAGCAGGTGGCCTCGCTTGGGCGTTGTCAGGCTCCGGTGTACGAAAGCGTGGCGGGCTCTGGTGCCGACCCGACATTGCTCGCACGGTGTGCTAACCCCTCGTTGGTGGCACTCGTGTCACCATTGCAAGGGACCGGAGTGTGGGACCGTGCGCCCAAGGGCTCAGCCTTTGTCGGATTCTCTCGACTCGTCCACCTCAAGGGATCACGAGGTTCGGTCGCGGCCGCCGTCGTGGCTCCCATGCGTGGTGGCGCCGATCGGGTGGAGCTGATCGGATCGCTGACTTCGAAGCAGGTCGTAACGCTGAAGGGGGTTCCGGCTGCCTCCCCGTCGTTTGCGGTAACAGCCACGCGAGAGTGGGTGCTCATTCCACTGGCTGGTGGGAGGAGCCAGGTGGTGGAGTTTTCGTCAAAGGGTGCACTCCTCGGCGACGTCTCGGGCCCGCTCCAGGGTCAGGGCTTGGGGATCTCAAACGGAGGTCATCCGCTGGTGATCGCTGGTAATCCCAATGGTACTGCGGTCACGCTCTGGCGCCAGGGCACCAGAGGATTCGTCAAGGGTGGTTCGTTCACCATTCCCCAAGGGGTGAACGGCTAGCGCCGGGGCTGCGAGCTGGAGATTCCTGCAGCACCGAGCCCAGGGTGGGCGGCGTGCTCATCAGCCCGACCATGGTATAGACGATGTGGCTCGCCGCAATGGCCGTGATCTCTGCGTGATCATAGCTCGGTGCAACCTCGACGAGGTCGGCGCCGACGAGGCGCAGATCTCGCAGGAGCCGCAAGAGCCGCAGGATAGCACGCGAACTCGGTCCGCCAGCCTCTGGCGTTCCGGTCCCGGGGGCGGCGCTAGGGTCCAGCACGTCGATGTCGACGGAGAGGTAGACCGGTGCATCGCCGATCCGGCTGACGATCCGCTCGGCGATCTTGGGTATTTCGGCATCGAGGAGCTCATCTGAGGTGATGATTGCAAAGCCAAAGCCCTCATCGTCGGAGAGATCGGTGGCTCCGTAGAGTGGACCGCGAGTGCCGACGTGAAAACTGCGATCCTCGAGCAGCAGTCCCTCCTCGAAGGCACGACGAAATGGTGTGCCGTGGGTGTAAGGGGCGCCAAAGTAGGTATTCCAGGTGTCGAGGTGGGCATCGAAATGAACCAGAGCCACCGGGCCGCGTCGCCGAGTCACGGCCCGCAGCAGTGGTAGGGCGATCGTATGGTCGCCACCCAGCGCGATCAGGTGGTCCGCTCGGGATGAGAGTTCGTCCGCGCGGGCCTCAATGGTGGCGATCGCCTCTGCGATCGAGAACGGGTTGACCCCCATGTCACCGGCGTCGGCTACCTGGACCGTACCGAAGGGGTGCAGGTTCATGGCCGGATCGTAGGGACGCAGCAGCTGCGAGCCGGCACGAATGGCGCCTGGACCGAAACGAGCACCTGGCCGGTAGGATACTCCGGCGTCAAAAGGGACGCCCACGATCGCAATCGCAGCACGCTGGACCTCGGCGAGCGTCGGCAGACGCGCGAAGGTGGTCGCATTCGAGAAGCGTGGCTCCTCGAGCGCGTTACGTGGTCCCACGGGCTCCATAGGTGACTCCTCCTGTTGGCGATCGACTTTGCCGGCTACTAGCCTAGGACCCGTGGCAATCCTCACGATCAGAACCATCGGTGATCAGGTGCTTGCGAACCGATCGACCGAGATTGAGACCTTCGATGCAGCGCTTTCGCGTCTGATCGATGACATGTTTGAAACGATGTACGACGCGCCGGGCGTGGGCTTAGCTGGCCCGCAGGTCGGTGTGCCCAAGCGGATATTCGTCTACGATGCCGGCGATGGCCCCGAGGTCTTTATCAACCCGGAGCTGGTCGTTGCCGATGGCGAGTGGGTTTACGAGGAGGGTTGCCTCTCGGTCCCGAACTACTGGTGGGAGATCCGCCGACCAGGGCATGTCGTGATGCGCGGGCTCGATCGTGACGGAAAGCCTCAAGAGGTTGAGGGTGAGGGACTCCTCGGCCGCGTGCTCCAGCATGAGTATGACCATCTCAATGGCATGCTCTTGATCGAGCGGCTGGGCGAGTCGGAGCGCAAGGCCTTCCGACGCGAGATGCGAGAGAAACTGATCGACTCGTAACGGTGCGTATCGCATTCTTTGGTACTGGTGACGTCTCGGCGGTCTACCTGCAGACGCTCTTTGACCAGGGCTTGGCGGTCGTACGCGTGGTGACCAAGCAGCCCAAGCGTCGATCGCGCAATGGCGGCATCGAACCCACACCGGTTGCCGAGCTCGCGGCCGAGCACTCAATTCCGGTGCTCACCACGCTATCTGCTCTTGAGCCCACCGAATTCGATCTGGGTGTCGTGGTCTCCTACGGAAGAATCCTTCCTGCTGAGCTGGTGAATGCGCGACCCTTGCTCAATGTCCACTACTCGCTGTTGCCGCAGTTGCGTGGTGCAGCACCAGTGGAGCGTGCGATCCTCGAGGGCTCCACCGCGAGTGGCGTAACGTTGATGCGGCTCGTCGAGGAGATGGATGCTGGTCCAGTCTATGCACACGAGCCGGTCGCCATCGAGGGACTCAGCGTGAGTGTCGCCTATGACCGGCTGACGGCGGCGGGCTGTCGCTTGCTCGCTGACTGGTTGGCACGAGAGGACGACTGGCTCGATTCCGAGGCCCGCCCCCAGGTGGGCTCGGTCTCGTATGCTCCAAAGATCGAGCCTGGTGACCTGGTGATCCGTTGGCATGAGTCTGCGCTGCAGGGATTTCGTCGGCACCTCCTCGAGCGCGCCTACTTCTGGGTAGGGGAGCGACGTATTCGACTTGTGCGAGCTCGTGTCGACCTCGAGGACGGCGATCTTGTACTGGGTGCGATCGATCATCGTGGGAGAATTCAGACGGCGAAGGGGATGCTGGTTCCTGAACTCGTGCGGCCCGAGGGTCGCACAACCATGCCATTCCTTGACTTCCTTCGGGGCGCTCCGGCCGATCGGGCGAGTTCGAGGCCCCCTGGCCCAGTATCGGACGATCGGTAAAGCCCCGTCCTTGGCCAGTACTTTGGTACCTGAGCCTGTGATAACGGCGATCGGTTGATCCGTGTCGAATGACGCTATTGGCGGTGGCTGCGATCATGGAATGTCAAAGTCACCGATCGTGGCGGGCGTTGGTACACCAATGGCGAGAGCCTCGATTCTGGTTGCTGAACCTTGAGCGTGAACGGTACAACGCAACGGCCAGCAGTTGTCCGTGTCACCCTGGAGCGGCGGCGCTCATGTGCTCTAGGATGGCTGCTAACCGTGGGTGTTCGGTGATCGACGGCGAGTTCGTGGAGTCTAGGTCGGCAGCTGAACTGAGTTGTCGATGCTGGCCTTTCCAACGTGTCACAGGATGCGTGACGGTGGTGGGTGTCCGTGCGATCATCGAGTGAAGGGAGCGTTGCAGTGCGAGTCGTCGGTAACATTGCAGTAAGGATGAAGGAGGTGCCATGGTAGCGGTCAAGGTCATTACCGTCTCTGACGGCGTTGTCGCCGGAACACGGCAGGATCGCTCCGGTGCAGCGCTCGCTGATCGATTGAGTGCGATGGGGTATCACATTCAGGATCGGTTGGTGGTGGAGGATGGGGTAGACAGCGTGGTGCGGGCCCTTCGCGGAGCGGTGGAGGGGTTTGCGGGTCTGGTGGTGACGACCGGAGGGACTGGTTTTGGACCCCGTGACCTGACGCCTGAAGGCACTCGTATCGTCGTGGAGCGTCTTGCTCCAGGGTTGGCCGAACAGATGCGCGCCGCAAGCCCACTAGGTGGGCTTTCCCGCGGCATCGCCGGCACTGTTGGGCGTTGTCTGGTCGTGAATGTGCCAGGATCGCCACGTGGAGCCGTGGAGTCGATCGACGCGATTGCTGGGGTGCTCGAGCATGCGCTGGAGCTGCTCACAGGGGCCGATACCGAGCACCCAGCATCGAGCCGATGATCGACGCTGAACTGATGGAGCTGGCGTTAGCTCTGAGCCGCTCCGCGCGCGAGGGCGCGCCTCCGAACCCGTGGGTGGGTGCGGTGGTCGTCGACGACGATGGCGTAGCCGGTCAGGGATGGACCCATCCCTCCGGTGGTCCGCATGCTGAGGTGGTTGCCCTTCGAGAGGCTGGGGATCGTGCCCGCGGGGCAACGATGTATGTCACTCTTGAGCCCTGCGCTCATCAGGGTAGGACGCCGCCCTGTGTTGCGGCGATCGAGGCGGCCGGGATACGCCGAGTGGTCGCTTCAATTCGAGATCCCGACGAGCGCGTGGCCGGTCGTGGCCTTCAGGCACTCCGTGATCGTGGTCTTGAGGTCGAGGTTGGGCTTGGTGCACATGGTGTTATCGAGGAGCTGCTTCCGTACCTTTGGCAACGGAGCACGCATCGACCATGGGTGCGGGCCAAGGTGGCGATGACCCTCGATGCCCGAGTCGCCGATCGGACCGGCGTCTCGAAGTGGATCACCTCCGCTCCAGCTCGCGAACGCGCCCATCGCTTGCGGAGCCAGGCACAGGCGATCGTGGTCGGTGCTCGCACGATGGAGATCGATCGTCCACTCCTGAGCGCGCGGCCCGGAGGTGTAGTGAGCGAGCGCCAGCCAGAGCGCTGGGTCTTTGCTCGTCACCCTTTGAACTACTGCACGCCTGGTGTCTCGATCACTAGCGAGTCACCCAGTCGGTTTCTCGATCGACTGGGCACCGAGGGAGTCCTCGAGATCCTCGTCGAGGGCGGTCCGACGCTGCTCGGGTCCTTCCTAGCCGATGATCTCGTCGACGATCTCCACGTCCATCTTGCGCCGATCATCCTTGGAGATCCGGAGGCGACGCCTGCCTTTCGCCTACCACAACCGGGCTTGCTCAGCGAAGCCTTGCGGCTGACCCATGTCGCGACCCAGACGCTCGGCGTCGATGTCGAGCTTTCACTGCGCAGTGCGAGTGCCCTGGCGCGCCAGGCCGCCTTCGAGGTGGAGCTTGTCAAGGACTAGTTCGGCGGGGCCCTGAGGTTTGAGGGCCTGATGTTGGTGGTTCTTCGGCGCGGCGGCTTGGGCCCCACCCGAAGACGATAGCGCGGTCGCGGGCGAACTAGGCTGGTAGTAACGGTCCAGCAGTGAAGGGGCGAGAACGATGTTTTCAGGGATAGTCGCGACGACCGTCCTCTATCGTGGCCAGGGTGATGATGGGATTCATCGGTTCGCCCTCGGCGCGTGGCGACCCACGATTGGGCTTGGATCCTCGATCGCGTGCGATGGCGTCTGTCTCACGGTCGTCACCGTGGATGAGGAGACCTTCGGCGTTGAGATCATCGAAGAGACACTGAGTCGGAGCACGTTCAAGGGCATGGTACCGGGATCTCGGGTCAACGTCGAGCAGAGCATCACTGCGGAGACCTTGCTTGACGGAGGGATCGTACAGGGTCACGTCGACTGCGTTGGTAGCGTCGTGCACGAACCCCCCAACCTTCAGGTTGCCTTTGACCCTCGATTTGATGCTCTGGTCGTTGAGAAGGGGGGCATCGTAGTCAACGGCGTCAGCCTGACGGTGACCGAGGTGCAGATGGGTGGAGCCAGCGTCGCATTGATCCCGGAGACGCTGCGCCGGACAAATCTCGGTGAACTGCACGAGGGATCTCGGGTCAATATCGAGTTCGACATCATTGGAAAATATCTCGTGCGTCAACGTTCGCTCGAGCAACGAGAGGCGTGGAGTCAATGAGTTTTCACTCAATCGAAGAGGCGATCGACGCGATTGGTCGTGGGGAGATCGTTCTGGTGGTCGACGACGAGAACCGGGAGAACGAAGGCGACCTCATCATGGGGGCCCAGTTCGTTGACGCTGAGAAGATATCGTTCTATCTCGCGCATACCTCTGGGTTGATCTGTGTACCCTTGACGGGTGAGCGGCTCGACGAACTCGATATCCCACTCATGGTTGAGAACAATACGGAGTCGCACCTCACGGCCTTTACGGTTTCGGTGGACGCCAAGCGGATGGTGACTACGGGCATCTCTGCACTCGATCGGGCGAGTACCATTCAGGCACTAGTCGATCCGAGCACCAAGCCGTCCGATCTCACCAGGCCAGGCCACGTCTTTCCACTGCGCGCTCGCGATGGCGGCGTGCTGCGCCGAGGCGGCCACACCGAGGCCGCGGTCGACCTCGCCAGGCTTGCAGGTATCGCACCAGCCGGTGTGATCTGCGAGGTGGTGACCGAAGACAAGCGTGGGATGGCTCGGTTGGAGGAGCTTACCAAGTTCGCCGAGACCCATGGCTTGGTCCTCATCTCCATCGCCGACCTCATCCGCTACCGGGCGGCGAATGACACCTTGGTCAAGCGTGTGGACGGTGCCACGGCGAGGATCCCGACGAGCTACGGGGAGTTTACCGGAATCGCCTATCAGTCGATCCTCGACGGCGAGCAGCATGTGGCCCTCGTGATGGGAGATGTTGCAGACGGTAATCCGGTGCTGGTCCGGGTGCACTCCGAATGCTTGACCGGTGATGCCTTTGGCTCTTTGCGCTGCGATTGCGGTCCTCAACTTCAGCGTTCGATGGAGATTATCTCCCAGGAGGGTCGTGGGGTAATCGTGTACTTACGAGGACACGAGGGTCGAGGCATCGGTCTGGCGCATAAGCTTCGTGCCTATCAGCTCCAAGAGCAGGGACTCGATACGGTAGAGGCCAATGAAGCTCTGGGGCTGCCGGTCGATTCGCGTGATTATGGGATTGGGTCGCAGATACTGGTTGACTTGGGAGTGTCCAAGATGCGACTGTTGACGAATAATCCCACCAAGTACGGTGGGCTCTCTGGCTTTGGTCTCGAGATCAGCGAACGTGTGCCGCTTATCATCGCCCCCCAATCGGAGAATGTCAAGTACCTCAGAACCAAGGCGACCAAGATGGGTCATCTCCTCGATCTCGGTTAAGGAGGCGCCAGCACCAGTGGGCGGGCCTTTGGGCCATCGATCTCTTTCGCCGTAACTCGAACTATCTGCGACAGATGGCGAACACCGCGATCTCACGATAGCGAGGCTGGCGCCGCGCAGCTCTGATACCGGAGGTGCCGCGTATCAAGTGCTCAGATCGGCTGATAGGCTCGACGCAGGGCGTCGCTCTTTCTGGCGCACGGCAGAGTTCGAGGTGACGATGCGATGATGGATATCCATAACGGTGTCGATCGACAGGAGCGGCACTCGGACAGGAGATGGTTATGACACAGCATTCGGAGCGTAATCAGATGGTTGACCGACCGGGGTATGAGGAGTTCCGGGCCGAACTCCGAGCCCAGCCCGGGGATCGTTTCGGCATTGTGGCCTCTGAGTTCAACCAGGTGATCGTCGATCCACTGGTTGCTGGGGCACGGGCTGGTTTTCACGCGACCGGGGTAGAGGATGCGTCGTTGACGCTCGTCTGGGTTCCGGGTGCGCTCGAGATCGCTGGGGCACTGCACCAGTTGATCAGCCATCGTACCTTCGCGGGCATCATCGCGGTCGGTGCCGTCGTCCGGGGGGAGACCAGCCACTACGACGTGGTAGTCCATCAGAGCGCAAGCCAGCTCATGACGCTAGCTGCCACCTCGGAGGTGCCGATCGTCAATGCTATTCTCACGGTGGAGACGATTGAACAGGGGTTGAATCGCGCCGGCGGCAAGGATGGCAACAAGGGCTTTGATGCAGCACTGTCACTCATTCGGCTGTGCTCACTCTATCGTCAATTACAGAAGGGATAGTCGAGGGTGCTACGTATTGTTGTCCCGAAGGGGAGTCTCGAGAAGGCAACCTTCGCACTTTTCTCCGAAGCTGATCTTGCTATCGAGCGCTCCAGTGAGGTCGATTACCGGGCGAATATCGATGACCCTCGCGTGAGTGAGGTGCGAGTGCTGCGACCTCAGGAGATCCCGACCTATGTCGCTGAGGGGCTCTTTGATCTTGGGATCACCGGCCGCGATTGGATCATGGAGACGGGAGCCGAGGTGGTCTCACTCGGTGAACTTCACTACTCCAAGGCCACCTCGCGCCCCATACGCGTGGTCCTCGCCGTCGGAGGTGACAGCGACGTTGAACAGATCACCGATCTCAAGGATGGTGTCAGGGTCGCTACCGAATACCCGGAGCTTGCGCGGCGCTTCCTGCGTGAACATGGCATAGAGCCGGTGATTTTGCTGTCCTACGGCGCGACTGAGGCAAAGATTCCAGAGATTGCTGACGCTGTCGTTGAGATCACCGAGACTGGCAGGGCTCTCAGAGCAGCAGGCCTTCGGATCATTGAGACGGTCCTTGTCTCCTACACTGAGTTGATAGCCAATCCAGCTAGCGCTGCAGATCCGGAGAAGCGCCATGCAATGGAGCAGCTTCAGACATTGCTCACTGGGGCATTGTCGGCTCGAGACCGCGTGCTCGTCAAGCTCAATGTTGGCGCCGAGAATCTCAGCGCAATCATCGAGGCGCTCCCTGCGATGAAGTCGCCCACGGTGTCGCAGCTCTACCAGGAGAGTGGTTTCGCGGTGGAGGCGGTCGTACCGCGTTCGACCATCAATCTGTTGATCCCGTCGTTAAAGGACCGAGGGGCGACCGACATCCTCGAGCTTCCGCTCTCGAAGGTAGTCCCTTAGCATGGCCTGGCTCGCTCGATTGCGGCGGGCGGCCGCACCGCAGGAGGAGGCGGCTGTGATGGCCCTCTACGATCAGGCGCAGACGCTCGAGGGCGAGGTCATCAGCTTTGACCCCCATGTGGGTCTCGGCATGGTACGACTCCGTAGCAAACCAACCTGTGATGTCCGATTCCACTGCATCACCATCGACGATGGTTCACGTGCTATTGGCGTCGGTTGTCGGGTATTGGTGCGCCTCAAACCCAGCTTTGGGGGCGAGCTCGAGGTGGCAATGCTGCACAAGCTTGGGTGAATGGCATGAGAGTCGAGACGCGGTGAGTTCGCTCCCTTGGGGCGTATCGGCGGAGTGCTTCAGGCATCTTGACCCACCTCTACCGCTGCGCTGGAGCCGCTCGTTTGCTTCGATAACGCGGATGCGGTACCCAACGCGGATGCGGTACCCAACGCGGATGCAGTACCCAACGCGGATGCAGTGCCTGCGAGGTAGAGTTAGGCGGATGGAGCGTCCGGCGTCTGGTGGTCGAGCTTGGCGACCTGGACGAAGGCGCTCTGGAGCTGTCGGAGTCCATCATGGAGCGGATTGGCGATCTCGCCCAGGCGATCCTCCACGGCGCTGAGTAGGCCTGCGAAGGCGTCGATCGCAAGACTTGCATCGGCCAGCCTTGGAGGGGTTGTCCCGAGATAGAGTCCTGCGAGTTCAAAGAGTCCGTAGGCATGGTTGGCGATGATCGCCGCCGGTTCGGCGTCGAGGAGCTCGCGCTGTAGTTTCAAGATCTGTTCTTCCTCTGCCGACATCGAGAGAAGTACCGCCCTTTCGTCTTGGGTGATCAGGATAATGATAGGTAGGTATGCAGCGTCCGTACTGCTAGAGTGATTCTAGAAGGCTAAGCGGAGTTCTGTCTCCCCCCTACTGTCTTGCATAAGAGCAGCTGGGTTCAGGTGGAGCGATGCTGTCTTTCGTGAAGTTCTCAGATTGGAAGGAGTAGCTCTATCGCCTCAGCACCAGACCCCGATGCGCGGATCAATGATCAAATCCGTGTCCGTGAGGTTCGCTTGGTTGGACCCGATGGGAACCAGCTAGGCATTAAGCCGATCCAGGAGGCGCTCACTATGTCGCGAGCGCTTGATATGGATTTGGTTGAGGTCGCACCGATGGCTCGTCCACCGGTGGCCAAGATCATGGACTATGGCAAGTTCAAGTTCGATCAGGCGCAACGCACCAAGGAATCGAAGCGGAAGGCATCTGCCACACAGATCAAGGAGATGAAGTATCGTCCCAAGATCGGGGTCGGAGATTTTGAAACCAAGACGCGTCAGGTCAGCAAGTTCCTCTCAGAGGGGCACAAGGTCAAGGTGACCATCATGTTCCGAGGGAGGGAGATCTTCCATCCCGAGCTCGGCCAGGATATTCTTGAGCGCGTGATTGAGGGCGTCAAGGACGTCGGTCGGGTAGAGACCTTTCCGAAGCTCGATGGCCGCAACATGCTTATGGTCCTCGTACCCGAGAAGCGCCCTGTCGTCAAAGCCGCAGCGGACCATGATTCTGGGAGGTCGTCCTCGTCGAATGGGTCCGATGGGCTGGCGACGACGAGCCGGTCGAGCGCCAGTGGCGCGGCGCCGGGCAGTTCCAAGGCCAGCGATGCGCTCTCTGGCTCCTCGGCGGTGATTGAAGAGACACCAGCCGCGCAGTAGTTCGGTCTGGGCGAGCCGTGATAGGTTAGCCGAGTGCGCCTGTGCCTGGGTTGGGCGTGCCCTCATGATGGGTGTCGGGATCGCGGTGCTTGGGCGGGCGTGCCCAGATAGCGATGGTCGTCGTGCGAGCGCTTGGCTCGCGATGGGCCGACCTTGCGCTTATCGGATGTCTTGGCGATCTGTTCGTGCAAGGGAGAGGTGTCGTGCAGGAGACGGGTGTCGTGCAGGAGATAGGTGTCGTAGGTCGATAGTTTTGCAGGTTGGTCGGTCTTGACCGGGGCGCTGGTTGTCAGTCCAAGGGTGTTTGAGTCAAAGAGACAGGCACGAGGGTTCGTAGTGGCGTAAGGAGCCAGAGTTATAGCTCTG
>JAJZXI010000073.1 GCA_021806545.1 Actinomycetes bacterium | reverse complement strand
CCACCTCTTCATCGTTGATGACATCGCGAAGGCCAACCTCTTCCGCGAGATCGACAGGAACGCGAACCGTCAGATCTCCATAGGCGATTTTGAGGACGAAGTACTCACGCTCCTCCCCAAAATCCTCCCGGCGCTCCCTATCTTCGATGATGGCTGCACCATGGTGGGGATAGACGACCTTGTCGCCGACTTCAAATGACAATGAAACCGCCTTCCGAGAAGGACACACAGTAAGGATTAACTGAACTTTTCTACTAGTATACCAGCTCGGGGACGGGGGGTGGATGTGCTCAAGCGGGCAGCGAGCCAAGATGTCGAGTCGGTGGCAGCACTTCTAGCGGATCACTCGGTGTTCTCCTGTTTTTCTGAGGAGTTCATGGCTCCACCATTTATCGACCGCCATCTCAAGTGGATCCCTCGCAACGATGTCCTCTACGAGGTTGGTGGAGCCGCCGAAGAGTGCTACCTTATCTGCTCTGGTAGGGTTGGATTGCTGTCGGAGGGTCCGTGGGGGCGCCCGTGTCTTTTGACGGTCAAGTCACGCGGCGCCGTCGTGGGAGACCTCAGTCTCTTTGACCATGCACCACGAACGTCAACGGCGCGTGCCCTTGAGCCCTCACTCATCCTTGTGATCCCGTATCAGGTGATGCACAAGAACCTCCTCGACCACCCAGAGGCTACCTGGCGGGTTCTCGGTGCCTACGCGGCGAGAATTCGAGCCTACGATGACCGGCTAGCAGAGGCGCTCAACCTCGACCTCATGAATCGCCTTGCTCGCAGACTTCTCGAGATTTCACACGGCCAGGCTGAGTTTGCACTCGACATCACCCAAGAGGAGATCGCTAGCCATGTTGGAGCGTCACGGGAACGAACGAACAAAGCGCTCGCGGCACTACAGCGCTGCGGAATCCTCGCCATCGACAACCATCATCTCTATCGGATCTGTGACCCCGACAAGCTTGCGCGCTTAGCGCTCCAACGGAGCGACGATAGGAGCAACACCGAGCGACTCTCGAATGACCCGAGCCCAGTCCGGTCCGATCTCATCAAGCGCAGCTAACTCCTGCTCCGGGGCCGAGCGGATCGCCGCGAGCGACGGATAGCGATCCAGCAGTGCCGCGACGGCCGAGGGCGGAATCCTCGATATGCCGTTCAACAACCTTGACCCACGGGACGGAAGTGTGAAAAGCGCAAGGTCACCCTGCTCGAGCGTGACCTGTCGGAGAGGCTCGCAGATCGCCTGTCGAGCGACCCAGCTGGCAAAAGTGCGCAGGTCGGTCACATCGTCGGTCGACAGAGAGGCGAACGAATCTCGAACGGCCTTGATCTCGATTGGGTCGCTGTATCCGAGAAAGTCAAAGATCAGGGAGTCAAAACGCTCCTCGAAATCCAGCGAAATCTCTGCAGACTGTAGCGCCAGCAGACGGCCGTCCGTGCCGAGCTCAAGGAGATATCCGTCGATTTCAGCGCCAATGCGACGCACCATCTCGCCGCGTTGGAGCGCAAACAGCACATCCCTGAAGGTAACCTGATCGTTGAGTTCTAAGGGGGTCAGGTTTGCCAGCACCGACTCGAAGCGCTCTCGATAACGCTCAAGGGTAGACAGAGCCTGGCTAGCCCGCGAGAGAACTGAGGGAATCGGCTGCAACGTCTGTTTATGACTGCGGTAGTACACCGAAATCACCGAAAGCTCCTCGGAGACCGCGACTACCACGGCATCCACGCTTGAGGCGACCCGTTCAGCCGTTCGGTGTCTGGTACCGGTTTCGGTAGTGACGAGCCGTGGATCCGGTACGAGGTGAACGTTCGCCCGTACGATTCTGGTCCCATTCGCGGAGAGAATGATCGCACCATCCATTTTGGCGAGTTCAAACAGCTTTTGGGGAGAGAACGCCGCCTCGATGAGAAAGCCACCGGTGCAGATCTCCAGGACCTCAGCCGCATCGCCGAGCACCACCAGCGCACCAGTCCCCGCCAAGAGGATACGATCGAGACCCGCTCGCAGCGGAGTCCCTGGGGCGACCTTCGCCAATGCCGTCTGTTGAAACTCGGTGATCGACGCGCTCATCTGTCTACAAGCCTACCACCTTCAGGCGATCAGACTTATGAAGACCAAGTGCATCGAGCACGTCGCGCAGGTACGGCCGGGTCGTGGGTGTGATGACTTCGCTTGCTGCGACCGGTAAGACCTGAGTTAGACCTCGAACCGCATCATCCGGTATCAGTTCACCCAACAGCCCGATCTCCGCACAGGCAAGCAGCGGACGAGCCATCGGCGTCGAGCGGCGCGAACTCACCAATGCAATTGCTATCGCCAGATCAATACGCGGATCCGCCACCACGCTGCCGCTCGGAATTGCGACCATGACCTCCCGCTCTGCCAAATCGAGGCCGCAGTGTTTGTCAATAACGCTCAACAGATAGCGAACTCGGTCGGTCTCCACTCCACGCGAAAGCAGTCGGCCCTTGACCTTCGCTCCGACCAATGCATTGACCTCCACGATCCGAGCCACTCGTCCGATTCTGACTCCAGCCCATGCACGCCCTACCTCCGGGGTGCCCTCCAGACGGTTGGTCTCCTCAAGCAGTCGGACACCGCTCGCATCGAGGGAGAATCGTCGAACTCCATCACTGGGCCCAAACCGGTTTTTGCGCACCATCACGCGTCGAATTCCTGGGGCTCCGGTCGCCTCTAACATGACCGAGGCATCGACCATATGCTCGACATATCGTGGACCAAGCAGATCACCGTCCTTCGTCACCTGCCCGATCACGACTACGACCAGTTCCCGTAGTTTTGCGAGCTTGACGACCGCGTCCACGAACTCCTTCATCATGGTGACACCGATGGCAAGCGCCTGCAGCGAATCGATCACGATAAACCTCGCCTCGGTCGACTCGATCGCAGCCAGTGCCTCTTCGCTGTCTCGAGTCGAAAGGACCAGCAGCCGCTCATACGATCCAGCGAAGCGACGTGCCCGCTGCGCCAGTTGGGCCTGCGTCTCCTCCGCAGAGATGTACAGGCTAGGCGTTGTCTCCATGATGGTCGCTGACATCCCGAGAATGAGCGATGACTTCCCGACACCCGGCTCACCCGAAACCAGTACAACCGAGCCGAACACGAAGCCCGCACCTAGGAGTTCGTCGAGCCCAGCTATGCCAGAAGCCAGGCGTCGCTCCTCCTGTTGGGTCACGCTCGCCAATGGCACCGGCTTGGCCATCGCACGCCCGGTACGATCCGGCTCTGACTCCTCTGCGATTAGCCCCCACTCGCCACAGCTCGAGCACTGCCCCATCCACGACAGATGCCGCTCGCCGCAGCCATTACAACGAAACTTCTGCCTCATAGTACTTCGACCTAGGCCGAGGCTCTGACACTACGGACTCAGGCCAAGCCACCGGTGCGACGCCCGACTAGCCAAAGCACCGCACCACCACGGCCTAGGGACCCGCCGGTCCAACAGCACGACCAAATGAGGCTCGTTCGCTCCTACTCAGCGCTCGAGGACTCCGCAAGCTCCATGGGGGTTGGGTCCACTCCCTCGATGACCCGAAAGACGACGTCTTCGCCATCGAGACCTACGACCACCATCTCACCCGCGTGAAACTCCCGGTTCAACAGCCGCTCGGACAACGGATCCTCGATCTGGCGTTGAAGCGTCCGGCGAAGCGGACGAGCGCCAAGCTCGCGATCGTAGCCCACCTTGGCGAGGTGCGCGCGCACCGCCTCTGTCAGCTCGATCCCGATCCCCTTCGTCTCGAGCTGCTTTTGCACCCGCTTGAACAGCAGGTCCACAATCTGCTCGACCTCGCTCTGGGCCAGCTCATGGAAGACAATCACCTCGTCGATACGGTTCAAGAACTCAGGCTTGAAATGTGCCTTGAGGGCCTCGTTGAGTTTTATCCGCATCTTCTCGTGGTTCACGGCGTCGGTGTTCTTCGAGAACCCTACTTGGCTCTTGTGCAGCTCAGCACTTCCAAGATTCGACGTCATGATCAGAATCGTGTTCTTGAAGTCCACGGCTCGACCCTGTGCGTCGGTCAGCCGACCATCCTCGAGGATCTGCAGCAGCGTGTTGAAGATGTCCGGGTGCGCCTTTTCGATCTCATCGAAGAGAACGACAGAAAATGGCTTCCTCCGTACTGCCTCCGTCAGCTGTCCACCCTCGTCATAACCCACGTAGCCCGGGGGCGAACCGACCAAGCGCGCCACGGTATGCTTCTCCATGTACTCACTCATATCGAGCTGAATCAGCGCATCAGGGTCACCAAACAGGAACTCGGCCAAAGTCTTGGCGAGTTCGGTCTTCCCGACACCGGTCGGTCCAAGGAAGATGAACGAACCGGACGGACGCCTTGGATCCTTGAGACCGGCATGTGTGCGTCGGATGGATCTCGACAGGGCTGAGATCGCCTCCTGTTGGCCCACGATCCTACGATGGAGCTCCTCCTCCATTCGCAAGAGCTTTGCCGTCTCCTCTTCGGTCAGACGATTGACAGGGATTCCCGTCCACATCGCAAGGACCTCCGCGATCACCTCTTCATCGACGACTCCGTAACGCTCCTTGCCCTCCTCCTTCCAGGAGGCCTCGAGCTCGCTCTTGCGCTGCGCCAGCTCACCCTCCTTGGTCGAAAGACGCTTCGCCTCATCGAAGTTCTGTCGAGCGAGGGCCGAGTCCTTATCCTTGCGGGTGCGAACGAGGTCGTCGTCGATCTTGCGAAGCTCCGGCGGCGATGTGACGCGCTTGATCCTCAGACGGCTACCGGCCTCATCTATCAAGTCGATCGCCTTGTCGGGCAGGAAACGATCGGAAATGTACCGATCCGCCATGTTCGCGGCGGCAACCAGCGCCTCATCGGTGATCGTGACGTTGTGGTGCAACTCATATCGCTCGCGTAGACCCTTGAGAATCTCGAAGGTATCCTCAATCGAGGGCTCGCCCACCGTAATCGGCTGGAACCGCCGCTCAAGTGCCGCGTCCTTCTCAAAATGCTTGCGATATTCGTCAATCGTGGTGGCACCGATGGTCTGCAGCTCGCCTCGAGCCAACATCGGCTTCAAAATCGAAGCGGCATCGATCGCTCCCTCAGCGGCACCGGCTCCCACCAACGTGTGAATCTCGTCAATAAAGAGTACGATATTCTCCTTGGTGCGAACCTCCTTCAACACCTTCTTGAGGCGCTCCTCGAAGTCGCCACGATACCGGCTCCCTGCCACCAGTGCCCCGAGGTCAAGCGTGTAAATCTGCTTCCCTCGCAACGTATCAGGCACATCGCCTTGAACGATCTTCTCAGCGAGCCCCTCAACGATGGCGGACTTGCCCACCCCAGGCTCACCGATGAGTACTGGATTGTTCTTCTGGCGACGAGAAAGCACCTGCATCATGCGCTCAATCTCTCGATCACGGCCGACCACCGGATCAAGTTTGCGCTCACGAGCCATCTGGGTGAGGTTGCGCCCGAACTGGTCCAGCACCGCGGAACCAGCTGACTGCTCCTGGCCTGTGGAGGGACCAACACCGGCGCCCGCAGGCTGCTTGCCTTCGTAGGTCGTCAGGATCTGCATGACCTGTGAACGAACTCTAGTGAGATCGATGCCAAGATTCATGAGAACCTTCGATCCCGTCCCTTCACCTTCACGGACAAGTCCTAGCAGCATATGTTCGGTACCGATGTAGTTATGGCCGAGTTGCAAAGCCTCGCGAAGCGAATACTCGAGAACCTTCTTCGCGCTCACAGTGAATGCCGGCGAATTCGGCGTCGGCCCGGACGATGGTTCGGCTAGCTTGACGACCTCCTCGCGGAGACCCTCGAGCGTTACTCCGAGCGATTCGAGTGCCTTGGCTGCAATACCGTCGCCCTCGTGCACAAGACCAAGAAGTATGTGTTCAGTCCCGATGTAGTTGTGATGAAGGAGCTTGGCCTCCTCTTGGGCGAGCACTAAGACTCGGCGAGCACGATCCGTAAAACGTTCGAACAAGTTAACTGCCTCCTCATCGAGGTTGCGCACCGGAGCTACCCTGGCGCCTGACCTCGATCTATCTTTTCCTCAGTCTAGTCAACACCAACGACAAGCTTTCCATGCCCACGAAGAACGTGAACCCGGAGAAAGTTCATCCGATGTCACCTATCCATCGCCTCACTACCACCATGCAACCCAAACTACTCCAACACCACCATGCCGGGGCCGACCCGAACGCTGCCGCCTCACCCAACTCACAGACTTACAAGTCCCCGCTCGCCCGCCCACGCCGCAGGAGATCATCTGAGTGCTATCGTCCAACCCAGGCTCGAACACAACCTCGAATTTGTGTCAATGACGAACTCCTCTGCAAAACCGCACCTCGCGTGGATATTGGCGACCGGCATCGTACAAAACTTGGCGCACCCTCTAGGGTAGAGTTCAGTGGAATACGAAATCAGTCTAATCGAACCTTGGATGAGCCGCTCCTTAGAGCTCCTCGAAGAACAGTTGCGTGACGTCGCTACGACCGGCGACCCGATGATCAGCGAAGCTGCGACTCACCTCATCGCTGCGGGAGGCAAACGCATTCGCCCAATGATCTCGTTCGCGGTCGCCCATGCACTCGGCTGGTCACCCGAGGAGATCGCATCCTTCTCCGACGCCGCGATGGTGCAGGGCGCGGTCGCGGTAGAGCTTGTGCACCTCGCATCGCTCTATCACGATGACGTCATGGACGAGGCAAGCGAGCGCAGAGGTGTCCCGAGCGTCAACCTCAGGTTTGGCAATCTCATCGCGATCGTAACTGGCGACTTCCTCCTCGCAAAGGCGGCGGGCATCTCTGCGCGCTTGAGTCAGGAGATTGCAACCCTTCTGGCAGACACACTGGCGCGGATGTGTGAGGGCCAGATCCTTGAGGTCGCCGCCGCACATCGCCTCGATCGTAACCGCGACGAATACCTCGATGCGATCGCAGGCAAGACCGCATCACTCATGGCAGCCTCGGCCCGTATCCCCGCACTCATCGCCGGCTTGCCTGACGAGGAGATCGCGATGTTCACGGAGATGGGCGAATCGATCGGCATGGTGTTCCAGATTCGTGACGACATCATGGACATCTTCGCCTCGAAAGAGATTCTGAAAAAGGAACCGGGGCAGGATCTCGTCGAAGGCGTGTACACGTTGCCCGTTATTCTGCTCCTCGCCAAACCAGCGGACGGGCCAACGCTGTCGCGGTTGCTCCCGAATGCGAACGCATCGAGGAATCTGCGTCAGATTGCCGAACTCCTGCGGAGTTCCGGAGCCCTTGCCGAGTCACTCGCTGTCATGGAGCAGTATCGCGACCGGGTCAACGAGATCGTCTCCCAACTCGAACATTATGACTTCGAATGGGTCACCAACCTGATGAACCAGCTGATCGAGTCGGCACGAGCCGCTGTTGATCAAGGGGCCGGCTTTCTTCGCCTCGCCACCTAGTCGTCCACGTATGCCCAGGCAGATGACACCAGAGCATCTCGGCGCCCTCCGCTCAACCGATTGAGCGTCGCCGTCGTAAAAGATCGGCCTCGTTGAACCTGGTGGACGGTTGATCAGATCTCTGGACGTAATGCAGGGAAAGCGATCACCTCCTTGATATGGGGAGCGTCGGTGAGCAGGATGACTAACCGATCCACTCCGATTCCCAACCCTCCGGTTGGAGGCATACCGTGCTCGAGTGCTCGTAAGAAGTCCTCATCGAGGACCATTGCCTCATCGTCGCCGTGGCGACGCGCCTCGGCTTGCTGGAGAAACCGACGCCGCTGCTCATCAGGATCGTTCAGCTCCGAATACGCAGTACCCATCTCGCGACCCATGATCACAAGGTCGAACTGCTCGACTCGGCCATGCTTGGCAGGATCACGATGGTCGCGAGCGAGCGGAGAGACCTCCTTGGGGAAGTCGAGCACAAACGTCGGCTCGACAATTGTGCTCTCGACAAGCTCCTCATAGAGGGTAAAGACCACCCTGCCGGGACCATCGGTTGGCTCGACCTTGACGCCATGATCGTGTGCGAGTTGGACCAGATCCTCGAGTGGTTGATCGAGGCTCACCTGTCGCGCGACGACCTCCGACACCAGCTCCTCCATCGTTGCTCGGCGAAATGGAGGCTTCAGATCGATACGTTGACCCTGATAGACGATCTCGGTTGTGCCACAAGCGGCGAGCGCCGCTTGCGAAATCAGTGCCTCGGTCAGCTCGATCATGCCATAGACATCGGTATAGGCCTGGTAGACCTCCAGCATGGTGAACTCAGGGTTATGCCGCGGCGAGAGACCCTCATTGCGAAAATCACGCCCGAGCTCAAAGACCCGTTCAAAGCCACCCACCACGAGTCGTTTGAGGTACAGCTCCGGCGCGATTCGCAAGTAGAGGTCGGCGTCGAGCGCATTGTGGTGGGTTACAAAAGGTCGTGCCACCGCACCTGATGCAATCGGCTGCAGAATCGGGGTTTCGACCTCCATGAAGCCACGATCGCCAAGATCGCCTCGCAACTGAGCTATAACCCGCGAACGCACCTTCAGACGCTCGCGCACCTCAGGGTTCGCCCAGAGGTCCATGTATCGCTGACGATAACGAATGTCTGGATCGCTCACGCCACGCCACTTGTCACCGAAGTTCCTCCTGGCACGCGCTAACAGCTGCCACGTTCGTACTTCGACTGAGAGTTCGCCACTTCGAGAGGTCATCACTTCACCGGTGACGGCCACCCAATCTCCTAGAACCCGCTGGTGCACAAAGATCTCGAAGTCGGTAGTGACTTCACGACGAAGCAAAAGTTGCACCTTTCCACCTGAGTCCACGAGGTCACCAAAAGCCAATTTTCCCTGGCGCCGGAGCCGCATCAGGCGTCCTGCAACCGTCACCACCTGCCCTGTCCTCGCATCCGCTGGCAGGCCTTGATGCGACACGCGAAGCGACTCTACCGGCTCGACACCAAGAACTTCGTACGGTATGGTCTCATCATCGCGTACATCGGTCTCATGCTCCATTGTGACCACCTCCTGCGTGGATCCGAGTCGCCAGGTGGCGATTGCGCTCGAAGGTGAGTCTAAGTCCATGGAGTGTGAGCCATGGCTCGACCTGGGTGATCACCGGAATAAACGGCGCGAACAGCTCCGCAAGACCGCCCGTACCGATCACCGTCGCTCGGCCAATTACCTCCTCCATCTCGGCGACGATCTGCGAAACTTGACCCCTGACCCCGTAGAGCACACCCGCCTGGATCGATTCGACCGTCGTCTTGCCGATCACCGACCGGGGAGCGGCAATCTCAACCTTTCGCAGAGCCGCAGCACGCGCCACCAGCGCGTCCAGGGCGACGACGACCCCAGGACAGATGGCACCGCCAAGATAATCTCCCTCTGCCGAGACCGCATCGAAGGTAGTCGCCGTTCCCAGATCGACGACGATGCTAGGACCAGCACAGAGGTCATGTGCACCGACGGCATCGGCAAGCCGATCAGGTCCCACCTCGTTCGGGTTATCGTAAAGGATGCGAAGGCCAAGATCCAGATCGCGACCAAGGATCAATGGTTCGATCCCAAGCCAACGCCGAGCAAGCTCGATCATCGCCTGTGTCGCCCCAGGGGCAGAGGACGAGATGATCACCCCAGCGATCTCATCGGCAAAGGGCAGATCACGAGCATCAACGAACTGCCGAAGGAGGAGATAGATCTCATCGACCGTGCGGTCGACCCTAGTAGCCAGGCGAAGATGCTCCCTCAACCCATCTTCAGCCCGCCGATGGTCACGCTCCGGGCCAAGCTGATAGAAGCCAAACACCGTGTCCGTGTTCCCAATGTCAACTGCTAACAGCAACTCGCCCACCTAACACTCCCTTCACCTACGCGATTGACTGTCGTCGCCGGGACGCTGTGCCACTCGATCACTCGCCCATGGCTCCCGTCGAAGTTGAGGCACCGTTATCAGCGATCCACGTGCCGTTCGATGCATCGAACGGCGCTGTTTTTACCACCTCGGCTGGACAGTGTCCGTCGTAACCAAATGTCGCCGCGAGCTTGGCATCAACATCCGCGAGTGGGACGAGAACAAACGCACGCTCCCGCGCTCTCGGATGAGGAACTTGAAGCTCTCGGGAATCGATCGAGAGGCCGCTGATTGCGAGGATATCGATATCAAGGGTGCGTGGTCCAAACCGTACCGACCGTTTGCGACCAAAGTCAGCCTCGATGTCATGGATAAGCCTCAGCAGCGTAAAAGGCGATCGGTCCCATAACAGCGCAATTGCCGCATTGAAATAGTCTGGCTGTCCACTGGGACCACCGACTGGCGCCGTTCGGTACAACGATGAGACGGCGCGAGGTGCTCCGAGACGAACAAGCGCTCCCTCCATCTGATGTTGAGGACGGTTGAGATTCGCACCGAGCCCAAGGAAGACCTTCACGATGCGGGCGCGATCTCACCGTCAGTGACCTCGGTCACCAACGTGACCTTTACGCCGTCGGTGACCAACGTGAGCGGCGGTTGGCATTTGGTGACCGCTACCTCGATCCATTTGACGCGAGAACAGTCCCCCACTCTCACCAACCCTACGATGATCCGCTCGGCAATCGTCTCCAGGAGCTTCGGTGCAGGCGTGAGCGCCTCAGGGATCACGCGATCGAGGACTGAATAGTCAAAGGTTTGATCCAGATCATCGCGAAGTCCACGCCCGATCTCCAACTCTATGCGGATGCCAACACTAATCGGCTGCGGTCGAGTACGCTCGGCCTGAGTAAGCCCAACCCGGGCCATCAACGAGATATGCGGGATTTCGATCAGATCGGACACTCGGTGCTCCTCGCCGTCTCCATCGCCTCGATCAGTCCAAGATACTCGGCAAGCGGGGCCACCTCGTGCACCCGCACGACCCTAGCACCCTGTGCAATAGCCCAGATGTTCGCCGCAAGCGTCTGCTCCTCACGTTCGCTTGGCTTGGCGATTGGACCAAGGCGTCCAAGGTTTGCCAAGAACGACTTGCGTGACACACCAATCAGGATCGGAGCGCCAAGTCCTACGAAACGTGACAGGTTGCCCAACAACATAAGATTGTGCTCCGCGGTTTTCCCAAAGCCGATTCCCGGATCCAGATAGAGCTCTCGCAAACCGAGTCGTTCAGCCTCGACGAGCCGATCCTCGAGGAATCGATAGACCTCGTCCACCACATCGATGTACTTGGGAGCTCGCTGCATCGTCTCCGGGTCGCCTTGGGCGTGCATGGCCACCCAGCCGACCCCAAGTTCAGCGGCAACCTCGCCCAAGGAGGCACTGACGTCGTTGACGATCGTTGCGCCAGCTTGCACGGCCAGACGCGCGACTCGTGCCTTACGCGTATCGATTGATACCGTACCGCATTCGGCGAGGCCTTCGACTACCGGTAGAACCCTTCGTAGCTCTTCGTCTTCGGTGACCATATGAGCCCCCGGCCGCGTCGACTCACCTCCGACGTCGACGATGCTAGCTCCTTGGGCGAAGAGCTCCCTGCCGTGGAGTAGCGCTGCCTCGGTATCGAGGTAGCGTCCCCCATCCGAAAACGAATCTGGGGTCACGTTGACGATGCCCATGATGACTGGGCGTTGCATCCAACGGGCTTGTGTCGCGGGGTTATTCATTGGTCTTCGTCGCGATCGATCGGGCTCACACCGGACGCGCAAGCCTGCGTCGTTACCCGAACACCTGGTTTGGCCACTCCCCGCATCGACATACAGAGATGCTCCGCATCGATCTTGACCTTCACCTCGTCCGAGCCGGTGGCTACGGCGATCGCGTAGGCAATGTCTCGGGTCATACGCTCTTGGAGCTGAAGTCTTCTTGCATGATGCTCGACGATGTGGACGAGTGCAGAGATTCCAACCACGAACCCTCGAGGTCGATATTCGACACTCGCTGTGCCGAAAAATGGGAGCAAGTGGTGTTCGCACAGGGAATGGAAGACCACATCACTGAGTTGTACCGTGCCTCCATCAGTAAGCTCGAACTGTACGGCAGTTGGCTCCTTAACCCGCATTCCCTGGGTGGCGGTCTCGAGAAATGCGATCCATCGAGTCGGGGTGTTCTCCAACACCTCAGGATCAAAGCGCGCGCCGTTTCGCTCCTCCAGGTAACGGAGGACCTGGCCAACGGCTGCGACCGCCTCATCGTGGCTTGTCATGAGATGGTCTCGTGATATTTGCAGATATAGGCGAGATTCCGATACTCCTCGGCAACGTCGAGCCCGTAACCGACCACGAACTCTCTCGGAATCGAAAATCCGACATAATCTGGCGCCACGAGTTCGCGCTGCTCGCCTTCTTTGAGCAGTAGGGTGCATACCCGTAGAGAACGAGGATTTCTCGATCGCAGGTTATGCAACAAATAGCGCAGCGTGAGTCCACTTTCGATGATGTCCTCCACGAGGATGACGTCACGATCGACAAGATCGATATCGAGATCTTTGATAATCCGAACGACGCCGGAGGTCTTCGTCGCGTCTCCATATGAGGATACGGCCATGAAATCCACGCTCACCGGGAGATCGATCGAGCGCGCAAGGTCGGTCATAAAAACGAACGCACCTTTGAGCACCCCTATGAGCAGCGGAGCCCGTCCCTGATAATCCTTGGTGATCTCGGCACCGAGCTGAGCGACACGCACCGCGATTCTCTCGGCGCTGACCACCACCTCGCCCAGGTGTCCATCCTCGTCCCGCCAACCCATAGCTTGCACCTCTCAATGAACCATCCGACCCGATCCATCTTAGGAGTGCATCGTTGGACCTCTTTCTCATCGGCCAGTCGGGGGCACACGTTTTGACACGACGATCGATCCTTGACGAGAAAGTCGATCGCAGGCTGCAACAGCCACGCATCGGTTCGTGCTCGAGCGATCAAGGTCACGACGGCTCTCACATTCCCGGCCGCGTGCGACGCAACTCTTGGTCGAGAGCCAGATGGGTGAGGCTGACAAGTCATCGAGCCTTTTGGCGGGTGGCGCGCAACTCCACCCCGGCGGGGGAGATAGAGGTCTACCCACTTGTTGTTGGGTCATCTCACCTTGGTTGGTG
>JAJZXI010000072.1 GCA_021806545.1 Actinomycetes bacterium | reverse complement strand
CCAGGAGTTGGCGGGCATCCTGTTGCCGAACTATGTCAGCGACGCCCAACTCGAGGGTCTACTCGGCAGCGTCAGGGTGCGCTCACTCTCGATGATTGCCGATCTGTTTTGACTGTGTTCGGTCAACCGACGCAGTGTGCTCATCTCGGGCACCGCAACCTACCAGATCTGCACACGCTCCTCGGGCGCGAGGTACATCGGATCAGAGGTTGTGGTTCCAAAGGCCTCGTGGAATGCATCGATGTTCCGCACCACTTGATTGCAGCGGAATTCGTTCGGTGAGTGCGGGTCGGTCGCGAGCCTCCGCAGCATCTCTTCATCTCGGCGCTTCTCACGCCAGGCGAGCGCCCAGGATGTAAAGAATCGCTGAGCTCCAGTCAGCCCGTCGATGACTGGCGCCTCCTCGCCTGCGAGTGCGAGTTGATAGGCGACCCAGGCTATGCCAAGGCCGCCAAGGTCCCCGATGTTTTCTCCGATGGTTAGCGAGCCGTTGACATGATGTTCGGGCGTCTGTCGCGGCGCCAGGGCGTCGTATTGCGCAATGAGCACTCGAGTTCGAGCCTCGAACGCTTCGCGGTCCTGTGCACTCCACCAATCACGAAGACGACCATCACCGTCGTATCGGGATCCGGCATCGTCAAAAGCGTGGCCGATCTCATGGCCGATAACCGCGCCAATTGCCCCATAATTGGCAGCTGGGTCGCGGTCAGCCTGGAAGAACGGGTACTGAAGGACACCAGCAGGAAACACGATCTCGTTGAAGTCGGGGCTATAGTAGGCGTTCACGGTCTGCGGGGTCATGAACCATTCGTCACGATCGACCGGTGTTCCGATCTTGCTCAGCTCGCGATTGAAGTACCACGCCGCGATGCTGCGGATGTTGTTCCATAGGTTGCCGGCGTCGACGGTAAGGGCTGAGTAGTCTCGCCACTTGGATGGATAGCCAATCTTTGGCCTCAGCTTGGAGAGCTTCTCCAGTGCCTGGGTCCGAGTTGCCGGGGTCATCCACTCGAGTGCTCCAATGCGGAGGCGATAGGCATCGAGTAGATTGGTGACAAGCAGATCCATGGCATCCTTGGCCCTGGCATCGAAGTGCTCTTCGACGTAGATGCGGCCGACGGCCTCACCCATCGCCCCCTGCACAAAGGCGACGCCGCGCTTCCAGCGATCACGAAGACGATCAGTCCCGGTGAGGGTACGCCCGTAAAAGTCAAAGTTCTCCAGTACAAAGGCCTCAGGCAGATACGGTGCTGCCGCATGAATGGTCTGCCAAAGCAACCAATCCTTCCATGCTTGGAGGTTGTCGTTGGTCAAGAGACGAGCGACACGATCGAGAAAGCTGGGCTGGCGTACTACGAGCTCATCAAGCGCGGTTGCGGGCGCTTCAAGTCCCTTCAGCCAGGAGTCCAACGTGGCATCGGGTGAGTTGGCGGCGATGGTTTCTCCCACCTGGCCCAGCGTGGTTAGGTTGTAGGTTTTGACGGCGTCGCGACAGGCGACATTGTCCCAATGCCCAGCGGCGATGGCGTCCTCGAGCGCAACGATTGCCCTCGCCCGCGCCCCGGTAGACGACTGCCCAGCCAGCGCAAACATGCGCTCGATGTGGGCCGCGAGCGCGTCATGGATAGGGCGAAAATGCTCCTCACGATAGTAGCGCTCGTCCGGCAGCGAGAGACCACCCTGTTCCAGCGAGACAACATAACGAGTCGGATCACCCGGATCAGAGCTCACGTAGAGTTCAAACACACTTGCGAGTCCCTCACGCTGCGCACGGCCGAGGAGGACAAGAAAGTCATCAATGCTCGCGATGGCACCAACCTGGGCCAGCCACGGTTCGAGCGAGGCGAGGCCATGGCTCTCAATAGCCGCCTCGTCCATAAAGCTCGTGTAGAGATCGCCGAGCTTGCGAGCTTCCGTTCCGGGGGCGCTTGAACAGGACAGCTCAAGAATTGCTCGCACCGCGAGTTCAGCCTGCTCTGCCAGGATCGAAAAGGTGCCATAGGCTGCCTTGTCCGGTGGAATCGGGGTGGCTTGAATCCACTGATCATTCACATAGCCAAAGAGATCGACCTGGGGTGGTATCGACGGACTGAACTCTGCCGAGGGCAGACCTGAGTTGCTTGTCATATGGACATCCTAGGGAGGATCGTGCGCACTCGGTTGAACAAACGGGAGCGCAATCCCCGTCTGCAAAGGAAGGGAGGTTCAGATGACGGTTACCCAGCTACCAAGGAGTGTGAGATGAATGCGCTGCCGGTGCCGTTTATGGTTGGGCCTGCCTCGGGGTACCCCAGTGAGCGGCTTGGGATGAGCGAGATGCAGCTGGTAACGCTGGGGGCGGGCGTGAACGCGCGAACCCGAGGCAGCATCATCGTATTGGCGACGACCAAGTCGAGTCATCGCGTAGTTGCGACCGGCCCAACCCTCGACCGAATCGTCGAAGATCGGGTCGGCCAAATAGTGGTTGACCTCGCCGGTCACCCCTCGTCTATCAAACCGTCCGGCGCCTCAGCGATCATCGCGAGGATAGCCTCGGCGAGCGCTTTAGCAGACCGCGGTGAGAGTTCGAGAGCTGCCGTGCGCTTTGGGTCATCCTGGTCGGCAAACAGGTCGATATTGAGGGAGTGGGTGGCAGGAAAAGCCACCGGATGATCCAGGTAGACCGAGGCTGTCTTTACACGCTCCCAGGACTGCCCACTCTTCGCGTTGCCCAGCAGCGAGAGTGTCGATGTGGTGTAGGTGCACATGGTGACTCAGGCCTCCAGGTTTGCAGCAAAGAAGGTGAAGATATGCCCCCAGGCATCTTTGGCAACTTCGGGCCGATACGAAGGCGCTGCAGTGTTGAAGAACGCGTGACCGGCACCGTCGTAACGGTGAAACTCGTGGGATTTGCCGAGCTTGGTAAGCTCTGCGTCGAGCGCATTGACCTCCTCGGGTCCCGGGTAGGAGTCGTCATTCCCAAAAAGCCCGAGCACCGGTGCGTTGAGCTTGGCGGCCCGGTCGATGACCGCGCTCACCTTGAGTGGAGACTCGGCCGGAGGTTGATTGACGACAAAGGCACCGTAGCAGTCAACCACGGCGTCGAAGGGCAGCTCACAGCCCGACAGAAAGGCCTGTCGTCCACCGGAGCAGTAGCCAATGACACCGCTCTTGCCGTTGGCATGGGGTTGGCGCAAAAGGAAGTCACGTGCGCCAGCTACATCGCCGATGAGTCGCTCGTCGGGAACGCCCCCCTTGGAGCGAGCAATCGCTGCTGCGTCGTCGGGCGCCGCGTTGGGTGCCTCTCGGAAATAGAGGTTCGGCATCAGGGCCGCATAGCCATGACGCGCAAAGCGAAGTGCAATCTCCTTAGTGGCCTCATCATAACCGGGCATGTGGTGAATCACCACGACGGAGCCCATGGACACGAGGTCGAGTGGTCGGGCAAAGAACCCTTCGATCCAGTCTCCTTGCGCTCCACGGAACGCTATCTCTTCCCCTAGTACGACGTGATCTGTCATTCATCCTCCATCAGATTTGCCGGGGCTGGAGCCTCCACGCCTAAGTAGTTGCTACTCACAACTACCTCCATCCTAACCTGCAAAGCTAGTGTCTCCGTCAGGGTCGCGTGGCGCCACCACCAGGCCTCCTTCGGGCGATTGCCCAGGATAGCCTTGACCCAGTGCCGTGAGCTTGTCTCGTTCCGGGCCTACCCTAAGACAGGCCTACCCTAAGACAGGCCTAGTCATAACCGGCAAAGCACTGGCACTTCGTCCGGTCTCGCGAGCCAACGCGAGTGTGAGACCGTGCAGGAGCTCCACAACCTTTAGCAGGATCATCTGTATGCCGGAATCCGCGAGGCACCATCGTGTCCCAAGGCGCCTAGGCTGGGGGCGTGCCAGAGTTGCAGGTTGTTTCGAACTACCAACCGGCAGGTGATCAGCCCAAGGCTATCGCAGCGCTGGCAGACGGTGTGCGTGCTGGCCAGCGATTTCAAACGCTCTTGGGTATCACCGGCTCAGGAAAGAGTGCCACCATCGCCTGGACGATCGAGGCGGTACAACGGCCTACCTTGGTGATTGCACCGAACAAATCATTGGCAGCGCAGTTGGCCAACGAGTTTCGTGGCTTTTTCCCACACAATCGCGTGGAGTATTTCGTTTCATACTACGACTACTACCAGCCTGAGGCCTATCTACCCTCAACCGACACCTATATCGAAAAGGACTCATCGGTCAATGACGAGATCGATCGCCTGCGACACGCGGCGACCTCAGCCCTGCTGACGCGGCGCGATGTGATCGTGGTGGCCTCGGTCTCGTGTATCTACGGACTCGGCTCGCCCGAAGAGTACCAGGGGCAGATCCTTCCCTTGCGTGTTGGCGAGAGCGTTCCACTGCCATCGATTGCCCGTTCGCTCGTGGCCATGCAGTATGAACGCAACGATGTCGAGATCGTTCGAGGAAGGTTCCGGGTACGCGGTGACACCGTGGAGGTGCATCCCGCCTATGAAGAGCTTGCGATGCGCATCGAGTTCTTCGGTGATGAGATAGAGCGTATCTCCAAGGTCGACTTGGTGACGGGTGAGCTTGTTAAAGAACTCGATGAGTTTGTCATTTTCCCTGCGACACATTACCTGGCGAGCCCCGAGCGCCTCAAGAGCGCCATCGCCGGCATCGAAGATGAGTTGGGCGAACAGCTTCGATACTTCGAGAGTCACGGAAAGCTACTCGAAGCCCAACGCCTCAAAATGCGAACGGAGTTTGATCTGGAGATGCTCGCCGAGGTCGGCTTCTGTTCAGGAATCGAGAACTACTCTCGCCATCTCGATGGTCGCAGTCAAGGTCAACCGCCGTTTACCCTCCTTGACTACTTTCCCGAGGACTATCTCCTGATCATCGACGAGAGTCACGTGAGCGTCCCACAGCTGCGTGGACAATATGCCGGTGACCGTTCGCGCAAGGAGACCCTCGTCGAACACGGTTTCCGGTTGCCCTCGGCGATGGATAATCGTCCGCTACGATTCGATGAGTTCTATGAACGTATCAACCAGGCCATCTTTCTTTCGGCGACTCCCGCACCCTATGAACTCTCGCAGTCCTCGAGAGTGGTTGAGCAGATTGTTCGTCCGACTGGCCTGCTGGACCCAATGGTGGAGGTCCGACCCACCAAAGGACAGATCGACAATCTTCTGGCAGAGATTCGCGTTCGTGCTGAACGAGACGAGCGCGTTCTCGTGACCACATTGACCAAGAAGATGGCGGAGGATCTCACGGACTACCTCGAAGGGCTTGGTGTCCGCGTGCGTTACCTTCATTCGAACGTCGAAACACTGGATCGTATCGAACTCATCCGTGACCTTCGACTTGGCGAGTACGATGTCCTGGTCGGCATCAACCTTCTGCGTGAGGGTCTCGACCTACCTGAGGTTTCGCTGGTGGCGATCCTCGACGCTGACAAGGAGGGCTTTCTCCGCTCCGAGACATCGCTCATTCAGACGATCGGGCGGGCTGCGCGCAACCGCCACGGGACCGTGCTGCTCTACGGCGACAAGGTGACCCGATCGATGGAGTATGCCATTTCCGAGACGGCACGCCGGCGCGCCCTCCAGGAGGCGTATAACCTCAGCCATGGCATTACACCGACCACTGTGACGGCGCGACTGACCGACCTCATCGGCGACGAGCGACCAGGAGCGCGGGTGCCTAAGCTACGTCGCTCTAAGGTCGAAGAGCGCTACTCGCATCTGGCACCCGAGCAGCTTCAAGAGGTCATCGACTCCCTTACCGTCGAAATGGAGACCTGCGCAACCGAACTCCGCTTCGAGGAGGCAGCGAAGCTACGCGATGACATCAAGGAACTCAGCCGGCTGCTGCGGTAGGAGCCTACGCGCAGATGATCGCCTATTGTCCGTTGGCATCGGCCGCTGGAGTCTCCGGATCGACACTCGAACCCGAAGGTGCCTCGAAGAAGAGCTTCTTTGCCTCATCGAGCGTCATGTCCGGGCTCGGCAGAACCATGTCTGCCTTGGTGGCGTCGGTCTCCTCGAGTGCAGTTCCGTTCGTGGTGACAAGAAGCCCGAGCTGCTTGACAAGCTGTGTGAAGGCGTCGGCATCGTCCTTGTCGACCGCCATCTCAAGCGCGGCATCAAGACCATCGAGTGCCGGTCGGATAGAGCTGGCGATGCGATAGCGACGCTGCCCAAGGACTCGCACGACAAAGGTATCGCCGGTGGCAGGCGCGGCTTGCGCCGGGGTGTCGGCCGAAGCCGCGGCACCAAGCTGTTTGGTATCCTCACCAGGAGAGGAGGTACCGAGGCTGGCAGGTGCGGCCGCTCCACCGTTGAGCTCTGCCTTCATAGCAGCGAGCTGGAGATCGACGTCACTTGCCGATGACTTTTGTGCGAGTGCAGCCTCGATGTCATCACCGCGACCGCCAAGTGTCGGCGAATCGAGCACCCCGGAGTTGGCAAGCTCGCCAACGGCGGCGGCACGCGATTGCATCTGGGAGATCTTGTCTTGAGCACGGTCCATCATCATGTTGACATCCGTCATCTGATCAGAGAGACCGGTGAGGTTCTCCAACGCAGCAGAAGACGCCTTGGCCGCGGTGTATTGGGCCTTCATCGTGTCGCGTTGTGCACGAAACGCCTCGATCTTCGAGTTGAGATTACGACCGGTCTCCTCGAGCGCGCTCTCTTGCTGGGCAAGTTGGGCTATCTGTGGATTGAGGGCGTCGATCTGGGGCTGGATCGCCGTAGCACGCTGCAAGGCCATCTTGGCGACGTCCTCCTGCCCCTGTTGGAGGGCCTGACGTGCCTGCCCCTGCAGCTTGTCGTACTGAGCCTGAAGCTGAGCACGTTGGGCCTCGAGCCGCTTTTGCGACGTGAGGACATCAGCAATAGAACGTCGTACCTGTTGCAGATTCTCCTGCATTTTCTCATAACTCAGGTCGATCGCCTGCGTAGGATCCTCGACCTTGTCGAGCAGCGCGTTCGATTTCTGTTGGAAGACCTGAGAAACCCGTTTGAACATGCTCATGAAAGGATCTCCTTAACCCTAAAGTGATGCCAGCTAGAGCTACTACTCTATTAACCATCATGGTAGCAGACAATGGTCAAGAATCGGGTGACGCCATTGGCGCAGGCGCTGACGCTCTGGTAGATTCTTCAGACTTATTCAGGCTGGCAGCCGAGGCGCAGGCACTGGAGACGGTGGGTCTTGAGCGGGTATTAGAGCTCTTCAAGGACCGCCTCCATACGACAACAAAGCGCAAGCAACGCACTGATTACTTCGATGTCGGGTCGGAACGCTTTACGATCGAACGCGACAAGGATGGTAGGATACTTGCCAGTCGCGTCGATCATGTGGTGGGCGGGGTCCGGATTCGGTCGGAGAATCTCAAGCTCTCCGACTGGATTGCGACCGCGCTAGTTCGGTTCCAGGCTGAGGCTGGCCAAAGCGCCATGGCCCGCTCCTCCCTCGAGAGGCTTCTAGGCCTGTCATGACCCAGGTGGCTGCCGGACGTAGTGCCGGCCTGTTGCGCCGGCTTGGCAAGGTCGATCTTGTGCTGGCAGTAGTCGCGCTAGCCATCGGTGTGTTTGGCGTTCTCATGGTTTACTCAGCCACGAAGGTGCAGTTGATGCACGCTGGCATCTCCGGGTACTACTACTTCGAACGCCAAGCGATATACCTCGTATTGGGGGTTGTCGCCATGATCGTGCTCGCCCTTATTGACTATCAACGTATCGCACACTTCGCCTACCTCATCTATGGCGCGAGCGTCCTCGGCCTGGTGGCGGTCCTCTCGCCGGTGGGCACCTCGCAACTTGGGTCGCAACGCTGGTTTCAGCTGGGTCCAATCCAGGTGCAGCCGTCGGAGTTCGCTCCGATTGGCGTGATCTTTGGCATCGCGGCCTACGTCTCGAATCGTGATGATCCGATCGACCTGCGTGCACTGGTGACCATGCTGCTCATGGGAGGTATACCGATGGTGCTGGTGATCAAGCAGCCGGACCTCGGCACCGGGATCGTCATCGGCATCATTACCGCGTTGATGTTGGTGATGGCGGGCGTGCCTGCACGCTATCTGCTCGGCCTGGTCATCATCGGGGTCGTCGGCGTCGTCGCTATACTCCATGTTGGCTTTCTCAAGAGCTACCAGCTCCACCGGCTGCTCTCATTTATGAATCCGAAGGCGTACACGTCGACCTTCGGGTACAACCTGGCACAATCCAAGATCGCAATCGGCTCCGGACATATCTTTGGAGTAGGTCTCTTCCAGGGATCACAGACCACTTTGGCGTTCGTACCTGAACAGCAGACCGACTTCATCTTTACGGCAATTGGAGAGCAACTTGGTTTTGTGGGATCAGCCAGCCTTTTGGCGGGCTATGCGATTTTGATATGGCGACTATGGAGTGCTATGCGCTGGTCGAAGGACATCATGGGCACCCTGATCGTTGCAGGCGCCCTCGCGTGGATTGGCTACTCGGTTTTTCAGAACGTCGGAATGACGATCGGCATAATGCCGATTACCGGCATTCCATTGCCACTGATCAGCTATGGAGGATCGGCAATGCTTGCATTCTTCGCGATGATCGGTTTATCGCTCAATGTTGGGGCCCAACGTGCCCGTGCTAGAGCCTGAGAGTTTCAACCTCGTCGGCTTTGTACCCTGCCGATTGGTTCGCCTTGGCGTGGAGTTGCCCGAACCTTTTGCTAGGATCACCTTGCTGCCCGATGACACCTCGCTCATGGAGTTTGACATACCTATCTCCATAGAGCAGGCCCGCCAGCTGTCGCTGATTTTAGCCAAGGAGCGCGCGCCGAGACCGATGACTGCTGAGCTCATGGGGGACATCATGGCGGCGTATGGCTTTGGCGTGAGTTATGTTGCGCTCAACGATGTTCTCGACGGTAACGTGCACGCAGTTCTCGCTGTCGGTGGTCAGGATGGTCACACCACGCTGTTTGAGGCTCGCCCATCGGATGCCATAATGTTGGCTCTGCTCCAGCCGGTCCCAGCCCCTATCCTTGTCGCTCCCAAACTGGTGCCCTCGCGGACCGAGGGGTCAACGCCGACTAATCCCGAAGCACGGTGATTCGCAAAGTCCCTCTTCGAGGGCTATCAGCAGGGTTGGAGAACTATAGACTTACCGACATTACAAACTCTGCCTTGCACATGCACCACGCGCCCAGTTATCTTCTGGCGTGTTTGTTATCTTCGTCGCAATAGCGAGCCAGAACGGTGGCTAACTCTAGCGAATTGATCGGCACCTGGTTACACGTCGAACAGCATACTCACGCGATGTCCGCCGAATGCCTCGTGCGCTCCAGCGAAATGACGAGACCCAATTGATCGGTTGCCAAACAGGTGAGACTTCGCCGTGCAAAGCCAATCCTTACCTGTGGGCGATCCTCGTCAAAGGTGACATCTCGAACCCGGGAAGATCATTCTCGATTGCCCAGCGGCCGCAAACGACCTTTGCGAACCGATCGGCACCTGACTCAGCTAGTGCGAGACTTGTTATGTAGAAGGAGACCTTGTTGACTTTGAGTCCGTCACTTTTCGCAAGATAACAACGACCGGAGTAGCATAAGCCAAGTTGATACCTGCGATCGCAGGAGCGACTTTAGTGACTCTTCGCTCGACGCATCCATGCCCACGAACGATCTCCTCGTGCTCAGCGGAAAAGACTCTCGCGATGACTCCAAGAGGCTTGGTAGGTTCCCCTTGACCCCGAGGGATAGTCGGCATCCTTATCCTCACAGAGAAACCGGGTGCACTAAAGGTCACTCGGGAGCAACGGTAGCGGTGGACTCAAGATGATTGCCGCTGGTGATCATACTTCGCTCCCCACCAAAGCGTATGCCGGTTATCATGCGCCTATGGTCAAGAAAGATGTTGCAACACCGTCAAGCGCGCTGACACGGGAGGTCGGTGCCTTCCTGGAAGCTTTGGACAATACTGCACCGAACGCTGTCACGATGTGTGCACTGTGGCGTGCACACGAGGTCGTCGCGCATCTCGCGGCGGGAGCGCTTGAGATTGCCCTCCATTTAGAGGCCCAGGGCGAGGGGCGGCCGATACCGTCGACACGGAGCTTCGAGGAGCGCGAAGCACCCTTCGTCGCCATGGAGGATTCGAATCTTCGATTGGAGCTTCAGCGCAACATTGGGCGGGTCATCAAGTCTCTCGACACGGTTCTGGGTGTCGACGCCGAAGCGGCAGTACCATGGACCGGCCGACAGATGGCCGTCTCGAGCTTCGTGACACACCTGCGCAGCGAGTTTGCTCTGCATCGATTTGATCTCGTCGGGGATGACGCTGTGAGTCTCCAGCTCCTCAGTCAACCTGAGTTCACCCACCACGCGGTTACTGTGCTGGGACGCGCACTTCTCACTCGAGGAGCGACCGCTGGACCAAGAACGTTCCAGGCGATCCTGGATGCACCAAGGTCGAAGCAGATCCTTGTTTTGGTCGATCATGACGGTGCGCGCCTTGAGTGGAGCAAGACCTTGAGCGACCCGGATGTGCGTGGCGATCTGGCATCTCGGTTGCTGTTGCTATGGGGTCGTATGCCGGGTGATCCTCGACGTCTTGAGTCTTCGGGTGGAGTTGCTGAACTCGGTAGTATTCGATCGGTGCTTGCAGGATACTAAGTGCTTCCCCCTTGCACAGAGTGCCAAAGTCCATGTCGTGCTGGCACATTGTTTTGGAGGGGCGGCTTCGAATGGTGGTTCAGGGCCCAAGGATAATACCGAATTCGGCTGCAAGGCCGTCACGTCCGGCATTGCTGACCTTGATAATCCGACGGTCGCACCTGTTAAGCCAACCGAGTTCGATAAGACGGGTCAAGAGAGCGGCACCAAGCGCTCCGCCCAGGTGCGCACGCTGTTCGCTCCAGTCCAAACAATAGCGCGTGAGCGGTCGTCGGCTTGACGGGTCGAGCACGACGCCAAGGTCCGCGAGTCGCCGTTTGCCAGCTGAGGTGAGAGTGTAGCGCTGTATTCGTCCAGCGCCGAGAACTGGATCAGATATCGCGTCCTGCGAGCGTTCGACAACCAGCAGCTCGGAGTTAACCAACGTATCCAAGAGCTCAACACCGAGACGACCAGCCAAGTGATCGTAGCACGTTCGAGCCCGCCGGATTGCCTCAGCGTGGGTCCCTTGACGCAGCGAGCGGATCGGTTGCGTTGGCGCCAGGCGAGCGAGCGCCTCCAGCGCCTCCGCAACCGCAGGTCGGGTGATCCGGAAGTACCGGTTGCGACCGGAGACCTCGACACTGATGAGGTTGCCATCGACCAGCCGGGCGAGGTGTGCCGATAGCGTTGAGGGCGCAACGCCTGCTTCGGCTGCAAGCGTACTGGCAGCGAGCGCTCTTCCATCAAGGAGGGCCATGAGCACCTTGGCGCGCGCGGGTTCGCCCATGAGCGCAGCTACCACGGCGATGTCAGCGTCACCCATGTGCATCGAGGTGTCTTCCACCCTCACCATGGTAACACCAGTATACTTCGTTGTTCGACGAATGGTAATACCACAAGACTCTGGTGACGGCGAAGTGTTCCAATGACATTTGCAGTGTCCACAACCGACTCACTGGTGCGCGCGACGGTATCGATGATTCCGGGACCGGGCGGGGACGTGAGCAATAGTCCGAAGATCCGCGTTGACTCGCCATTCGAGGCGGCGTGGGGCATCGCGCGTAGCGGTCCTCATGTCCCGCTTCGACCTCTTTGCCGGTGGATCGCTGTCGTGGAGGGTGCTGGCCCCGCCTCCACGCGGAGCACCACCGCCAACCGCTTCGAGATGGCCTGCGTCGGCCAGACCGTCGAGGAGGAGGTGAAAGTAGATCATCCCACCATGGGGCCGCCGCTTAGCGGCCAGTGTTGCGAGTGTTCCAAGCACTCATCCTGCTTGGCAAGATCGCAGAAGTCGGCGAGCTCCACGTCGAGGCCAAGCATCGGTTTCAAGCTACGGTAAGCTTCGGCCGCGGTGACATCCCTCGGTTCATCTTGGGGCGTCGGATCTCTACCGCGAGCAGCGACCGACTCGGTTCGTCTCCCGTCTACCACCGGCGGTCAGCATCGACGGTAGGTCGTGCCAGCCTGGATGTCGATAGTGTTTTACGAAGGCCAGCGTGGCACCCCATACAGTGAGATCAAGACGAAGCGGCGGGTAGACCTCAAGATAACTGGGGCCCATGACCGACTAGCTGACTCCCCGCTCGGCGACAGCCTGCTGGAGCACCACCGCACTCGAATGCTGGATATCACGGGTCGCGGTGAGCAGTACGAGACGCCGACCGGCAGCCAACTTCCGCAGCTTCGAAACCGCCGACGCACCCGGCTCACCGTTGAGCTCCGCCTGGTATCGGCGGACGAACTCGGTGAAACGGCCTTGGTCATGGCCATACCAACGACGCAGCTCGGTGCTCGGGGCGACGTCCCTGAGCCATTCATCTAAGTCGATCGAGGTCTTGGTGAGCCCGCGGGGCCACAGCCGATCGACGAGTACCCGATATTCTCCAGGGCAGCGACCCAGATCCTCGTAGACCCGCACCACCTCGACCTGCGCCTGTGTTCTACCGGGACCAAACTCAAGGCTGCACACCGCGCACTCGTCGATCAGCATCGGGAACCGTACACCATCTTGAGGTCTCCACCACCAGCCCGCCGCCCTCGGCGAAGGCGCCAACCGTCACTATGGCCGTCTCGAACAGCTCTACAACCGACGGTGTGATCGGACGAGTACCCACGGCGGTTTTCATAGGCTCCGTTCTGGAACACCGAAGATACCCGTTATTTTTTAGGTAAGCCTCGATGTGCCTTGTTTCCCCGTTTCCCACCAGAGCATATCACATGTCAGCGCACTCCGGGTTCCACACCGCCGCCAACCGACTGCAAACAGTGGCGCTCGGCCGGACTATGTGGTGGTTGGTCCACCAACGGCCTAGCACCTGCGCATTGAAGTCGAATGGGACGGCGAGAACCGTACAGTCGCTACTGGGGTTTGCAACAGTCGACGAACATACATACACTCCTAAGCAGTGCGAACTTGCCTGAGTGGGCGCTGTCTTCGGACCCCCCCGCACGGCAGATAGGTGGTATGAGACAGGCAAGACGCCGGTGCTATCCCATCGCGTAGGGAACAAACTCATCCTTGTTGGAGTTATTAACTGACGATTCTCTATCCATCATTGGCTATAATCCGCTGCAATGGCTCACACCTATAGCATCAGTGAGTTTGCACAACGGATTGGGCGTAGCCCAAGTACGGTACGACGCTGGGAGCAAGAAGGCAAAATCACACCCAAAAGACTCCCAAGTGGACACCGTTACTTCGATGAGTCTGATGTGCGATCCATGCTTGGAGGCGCCCCGGTTAGTAGAGTCACCGTCGTTTATTGCAGAGTGAGTGGATCTGGACAGAAAGACGATCTGGCATCACAGGTAA